>NZ_JAUZUX010000001.1:0-445009 GCF_031844285.1 Enterobacter sp. BRE11
GACCACTTAAATAAAATTGATAAATACATGAGTGATTTTGCGGTGATTAATCCCTTTAAGACGTTACATCACGCTATGGCGTTGATTGCCTCCGCTGATTTGATCATCACTCCAGACACATCGATAGTCCATATTTCAGCCGCATGGGAAAAACCGCTCATTTCAATCTATAAGGACATCGACGATAACAATATGCTATGGGCGCCAGGCTACTCGAATGCCAGCCAGATTATATTTCATCGCCGTCAATTATCCCAGGTGGCGAAAATTGAAGAGGCTATTGCAGTGGAAATCGACAAAAGGTCGTTATTAGAAAAAGCCTGAACGATACCTCACAAGCGGAGCGCAATAGTCTCACCGCTTGCGGAAAAATGCGCGGCTGCTGGCTGGAAGAAACAGCAGCCCCAGCACCAGCAGATCGGGCAGCTTTTGCATCAGCGTATGGTGAACGATCTGCGCGTTATTCGCGCCGCTGATGCTGAAAATTTCCGGATAGATGCCGCCGGTGGAAGCCGTCAGCATGTAGAGCAGCACCAGCAGCTGTGTTGCCGCAAAGCCCCAGCGGCTCTGATTGCTGCCACGCAGCAGCATAAAGGCGCAGCGCAGCTCGTAGAAAAAGATCAGCTGGCTGGCGATAAAGATAAAGGTGGAGTCCCACGCCTGTGCGCTACGGTGAACAAAGTTGACCATCTCTTCGAAACCCAGCTCATTCGCCAGCATCAGCACGCTCAGGCAGCGTGTCGCAATAATCGCGATGCCCGCAACCGTCACCGGTACGGGCGCGAGAGAGATAAAATCACTTTTTTTCAGGATTTCCGACATGGCTGACTCCGTAACCGTACCTGTGCGAGGCGGAAAAAATCCGCCCGCATCTATAGTGGCAAAGGTTGAGGATTTCAGCCACGTCTCGCCTTCTGAATATCACGAATACGCTGCTTTTCTTCGTGCGCCATCCAGCGCCAGGCGATAAAGCCCACCAGTCCAACCACAAAGAGGATTAGCGACGCCAGCGCGTTAATCTCCGGGTTTACGCCGCGCCGCACCGTGGCAAAGATCGCCATCGGTAAGGTGGTCGCGCCCGGCCCGGTGACGAAGCTGGCGATCACCAGATCGTCCAGCGACAGCGTAAAGGCGAGCAGCCAGCCGGTGACGATCGCCGGGGCGATCATCGGCACGGTAATCACAAAGAACACCTTGAGCGGCGTCGCCCCCAGGTCCATCGCCGCCTCTTCAATCGAGCGATCCAGCTCGCGCAGGCGCGAGTTGATCACCACCGCCACATAGGCGGTACAGAAGGTGACGTGCGCCAGCCAGATGGTCAGCATGCCGCGGTCGCTCGGCCAGCCGAAGGCGTTGCCCATCGCGACGAACAGCAGCAGCAGCGACAAGCCGGTGATCACGTCGGGCATCACCAGCGGCGCGGTCAGCATAAAGGCGAAGCCGGTATGACCGCGGAAGCGGCCAAAGCGCACCACCACCACCGCCGCCAGGGTGCCGAGCACCACCGCCATGGTAGCGCTCAGCGCGGCGATAGTCAGGCTGAGGCCTACCGCGTCCAGCATGGCGCTGTCCTGAAACAGCACGCGATACCAGTGAAACGAGAAGCTCTCCCACACCGTTACCAGCTGCGAGCTGTTGAAGGAGTAAACCACCAGCAGCAGCATCGGCGCATAGAGAAACAGGAAGCCGCAGATCAGAATGGCGGTGCGCCACGGCGAGCGAATCGCAGGCAGCTGATTCATTCCTTCTCTCCCATTTCACGGTTTTGATGCTTGTGGAACCAGACGATCGGCAGGATCAAAATCAGCAGGATAATCACCGCCAGCGCCGAGGCGACCGGCCAGTCGCGGTTGTTAAAGAACTCCTGCCACAGGATGCGGCCAATCATAATGCTGTCCGGGCCGCCCAGCAGCTCCGGGATCACGTACTCGCCCACCGCCGGAATAAACACCAGCATCGAACCGGCGATAATGCCCCCTTTAGTCAGCGGCACGATAACGCTGAAAAAGGTCTTCAGCGGCTTCGCGCCAAGATCGAGCGAGGCCTCCACCAGCGAGTAGTCGATGCGCGTCAGCGCGGTATAGATCGGCAGCACCATAAAGGGCAGATAGCAGTAAACGATGCCGATATAGACCGCCGTATTGGTATAGAGGATCACCAGCGGATGATCGATCACCCCCAGCCACATCAGGAAACGGTTCAGGATACCGTTGTTGTTGAGCAGTCCCATCCAGGCGTAGACGCGCACCAGGAATGAGGTCCACGACGGCAGGATCACCAGCAGCAGCAGGATGGTACGCATCGAAGGTTTGCTGTGCGCCACCGCCCAGGCGAGCGGGTAGCCGACCAGCAGGCAGATCAGCGTCGAGATCGCCGCCACCTTCAGCGACTGCAGGTAGGCGTCCACGTAGAGCGGATCGTCGGTGAGCGTCAGGTAGTTACCAAAATTCAGCACCACGTTGAGCTGATCGTCGGCCCAGCTAACCAGCTCGGTATAGGGCGGGATCGCGCGCGCAATATCGGCGAAGCTGATCTTCAGCACGATTAAAAATGGCAGCAGGAAAAAGAGCACCAGCCAGACGTAGGGCAGCGCAATCGCCAGCTTGCGGCCGTGGCGCATTTTCATGCGCGTCCCCCAGCGCTGCAGCGGCGTGCCAGCCAGCCAGGCGCGCGCCGGTTTGCTGGAGTGAAAAAGTTGGCTCATCGCATCTCCTCAGGCAGTCAGCACGACGCAGCTGTCGACATCCCAGCAGAGGCGCACTTCGTCACCCCAGGTCGGCAATCCTTTGCGGAAGCGGTGGGCGTTCTGCAGCTGGGCGCTGATCATCTGCCCGCTTTTCAGGCGCACGTGAAAGATAGAGAGATCGCCGAGATAGGCGATGTGCACCACTTCCCCCACGGCAAAGTTGTAGCCGTCCGCCGGCACCTCGTCGCACAGCATCACTTTCTCCGGGCGGAGCGCGACGTGTACCGGCACGTTGTCCAGCACCGAGACGTCGGAGTCGACCTTCAGCGGATGCACCAGGCCGGGGCTGTCGATCACCAGGCCATCCTCCTGACGTTCGCGCAGCAGCCCGCTGAAGACGTTCACCGAGCCGATAAACTCGGCGCTGTAAACGGTGGTGGGATGCTCGTAAATCTCTTCCGGCTCGCCGATCTGCACAAACTTGCCGCGGTTCATAATGGCGATGCGCCCCGCCATGGTCATCGCCTCTTCCTGATCGTGCGTCACCATGACGCAGGTGGCGCCGACGCGCTCCAGGATATCCACCACTTCCAGCTGCATGCGGTCGCGCAGTTTTTTATCGAGCGCGCCCATCGGCTCGTCGAGCAGCAGCAGCTTGGGACGCTTCGCCAGGCTGCGCGCCAGCGCCACGCGCTGCCGCTGGCCGCCGGAGAGCTGATGCGGCTTGCGCTTCGCGTACTCCTGCATATGCACCAGCGCCAGCATCTCCTGCACCCGCGCCGTAATTTCACCCTTTGGCAGTTTGTCCTGCTTCAGGCCAAAGGCGATATTCTGCTCTACCGTCATGTGCGGAAAGAGCGCGTAGGACTGGAACATCATGTTTACCGGACGCTGGTAAGGCGGCACGTGAGAGAGATCCTGACCGTCCAGCACAATCTGGCCGCTGGTCGGCGGCTCGAAGCCCGCCAGCATGCGCAGCAGCGTCGATTTGCCACAGCCCGAGGCGCCAAGCAGCGCAAAAATTTCGCCTTTGTAAATGGTCAGGCTGACGTCGTCCACGGCGTGCTGTCCGTCGAACGATTTGGTCAGATTGCGGATCTCCAGCAAGGGCGTAAGCGCCTTTGCGGTTTTAGGTTGGGGACGAGGGATCGCGTCATTCACTAACAGTTCACTCCGGTCTACGCGGAACGGCTAAGCCAGCCGCTAAAAAAGAGAAAACAGAGGCCAGCGCAGCGCCTCTGTTCCAGGTTGTAAGTTGGCGAACAGGCAAAAAGCCGCTTATTTCCCGCTTTTCACGCGCGTCCATGCACGGGTGCGTGCGCGATCCAGCTTCGGATCCTGCACCTTCAGCACGAACAGCTTCGACATCGCCTCCGGCGTCGGGAAGATGCCCGGATTGTTGCGGATATCAGCGTTGATCAGCGGCAGCGACGCCTTGTTACCGTTAGCGTAGGACATTTTGTTGGAAACGTCGGCAATCACTTTCGGATCCATGATGTAGTTCAGCCATTGATAGGCCGCGTCGAGGTTCTTCGCGTCTTTCGGGATCGCCATCATGTCGAAGAAGGCGAGCGCCCCCTCTTTCGGCACGCTGTAGGCAAGGTGCACGCCGTTTTTCGCCTGTTCAGCGCGGTTTTTCGCCTGCAGAATATCGCCTGACCAGCCGATAGCGACGCAGGTGTTGCCGTTCGCCAGATCGTTGATGTACTGCGATGAGTGGAAGTAGCGAATGCTGGGGCGCAGCTTCAGCAGCAGATCGGTCGCCGCGCCAGAATAATCTTTCGCGTCTGAGCTGTTGGGATCTTTACCAAGGTAGTTCAGCACGGTGGCGAAGATCTCTTCCGGCGCGTCAAGGAAAGAGACGCCGCAGCTTTTCAGCTTCTCGAGGTTTTCTGGCTTCAGCACCAGATCCCAGCTGTTGACCGGCGCGTCAGCGCCCAGCGCCGCCTTCACCTTATCGACGTTATAGCCGATGCCGGTCGTGCCCCAGAGATAAGGAATGGCGTATTTGTTATCGGGATCGTGCTGCGCCACTTTCTTCATCAGCTCAGGATCGAGATTCTTGTAGTTCGGCAGTTTGCTCTTATCAAGCGGTTGGAATACGCCGGACTGCAGCTGGCGCGCCAGGAAGCTGGAGGATGGCACCACCACGTCGTAGCCGGTGCTGCCCGCCATCAGTTTGCCTTCCAGCACTTCGTTGGAGTCGAAGACGTCGTAGACCACCTTAATGCCGGAGGCTTTCTCAAAATTCGGCACCGTGTCCGCCGAGATATAATCTGACCAGTTATAAACGTGCAGCGTTTTATCTTCCGCCATCGATCCTGCAGAGGCGACCATCAGTACGCCGGTAACCGCAGCTGATAACCATTTTTTTTGATTAAACATCTTTTTATTTCCTCCTGAGCGGATCGTCACAGCCTGGCAAAGCCTGAGGCCAGTGCTGCGAGCTGTACGTCAATTCACAGACACAATGAATCAATATTCATTGAGAGTTTAATAGTAAAAACTGATACCTGCGCTGCGAATCCACGTCTCATGCAGCCCCGCAAGAATAGCCTCGCTCCCCTGCGGCTACCATACCCCAGCGTAAAAAACGCCTTTTAGCGACAGGTTATGCATGTTTGTGCTATGTGGTCTGGCAGGAACGGCACAAACCACGAGAAATATCTGGCAGTAAAGGGCAAAGTGCAGAATAAAAAATGGTGGGCTTGAAATGAAAACTGCCGCATTACGCGGCAGTAAAATCAGGGCGGAAAAAGGCGGGATTAATGCAGCAGCGAGTGGCTGAAGCTCACTGGCGCGCGCTCTTCTTCTTCGCCCATCATCAGCAGATTGTTGGCAAAGGCTTCCATAATGACCATGGACACCTGCTCTTCGCTCTGCTTCATAAAGCTGGCGAACTGGCCGAAGGTCAACCCGGCGCTGGTCGCCAGGGACTGGCAGACAATCAGCTTCGGCAGGTTGTCGTCCTGAATGTCGACAAAGGCTTTTACCGTCAGCGAGCTGGCGTTGATCTGCGACAGATCGCCGACCAGCGGGATCAGCGCCGTCGGCTTCACTTCCGCTAGCGCGGAAAAGAGAATAACGTTGTCGACCAGATCGATTTTGGCGTCGAACACCCCATCGAAATTTTGCATGTGCGGCAGATGAAGTGCCTGACAGGCATCACATTCGAACCAGGTGATATTTTGCTGATCCAGCCAGCGACGCAACAGGTCGATATCCGGAACGACAAGAGAATCCATCGTAGTGTCCCAAGGGGTGAATAAACAGGCGACTAAGCTTACGGAAAAAATGCGCCTGACGCTACGAAAACCGCTGAAAAGCGCGCGTCAACCGCCGGTTTTAAGAGTGAAACCGGGCAGAGCGTTGCGCTCTGTCCAGCCGATCATCAGGCCGGCGATATCGATGCCGGTGCTGGTTTCGATCCCTTCCAGGCCGGGTGAGGCGTTTACCTCCATCACCAGAGGTCCGCGATGCGCGCGCAGAATATCGACGCCCGCCACGTCCAGCCCCAGCGTCGCGGCCGCTTTAACCGCGATGGCACGCTCCTGCGGCGTAATCTCCACCGGATGCGCTTTGCCGCCGCGATGCAGGTTAGAGCGGAAATCACCCTCTTTCGCCTCGCGCTCGATCGCCGCCACCACTTCGCCGCCAATCACCAGGCAACGCACGTCGCGTCCTTTTGCCTCCTGGATAAACTCCTGCACCAGAATATGCGCGTTAAGGCCGCGAAAGGCGTCGATGACGCTCTCCGCCGCCTGCCGCGTCTCCGCCAGCACCACGCCGATGCCCTGCGTGCCCTCTACCAGCTTCACCACCAGCGGCGCGCCGCCGACCATGGCGATGAGATCCTGGGTATCGTCGGGCGACGAGGCGAAGCCGGTCACCGGCATATCGATGCCCTGACGCGCCAGCAATTGCAGCGAGCGCAGCTTGTCGCGCGCGCGGGCGATTGCCAGCGACTCGTTTAGCGGATAGCTGCCGCACATTTCGAACTGGCGCAGCACCGCCGTGCCGTAGAAGGTGGCGGCGGAGCCGATGCGCGGAATGACCGCATCGAAATGGCCGAGCGGCTCGCCGCGGTAGTGCACCGCTGGGGAGGCCGGGTTGATATTCATGTAGCAGGAGAGCGGATCGATGATTTGAATCTCATGCCCGCGCAGCTCGGCAACCTCGCGCAAGCGTCGGCTGGAGTAAAGTTGCCCGTCGCGCGACAGGATAGCGATTTTCATCATCTGCCCTCTCTGGAATTAACGCGTCGCCCAGCCCTGCTGGTGCAGGTAGTCAAGCATAAAGGGGCGCGTCTCTTTGACGATCAGACGCTGAATCAGCTCGCTCCAGGTCTCGCTGCGCTGATTGCTGTCGCGCTGCTCGTAGTAGATCGCCGTGCGGCTATCGTAGTCGGCCAGCACCTGCGGATCGACAGGCTGATAACGGTTTTCATGCACCAGCATCGCCTGCGGCAAACGCGGTTTAACGTCGGGCACCGCATCGGGATAGCCGATACAGAAGCCGAACAGCGGCAGCACGAATTTCGGCAGGCCGAGCAGTTCGGTGACTTGCGCGATGTTATTGCGGATACCGCCGATAAAAACGCCGCCAAGGCCAAGGGATTCGGCAGCGACCATGGCGTTTTGCGCCATCAGCGCGGTATCGACGCAGCCGAGCAGCAGCTGCTCGGCGCGGCCCAGCTGCGCATCGGGACAAATCTGCAGGTGGCGGTTGAAGTCGGCGCAAAATACCCAAAACTCCGCCGCGTCCGCCACCCACTGCTGGCCGCCGGTCAGGGTGACCAGCTGCTGGCGCAGCGCGCGATCGGTGATGCGAATAATGGAAGAGCACTGAAGAAAGCTGGAGGTGGACGCCGATTGCGCTGCGGCGAGAATCGCCTCACGCTGTTCCGCGCCGATCGCCTGGTCGGTAAAGGCGCGAATGGAACGGTGGCTGCACAATAGATCGATGGTCGGTGTCATTAAGGTCTCCGGCGAGTCTCATTTTTAGTATTGGTGCGGCCAAAAAGCTGCGGCACCATCGCTTGCGCGGTGCGCCATATCATCAGCCAGGCGGCGGGCAGCATCAGCAGAATGCCAATAACCAGCAGCGCGGTCGCCAGCGTCTTGCCATCAGCCTGCGCGGGCAACGGCAGCCAGCGGTTGGCCAGCAGCAGGGCGCACAGCGTCAGCAGGCCGCCGAGCGCCTCCATGATCAGCAGAACTTTAGGTAAACGCGCCAGATTCGGCATAGCATTCTCCTGGGTCGCACCGGGTTCAGGCCGTCAATTATGGTCAAGGTTTACAGACTTGCATAGACGACGCGCATCAGACTAACAGGCATTTCCTGCTTTCTTTAAGCGGTTTGAGCGGGCATCATGTTGACCATCTACCTTGAGCTTGTGTGACATGGGTCACATTAAATAGCCTGAATTAAGGAGCTTTTCATGGTTACTGTCATTTTTGGTCGTCCTGGCTGCCCCTATTGCGTACGTGCGAAAGAGCTGGCCGACAAGCTCAGCGCCGAGCGCGACGACTTTAGCTACCAGTATGTGGATATCCAGGCGGAAGGCATTACCAAAGCGGATCTGGAGAAAAGCGCGGGCAAACCGGTCAGCACCGTTCCACAGATTTTCATCGACGAGCAGCATATCGGCGGCTACACCGATTTCGCCGCCTGGACCAAAGAAAACCTGAGCGCGTAAGCTTTTTCGCCAGCGCAACGGGCCATCGCGGCCCGTTTTTCGTTTCTGGCGTCAGCGCCAGACGATGCGCGCCAGGCGCACCAGCAGCGCGCCGCTGCCCGCCCAGAAGAGAGCGCTCAGGCTCCAGACCAGCAGAGTGAGCCAGGTGGTGTGTGCCAGCAACGTGCTGTTCAGCAGCACAATGCCAAGCAGCGTGCCCCAAAATGCCATCAACAGCGTGCTTTTTAGCGGGCTCTCTGCATGCAGCAGCGCCATAACCGCGCCCGGTAATAAAAAAAGCAACAGTTCAGGCTGCCCGCCCAGCGGCGCATTGCCCACCAGCCAGTAACGATGCGCATAAATAAACACCAGACCGTAGAGCGCAACGCCAAGCATCGCACTGGTCCAGCGTAGGGAACGCTGTGGCATATCACCCCACTTATTGAAAATCATCACAATGACAACAACCTGCCGCGATCTCTGGTGGAAATTAAATGAAACAGGCCGTTAGCGATATGAAAATTAAAGCTAATGGCTGAGGGTGATTTTTATGATTAGAATAGCTGCCGTTTAAGAGTGAGCGGTTTAAATCAACCAGCAGGCTCACTGCGCGGCTTGCACAAGATAGCGAAAAACAGGCCTTCCATCAACAGGTTACAAGTAAACAAGAAGTTAAACAGTGAACATAAACGTCGCAAATTTGTTAAGCGGAAATGACATTCTGTTATTATTTGTCGTTTTGGCACTGGGTCTTTGCCTGGGTAAATTGCGCCTGGGTTCAGTGCAGCTGGGAAATTCCATTGGCGTATTAGTTGTTTCTTTATTACTCGGCCAGCAACACTTTGCGATAAATACCGCCGCATTGAGTCTCGGCTTTATGCTGTTTATTTTTTGTGTCGGTGTGGAAGCGGGCCCCAACTTTTTTTCTATTTTCTTCCGCGACGGTAAAAACTATTTTCTGCTGGCCATCGTGATGGTGCTCAGCGCTCTGCTGCTGGCGCTCGGCTTTGGCAAACTTTTCGGCTGGGATATCGGCATGACAGCCGGGATGCTGGCGGGTTCAATGACCTCGACGCCGGTGCTGGTCGGCGCGGGCGATACGCTGCGGCAGAGCATCAGCGACGCCAGCCAGCTGGCACTGATGCAGGATCACCTCTCTCTTGGCTACGCCCTCACCTATCTGATAGGGCTGGTGAGCCTGATTTTCGGTGCCCGCTATCTGCCACGCCTGCAGCATCAGGATCTGCCCACCTGCGCTCAGCAAATCGCGCGCGAGCGCGGCCTGGATGCCGACAGCCAGCGTAAAGTCTTTCTGCCGGTGATCCGCGCCTACCGCGTTGGCCCAGAGCTGGTGGCGTGGAGCGGCGGCAAGAATCTGCGCGAGCTGGGTATCTATCGCCAGACCGGCTGCTATATCGAACGTATTCGCCGCAACGGCATTCTCGCCAGTCCGGACGGCGACGCGGTGCTTCAGCTCGGCGACGACATTTCGCTGGTAGGTTATCCAGACGCTCACGCGCGGCTCGACGCCAGCTTCCGCAACGGTAAAGAGGTATTTGACCGCGATCTGCTCGATATGCGCATCGTGACTGAGGAAATTGTGGTGAAGAACCACAATGCGGTGAATAAGCGTCTCAGCAAACTCAACCTCACGGATCACGGCTGCTTCCTGAACCGCGTCATCCGCAGTCAGATCGAAATGCCAATCGACGACAGCATTATGCTGCACAAAGGCGATATTCTGCAGGTCAGCGGCGAAGCAAAACGCGTCAAAAGCGTGGCGGATCGCATCGGCTTTATTGCGATTCACAGCCAGATGACCGATCTGCTGGCGTTCTGCGCCTTCTTTATCGTCGGGCTGATGATCGGGCTGATCACCTTTCAGTTCAGCAACTTCAGCTTCGGCATCGGCAACGCCGCCGGACTGCTGTTTGCTGGCATTATGCTCGGCTTTTTGCGCGCCAACCATCCCACCTTCGGCTATATCCCGCAGGGCGCCCTGACCATGGTGAAAGAGTTCGGGCTGATGGTGTTTATGGCGGGCGTCGGGCTGAGCGCTGGCAGCGGCATCAACCAGGGCCTCGGCAGCGAAGGCGCGTTGATGCTGCTGTGCGGTCTGCTGGTGAGCCTGCTGCCGGTCGTAATCTGCTATCTGTTCGGCGCCTACGTGCTGCGCATGAACCGCGCGCTGCTGTTCGGCGCGATTATGGGCGCGCGCACCTGCGCGCCGGCGATGGAAATTATCTGCGACACGGCGCGCAGCAATATTCCGGCGCTGGGCTATGCGGGCACCTACGCCATCGCCAACGTGCTGCTGACGCTGGCGGGCACGCTGATTGTGATTATCTGGCCGATTTTGCCCTTATAAAATTTTTTCGGCTCCGTCCAGAACTTTTTTATTCAGGGTGAGTCTGAATAAGTGCCACTGCTTTTCTTTGAAATCCCCAAATTGTGGAGCCCGCCAGCTTTTTGCTGACGGGTTTTTTTATGCCTGCGGTTTGCCCGACCGCCACAGGCAGAGCGGACAAGGGGCGCGCACCTCGTCACTGAACTTAAACCGTTCTGAAACCTGCGCGTCATTTAGGAACCGGCGCTATATCTCCCGACGCACCGCATCGCCAGAATAGGTCGCTTCATTGACATTTTGTGCGCAACGGCGAACGGGCGCAGACCTACGACGAGGATTTCTTACCCTATGGAAGCGTTGAACCACTCTCTGTTTTTAGCTATTAACGCCACGCCCGATTCGCCCGGCTGGCTGCTGGCGCTGGCGACCTTTATCGCCAAAGATTTGATCGCCATCGTGCCGCTGCTGATTGTCGCTCTCTGGCTCTGGGGGCCGCGTGACCAGGTGAAATCGCAGCGCGTGCTGGTGCTGAAAACCGGTATGGCGCTGATCTACGCCCTTGCTATCTCCTGGTGCGTTGGCCAGCTTTTCCCCCATCCGCGGCCCTTTGCTATCGGGCTTGGCTATCAGTTTCTGCATCATGCGCCTGACGACTCCTACCCGAGCGACCACGGCACCACTATTTTCACCTTTGCGCTGGCGTTTATCTTCTGGCATCGCCTCTGGTCAGGTGTGATCCTGATGGCGCCTGGCACCGCCATCGCCTGGTCGCGCGTCTATCTCGGCGTGCACTGGCCGATGGATATGCTAGGCGGATTTCTGGTGGGGCTGCTCGGCTGCCTGGCGTCGCATCTCGCCTGGCAGGGATATGGCGTGCGCATGCTGGCGATCTTTAACGCCGCCTACCGCGCGCTCTTCGCCCTGCCGATACGCAAGGGCTGGATCCAGGATTAAGCAAGCGGGCAGCGCGCTGGCCCGTTTACGGGCGCACCTCAGGGATGAGGTGCGTCACCACGCGGGCCGAGCGCGCAGGGAAGCCTTGAGCGACTTTGCGAGCGGCCCATGCCATCCGCGTCTGCTCAACGCTACCAGAGTGTGCTTTAACTAAACCACTTGCCAAACAGCGAGTGGAACTGCATCAGCACGAAATCGACGATGCGGCTGAAGAAATTGCCCTCCGGCACCTCCTCCATCACCACCAGCGGCCGCTGCTCAAGGGTTTTGCCGTCAAGCTGGAAGTCGATGGTACCCACCACCTGATTTTTCTTTAAGGGCGCCTCAAGCTGCGGCGTGGTAAGGGTATAGCTCGCCTTCAGGTTCTTCATCTGACCTTTCGGCAGCGTCAGCGCGGCATCCTTCTCGACGCCGAGGTTGACCTCTTTACGATCGCCGAACCAGACGCGCTGCTGGGCGAAGGGTTTATCCGCCTTAATCGGCGTCACGGTTTCATAAAAGCGGAATCCCCAGGTCAGCAGCTTCTCGCTCTCGCGGAAGCGCGCGGCGTCGGTGGCGGTGCCGAGCACCACGGAGATCAGCCGCATATCGTTCTCGGTGGCGGAGGCCACCAGGTTATTACCGGCGCCCGAGGTATGGCCGGTTTTGATACCGTCGACCTGCAGGTTGGTGCTCCAGAGCAGCCGGTTACGGTTCATCTGGCGAATACGGTTGAAGGTGAACTCTTTCTCTTTATTCAGCGCATACTCTTCCGGCACGTCGCGGATCAGCGCCTGGCCAATCAGCGCCATATCGCGCGCCGTACTGTACTGCCCTTCCGCATCCAGCCCGTGCACCGTCATAAAGTGAGTATTCTTCAGCCCAAACGCCTTAACGTAGTTGTTCATCAGCCCGATAAAGGCGTCCTGGCTGCCGGCGACATAGTCCGCCAGCGCGATGCAGGCGTCGTTGCCGGACTGAATGACGATGCCTTTATTCAGCTCCGACACCGGAATGCGGTCGCCGGGCTTGAGGAACATCAGCGACGAGCCTTTCAGTTTGGGATTGCCGGTGGCCCAGGCATCCTGCCCGATGGTCACCATATCGTCGCGCTTGATTTTGCCCGACTTCAGCGCCTGGCCGACCACATAGCTGGTCATCATCTTGGTCAGGCTGGCGGGATCGAGCCGGTCGTCCGCATTGCCTTCCGCCAGCACCTTGCCGCTGGCGTAATCCATTAATATCCAGGCTTTGGCTTCGACCTGAGGGGGCGCAGGGGCATCCACGGCAAAAGCAGCAGGGGCGATAAACAGCAGTAGCGAGGCGGCGGCGTGCCGCAGGCGGCATGAGGAACGAATAGTGGTCATGTGCGAGGAAATTCCATGTTAAATCGCGGTTTTAAGGCAAAAATCGACAGAGTAAAACGCTACTCTCTGCAGAGCATGAAAAAAACCGCTCAACCGTAAAGTTTTATAGAGTTTAGTAGAGTAACCCTGGCATCGGCCGGGCGCGCTGACCAGTGTCGCGCCCGGCGAGCGTCTGGAAAAGCCGGTGAAATTCCGATTTTTCGCAGAAGGGTCAAGAGTGTCACAAAATTCTGCCAGGCTGATGGGAGTCTATAGAGGAGACCCACCATGGACTTAGCCGTATTCGATCTCGACGAAACCGTTATCTGCGAAGACAGCACCGGCCTCTGGCTGCGCTGGCTGGTTTCGCAGGGCTTTGCCCGTGAAGCGCTGCTGGCTGAAGAGCAGGCGCTGATGGCGCACTACTACGCGGGCACGCTGGCGATGGAAGATTATATGGCGCTAACGCTCTCGCCGCTGGCCGGTCTGGCGGCGCCGACCGTCGCGGGCTGGGTACGCCGCTGGATACAGCGCGACATTCTGCCGCGCGTCTATCCTGAAGCGCGCGACCGCATCAGCTGGCACCAGCAGCGCGGTGACAAAGTGGTGATCTGCTCCGCCAGCGGCGAACATCTGGTGACGCCGATTGCCGAACGGCTGGGCGCGCACGGCGCGCTGGCGATTGGCGTCGAGGTCGTGGATGACCGCTACAGCGGACAAACCTACGGCACCATGACCTATAAAGAGGGAAAAGTTACGCGGCTGACCGACTGGCGCGCCCTGCAGCAGGAGCAGAACTTCGCCCACACCTGGGCCTATAGCGACTCGATGAACGACCTGCCGCTGCTGGCGCAGGCCGATCATGCGCTCGTGATTAACCCGGATGCGCTGCTGCATCAGGAGGCGCTGAACCGCGGCTGGCAAGTCTGCCGCTGGGCGCGCTGACTAGCCGCGTGACGCGCCGGCTGTCTCGACCAGCCCCACCTTCAGCAGCTTGCCGTTGTCGCTGTCGGTAAGCACGTAGAGATAGCCGTCCGGCCCCTGACGCACGTCGCGGATACGCTCGTCGCGATCCTTAAGCAGACGCTGCGTCTCGACGACCTTTTCGCCGTTGACGCTGAGCCGTATCAGGCTCTTATCCTTAAGCGCGCCGATAAACAGCGAATTCTTCCACTGCGGAAAGCGCGCGCTGTTATAAAAGGCCATGCCGCTCACCGCAGGCGACTGTTTCCAGTAGAATAGTGGCTGCTCAGTGCCCTCAGCGTGCGATCCTTTCGATTCCGGCACCTTGCTGCCGTTGTAATCAATTCCCCAGGTGGCCAGCGGCCAGCCGTAATTTTTGCCTTTCTGCGGAATATTCACCTCATCCCCACCGCGCGGGCCGTGCTCGCTTTCCCATATCTGCTGCGTCCAGGGATTCAGCGCCAGCCCCTGCGGATTGCGCAGGCCGTAGGCCCAGATCTCGGGACGCGCGCCGCTGCGGCCGACGAAAGGATTATCTTTCGGCACGCTGCCGTCCTGGTTTAGCCGTAGCATTTTGCCGGTCAGCTTATCGAGATCCTGCGCGCTGCTGCTGTGAAAGTTATCGCCAAAAACGATGTAGAGA
Source organism: Enterobacter sp. BRE11 (assembly GCF_031844285.1). Classification (NCBI taxonomy): domain Bacteria; kingdom Pseudomonadati; phylum Pseudomonadota; class Gammaproteobacteria; order Enterobacterales; family Enterobacteriaceae; genus Enterobacter; species Enterobacter sp. BRE11. The sequence continues at coordinate 14,596 of NZ_JAUZUX010000001.1, forward strand.
TAGCCGTCACGATCGAAGGCCAGGCGCGTGCCGAGGTTATTGCCCGCCGAAAGCGCTGGCGTCTGACGGATCACCGGCCTGAAGCCGGTCAGCCGCCGGTTGTCTGCGCTGAGCTGGCCATAACCCACCACCGCGCCCAGTTCACCGCCGCTGCTGGCTTCGGTATAGCTGAGCCACACGCGGCGGCTCTGCGCAAAGTCCGGCGCCAGCACCACGTCAAGCAGCCCCGCCTGTCGGCGCACCGCCGCTTTCGGCACCCCCTCGATCGGCGGCGACAGGCCGCTGTCGGGCCGCCAGCTACGCAGCTCTCCGCTGCGTTCAGTCAGCAGCAGCGTCTGATTATCGGGCAGAAACGCCACCGACCAGGGATGATTCAGCTTGTCCTGCAAAACCTGAACCTGCACTTCCTCCGCCAGCGCGGGGAGAGTAAACAGCGCGCCGCCGAGTAGCAGCGCGGCAGTCAGTCGGGCCATAGTGTGCTCCAGTCGTCAGGGGATGAGCTTAAGCGTAGCCAGCACGACCAAATAATGTTCAGGCTTTACAAAAGATTAAAGAAGAGAGGTCGCTTTCAGCGAGGCGCGTAGTCGCTGCGGATACCGCTCAGCGCAGATAAAGGAAGTCGAAGGTGAATCGCGCAGGCAGCCCGTCGGGAACCCGCCAGGGAGGAACAGAAAGGAAACGCCCGCTGCGCGTGCAGCGGGCGGGAAGCTTACTCGAAGCAGGTTTCCGGGTTATCGGAGAGCGAAATAAAGCGCTTGCCCCCTTCGGTCAGGGCGATAATTTTGCCTGACTCGATATCGTAGACCCAGCCGTGCAGGCGTACTTTGCCTTTACGCAGCGCCAGCGCCACGGACGGATGTGTCTTGATATTGTTCAGCTGGGCGATGACGTTCTCTTTGACCATCTCGTTCAGCTTCGCTTCTGGCGTCTCATACTGGCGCTCTTCTACCACGGTTTTCGCCGCATCCGCGTAGTGCAGCCAGTGATCGACCGCCGGCATATTATCCATGCACTGACAGGAGGCGATGGCGTTCATCGCGCCGCAGTTGGAGTGACCGCAAATAATAATTTCGCTAACGCCCAGCACCATGACGGCATATTCAATGGTGGCGGATACGCCGCCCGGCTCCGGCCCGAACGGCGGCACGATATTACCCGCGTTGCGGATCACGAAGAGCTGGCCCGGCTCCTGCTGGGTCACCAGCTCCGGTACTAAACGGCTGTCGGAACAGGAGATAAACAGCGCTTTCGGATTTTGGTTCGACGCCAGGCTTTTGAAAAGATCCTTCCTTTCAGGAAACACATTCTGTTGAAAACTCAGAAATCCGTTAACGATCTCTTTCATCATTGCGCTCTCACATTATCCACTTAGTCGACTGCGGCGACAGGTGTCCGCAGCTGCCTTGTTAACTGCTTATTGTTGAATTCACAGCAAATTTGAATTCAGGATTTAAGCACCAGGCCGCGCTAAACTCAACCCTGTTCTGATTATTGACAAAAGGTACGCCTTTAGCGGCCAGAAATTTTCGCTGAAATTCCCGTGGGTTAGCCTCTGACCCGCAGGCCGCCACGTTTGCACTTATTTACGTAATACAGGGGAGAAATCGCCGCCCTTTACCAGACAGAATCGTCGCTTATCTCACTGAAAAGACGCCATAATCTCCCTACAAAAAGCGCGGCAATGTCAGCGTGACATGGCGAAACCCGCGCAAGCGTCAGCGCGGCGAACAGGCCAGCGTCCGGTAAGATGGGGAGCGACGTGCAGGTTGCTTTAGCCGTACAGCTTCTGATGCGCCTGCTTGCGCGTCAGATAGTCTTCATCTTCGCGCAGGCGATCCCAGTAGGCCTTGAAAACGGCCGCCGCAGCGGCCTTCTCTTCGTCGACGCCGCGCGGCAGCTCGTTGCCGTCGGCGTCATACTTGCGTCCGCCCTTATGATTGCTGTAGCGGCGCGCGCGGGTATAGCCCATCTGAATGAACTTGCGCGCCATATCCATACCGACAAAATCATCCTGCGCGCGGTAGGCTTCAAACAGCGCCATGATCTTCGCCGCCGACGCTTCGGCAATCGGCACGGTGCGGAAGCGCCAGTGCGGCAAGATCTCGCTTTTATAAGGCTCCACCATCAGCACGCCCTGCTCGCCGCGCCCGACCTGATAACGTTCAGGGTGTTTGCGGAAGTCGATGGTTTTAAAGTCCTGCTCGTAATCGAATTTTTTCATGTCTTGAGTTTAGGATCGAGTGCGTCCCGTAGCCCGTCGCCAAGCAAATTAAATGCTAAAACCGTGAGAAAAATCGCGAGACTGGGAAAAATTGCCACGTGCGGCGCCAGTACCATATCGGCGCGCGCCTCGTTGAGCATCGCGCCCCACTCCGGCGTCGGCGGCTGCGCGCCCAGGCCAAGAAACGACAGGCTGGCAGCGGTAATAATCGAGGTGCCGATGCGCATAGTGAAGTAGACCACGATAGACGACACCGTGCCGGGCAGAATATGGCGCAGCAGAATGGTGGCGTCCGAGGCGCCGATGCTGCGCGCCGACTCAATATAGGTCTGATGCTTCAGCACCAGCGTATTGCCGCGCACCAGGCGGGCGAACGCCGGGATGCTGAAAATCGCCACCGCGATAATCACGTTGCTCATGCCGCTGCCCATAATCGCCACTACCGCAATCGCCAGCAGAATGCCGGGAAATGCGAACAGCACGTCGCAAATGCGCATAGTAATGCGATCCCAGGCGCCCTCGTAGTAGCCCGCCAGCAGGCCGAAGAAGGTGCCGATGGTCGCGCCGATCGCCACCGAAAAGAAGCCGGCGATCAGCGAGATGCGGGTGCCGACCAGCACGCGGCTGAAGATATCGCGGCCCAGCGCATCGACGCCGAACCAGTGCATCAGCGAAGGCCCCTGATTGAGCCGGTCGTAGTCGAAATAGTTCTCAGCGTCGAACGGCGCGATCAGCGGCGCGATAAACGCCAGCACGATCAGCAGCAGCACGAACAGCCCGGCGGTCATCGCCACCGGCTGGCGGCGAAAGCGTCGCCAGAACTCGCTCCAGGGCGTTCGAACCCGATTTTCCGTCGTCAGCGGCAGGCTTTTCAGCACCGCTTCGCGTCGCCAGTTTTTCATTGCGACTCCTTACCTGTAGCGAATAGCGGGATTGATTGCCGCATAGAGCAGGTCGACAATCAGGTTGATCAGGATGAACTCCAGCGAAAAGAGCAGCACTTCGGCCTGGATCACCGGGTAGTCGCGCATCTCCACTGAATCCACCAGCAGGCGACCGAGGCCAGGCCAGTTGAAGACCACCTCCACCACGATGGAGCCGCCAAGCAGAAAGCCGAACTGCAGGCCCATCATGGTGACCACCGGGATCATGGCGTTGCGCAGGCCATGTTTGACCACCACCAGCGATTCGCGCACCCCTTTGGCGCGCGCGGTGCGCATATAGTCTTCCTGCATCACCTCAACGAACGAGGCGCGGGTAAAGCGCGCCATCACCGCCGCCACGGCGGCGCCCAGCGTAATCGACGGCAGAATATAGTGCCGCCAGCTGTCGGCGCCGACGGTCGGCAGCCAGCCCAGCTCCACCGAAAAAACCTGCATCAGCAGCATGCCGAGCGCAAAGGCGGGAAAAGAGATGCCCGAAACCGCCAGCGTCATGCCGAGGCGATCGGGCCAGCGGTTGCGCCACACGGCGGAGACGATGCCGATCGTCATGCCGAAAATCACCGCCCAGATCATGCTGGCCAGCGTCAGCCACAGCGTCGGCATAAAGCGGGTGGCGATTTCCTCGGCGACCGGCCGCTTCGACACCAGCGAATGACCGAAGTCGCCCTGCAGCGCATTCAGCATAAAGTGCCAGAACTGCTGCGGCAGCGGCTGATCCAGCCCCAGCTCCTGGCGCACCAGCGCCACCACCGTGGCGTCGGCGTCCTGACCGGCGATCAGGCGCGCCGGATCGCCCGGCAGCAGGTGCACAAACAGGAACACCAGCACCGCGACAATCAGCAGCGTCGGGATGAGCCCAAGCAGACGTTTAATAAAATAGTTAAGCATGCGAAATCCTGCGCAGCGGCGGCCAGCCCGCGCGGGCTGGCCGGTCGGGTTACTTCAGGTCGGCCTCGTCAAAGCTGAATGAGGTATCGGGCATCACGTAGAACCCGGTCAGCGACGCGGTGTTGGCGGAAACCAGCTGCTCCACCACCAGCGGGATCCACGGATGGTCGTTCCAGATTTTATCCTGCGCGTCTTTATAGAGGCTGGCTTTGCGATCGCGATCGGTGGTCTTCAGCGCATCGGCCAGGTCTTTATCCACCTGCGGATTGCTGTAGAAGGCGGTGTTAAAGATGGCGGGCGGCCAGGAGGTGGTGGCGAACAGCGGCGTCAGCGCCCAGTCGGCTTCGCCGGTAGAGGCGGACCAGCCGGTGTAGAACATGCGGACGCCGCTCTCTTTCTGGCCTTTACTCTCCACCTCGGCGGCGCGCTGACCAGCGTCCATCGCCGTGACTTTCACCTTCACGCCCACCTGCGCCAGCTGCTGCTGGGTAAACTGCAGCACTTTTTGCGCAGTGCTGTGGTTATGCGACGACCAGAGCGTGGTTTCAAAGCCGTTAGGGTAGCCCGCTTCCTTCAGCAGCTCGCGCGCTTTGGCCGGGTTATATTGAATCGCCGGGTAGCGCTGCGCAAAGTCGATTGACGGCGGGACGATGCCGGTCGCCGGCGTTGCATAACCGGCGAAGGCGACTTTGGTCAGCGCCTCGCGGTTGATGGCGTACTCAAGCGCCTCACGCACCTTCGGGTTGTCGAACGGCTTCTGGGTAACGTTCAGGCTGATATAGCGCTGCATGATCGACGGCGAGGTCACCACCTTCAGCTTCGCGTTCTTCTCCAGCAGTTTGGCCTGCTCGAAGGGGATCGGGAACGCGAAGTTCGCTTCGCCAGTCTGCAGCATCGCCGCGCGGGTGTTGTTATCCACCACCGGACGCCAGGTGATGCTGTCGAGTTTCGGATAGCCCTTCTTCCAGTAGCCGTCCCACTTTTTCACCTTCACATAGTCGGTCTGGTTCCAGGTCACCAGCTCATATGGGCCGGTGCCGACCGGGTGAAAGCCGATCTCTTTGCCATATTTTTTCAGCGCGGTGGGCGAAATCATCGCGGCGGCCGGGTGCGCCAGGTTGTTGATAAAGGCCGAAAACGGCTGCTTCAGGGTGATCTTGACCGTGGTGGGATCGACGGCCTCGGTGGTGGCGATATATTTAAACAGGTTATAGCGCTTGAGGTGGTTATCCGGATTGCTGGCGCGCTCCAGGTTGACCTTGACCGCTTCGGCGTTAAAGTCAGTGCCGTCCTGGAACTTGATTCCCGGACGCAGCTTAATGGTGTAGGTCAGGCCGTCCGGGCTTGCCTGATAGCTTTCCGCCAGCACGTTAGTCAGCTTCATCTCTTTATCGAAGCCGAACAGCCCCTGATAGAAGGATTTCGCCACCGCCTGCGACAGCGTGTCGTTGGCGTCGTAAGGATCGAGCGTGGTGAAGTTGGAGCCGACGGCGATAACCGCATCTTTTGCCGCCCAGGCGGGCAGCGCCGCCATGGCGCTCATGACGCCCGCAGCCAGTAACCCTTTACGCATTGCGTTGTGCATCGTGTTCTCCTGTATCCCTGCTTAGTGTGATTGTGATGTCAGGTGCTGCTGATAGCATGACGCGCGACGAAATGGCCCGGTGCCACCTCCATCAGCGGCGCGACTTCAGGCTCGTCGCCCAGCGCGCGCACGGCGCTGGGTATTTCATCCACCATCAATGCGCGTTCGCGTCGACGGTGCGCCGGATCCGCCACCGGCACGGCAGCCATCAGCTTGCGGGTGTAGGGGTGCCTCGGCTGCTCGAACACCGCCTGGCGCGGCCCCATTTCAACGATCTGTCCCAGATACATAACCGCCACGCGATGGCTGATGCGCTCGACAACGGCCATATCGTGCGAAATAAACAGGAAGGCGATACCGAATTCGCGCTGCAGATCGAGCATCAGATTGACGATCTGCGCCTGAATCGACACGTCGAGCGCCGACACCGACTCATCGGCGATAACCACTTTGGGATTGAGCGCCAGCGCGCGCGCGATGCAGATGCGCTGGCGCTGGCCGCCGGAAAACTCATGAGGATAGCGCTGCGCGTGCTCCGGCAGCAGCCCCACTTTTTCCAGCAGCCAGGCGACGCGCTGCTCCGCCTCGCGACGCGGCATCACCTTATGCACCAGCAGCGGCTCCATAATAGAGAAGCCCACCGTCAGGCGCGGATCGAGCGAGGCGTAGGGATCCTGAAAGATAAACTGGATATCGCGCCGCAGATGCGCCAGCGCCGCGCCGGCGAGCCTGTCGATGCGTTGGCCGTTGAAGGTAATGGTGCCGCCCTGGCTCGCCACCAGCCGCAGCAGCGACCGCCCGGTGGTCGATTTGCCGCAGCCCGATTCACCCACCAGCGCCAGCGTCTCACCGGCGTAGAGATCGAAACTCACCTTCTCTACCGCATGCACGCGACGCCTGACGCGGTTAAGCAGGCCACCGCGAATATCGAAGCGCGTCACCAGATCGCGCACCTGCAAAATCGGGTCGAGATCGCGACGCGCGGTGTCCTGCGGCGTCTCCGGCTCCGCCTGACCGCCAGCGCGCAGCAGAGGAAAACGTGCGGGCAGCGGCTGACCGCTCATCGCGCCAAGCTTCGGCACCGCCGCCAGCAGCGCCTGAGTATAGGGCTGCTGCGGCGCGTCAAACAGCTGCTGCACCGGCGCGCTCTCCACCCCATCACCGCGATACATTACCTGTACGCGGTCCGCCATTTCGGCCACCACGCCCATATCGTGGGTGATAAAAATCACCCCCATCTGCATCTCTTTTTGCAGCACGCGGATCAGCTGCAGGATCTGCGCCTGAATGGTGACGTCGAGCGCCGTGGTCGGCTCATCGGCGATCAGCAGCGCGGGACGGCAGGAGAGCGCCATGGCGATCACCACGCGCTGGCGCATGCCGCCAGAGAGCTGATGCGGATAGCGCGCCAGCACGCTCTGCGCCTCGGGAATGCGCACCAGATCGAGCATGCGCCGCGCTTCCGCCAGCGCCTGCTGATGGCCTTTGCCCTGATGCAGCCGAATCGACTCGGCAATCTGCTCACCAACGGTAAAAACCGGGTTGAGCGAGGTCATCGGCTCCTGAAAAATCATCGCCATGTCGGCGCCGCGCACGCGGCGCATTACGCCTGGCGCTGCGCGCATCACGTCCAGCAGTTCGCCGCTGCGGCGGCGCAGCAAAATATCGCCGCTGACCTCGCCGCCCGCCTGCTCGATCAGCCGCATCAGCGCCAGCGAGGTGACCGATTTACCGGAGCCGGACTCGCCGACGATTGCCAGGGTTTCGCCGCGCTGCACCTCGAGCGAGAGGTCGCGCACCGCGTGCGTCACGCGCCCTTCATGGCTGAAGCGTACGTTGAGATTGCGTACCGCCAGAACCTGATCCGGCGCCATTTGCTGCGTCATGCCTGCTCCTTAGCCTTCGCGATAGATGCCGACCTCAATCTCTTCGCCCACGCGCGCCACGCCGCGGTACATGCCTTCGCTGTTGAACGGCAGCGCCACGTTGCCGAAGCGATCGATAGCGATCAGGCCGCCGCTGCCGCCCAGCTCGGGAACGGCGTCGTGGATAACGTTAACGCACGCCTGCTGCAGCGAATGACCGCCGTAGCGCATCTGCGCGGCGATATCGTAGGCTGCCAGGGTACGAATAAAGACCTCGCCCGTGCCGGTGCAGGAGACCGCCACCGTGTCGTTGCTGGCGTAGCAGCCGGCTCCCGGCAGCGGCGAATCGCCAACGCGTCCCGCCTGTTTGTTGGTCATGCCGCCGGTCGAAGTGGCGGCGGCGAGGTTGCCCTCCGCATCGATCGCCACCGCGCCCACGGTGCCGAATTTGCGGTCGGGATCGAGCGGGTCGTCAGCTTTCGCCGCGCCATCGTGATCCAGCACCATCTCATCGCTGGTCAGCGCGCGCTGAAGCTGCTCCCAGCGTTCCGGCGTCGAAAAGAAAGCGGGATCGACCTCTTCCAGCCCGTTATCCCGCGCGAACTGCTCCGCGCCCGCGCCGATAAAGAGCACGTGCGGACTCGATTCCAGCACCTTGCGCGCCGCCAGCACCGGATTGCGCAGGCGCGACACGCCTGCCACCGCGCCTGCCGCCAGCGTGCGGCCGTCCATCACGCAGGCGTCCAGCTCGTGCGTGCCCTGATGCGTGAAGACCGCGCCCTTGCCGGCGTTGAACAGTGGGCACTCCTCCAGCAGCCGCACCGCTTCGGTCACGGCGTCCAGCGCGCTGGCGCCCTGCGCCAGCATCTGCTGTCCCGCACTGAGGATATCGCTCAGCGCCTGACGATACGCCTGCTCTTTTTCTGCGCTCATTGCCGAGCGCGTAATGGCGCCTGCCCCACCGTGAATGGCGATGACTGCTTTAACCATAACGCTTGCCCTGTCCTTTTACCGGAGTGAAAACACTGATTTAAAATGGTTTTCAGCCAATTTAAATGATTTTTGACTATAGAAAGCCTCTCTGAGCTTGTAAAGGAGAAACTGGCGCGTCAGCCATAACCTTTTATTGTGGCTTATGCCGCGGCGGAAATGTGACTCTGCTGGCAATTAGCACCATAATAGTCCGCAACGTTCTTTACTCAGGTTGCTCATACGATGGAAAGCTTTACCGCAGGATTAATTTCTCTGGAGGAGGCGCAGGCAAAAATGCTGGCGCAGCTTCAGCCTCTGCGCGATCGCGTCAGCGTGCCGCTGGCGGATGCGGCTGGCCGCATTACCGCTTTGCCGGTCACCTCGCCGATTGACGTGCCGCCCTTTGATAACTCGGCGATGGACGGCTACGCCGTGCGACTGGCCGATATTCAATCGGACCAACCGGTGAAGATTGCTGGCAAAGCCTTTGCCGGCGCCCCTTTTGACGGCGACTGGCCAGCGGGCAGCGCGGTACGCATTATGACCGGCGCGCCGGTGCCGCCAGGGTGCGAAGCGGTGGTGATGCAGGAAGAGACGCACGAGGTCGACGATGGCATTGTAATTAACGCGCCGGTGCGGGCGGGACAAAATATCCGCCGGATCGGCGAAGATATCCGTCGCGACCAGCCGGTGCTGGCGGCAGGCGTACGGCTCGGCGCAGCGGAGCTGCCGCTGCTCGCCTCGCTCGGCCTTGCCGAAGTCAGCGTGCTGCGCAAGCTGCGCGTGGCGGTTTTCTCCACCGGCGACGAGCTGCAGCCTGTCGGCCAGCCGCTGGCGCCCGGTCAGATCTACGACACGAACCGTTTTGCCGTCTCGCTGATGCTGCGCAAGCTCGGCTGCGAAGTGATCGATTTGGGCATCATTAAAGATGATCCGCAGGCGCTGCGCCGCGCGTTCGCAGAAGCGGATCGGCAGGCCGACGTGGTGATCAGCACCGGGGGCGTATCAGTCGGCGAAGCGGATTTCACCAAAACCATGCTGGACGAGCTCGGCGTTATCACCTTCTGGAAGCTGGCTATCAAGCCAGGTAAGCCTTTCGCCTTCGGCCGCCTCGCCAGCAGCTGGTTCTGCGGGCTGCCGGGCAATCCGGTGTCGGCCGCCGTCACCTTCTATCAGCTGGTGCAGCCGCTGCTCGCCGCCCTGACCGGCCAGAGCGCGTCGCCGCTGCCGCCGCGCCTGCGCGCGCGTGCCGCCTCCCGCCTGAAAAAATCGCCTGGCCGCCTCGATTTCCAGCGCGGCATCATGCGTCGCGGCGAGGACGGCGAGCTGGAGGTGCACACTACCGGCCACCAGGGCTCGCACGTCTTTAGCTCTTTCGCCGCCGCCAACTGCTTTATCGTGCTGGAACGCGATCGCGGCGCGGTCGAGCCGGGCGAATGGGTCGAGGTTGAGCCATTCAATACGCTGCTGGAGGGATAATGCTGCCTGAACTCAGCGATGAAGAGATGCTGCGCTATAACCGCCAGATTGTGCTGCGCGGCTTCGACTTCGACGGGCAGGAAAAGCTCAAGGCGAGCCGCGCGCTGATTGTCGGTCTTGGCGGGTTGGGCTGCGCCGCGTCGCCCTATCTGGCCGCCGCGGGCGTCGGCGCGCTGACCCTGCTCGATTTCGATACCGTCGCGCTGTCGAACCTGCAGCGTCAGATCCTGCATCACGACGCGGATATTGGCCGCGCCAAGGTCGACTCGGCGGCGCAGAGTCTCGCCGCCATCAATCCGCATGTGCAGATTGATACCGTTAACGGCGTGCTGGAAGATGAGGCGCTTGAAACGCTGATCGCCAGGCATCAGGCGGTGCTCGACTGTACCGACAACGTGCAGATCCGCGAACAGCTCAACCGCCTTTGTCGGTCGCGTGGCGTGCCGCTGGTTTCCGGCGCGGCGATTCGTATGGAAGGCCAGATTAGCGTCTTTACCTGGCAGCCGGGCACGCCCTGCTATCGCTGCATTAGCCGCCTGTTCGGCGAGCAGACGCTCAGCTGCGTCGAAGCGGGCGTGATGGCACCGCTGGTCGGGGTAATTGGCGCCATGCAGGCGATGGAGGCGATTAAAGTGCTGACGGCCTTCGGCACGCCCGCCGCCTCGCGGCTGCTGATGTATGATGCAATGAGCGCGGAGTTTCGCAGCGTGAAGGTAGCGCAAGATGCGCACTGCGAAGTCTGTGGTTTGCCGACAGCCAGCTAATAAGCTTCAAAGCAGGTGGCATGGACCGAAAAGCAAAGCGTCCCGCGCCAGGGATGGTGCGGGCCGAGCGGCATGGATGCTTAAGCGACTTTGCGATCGGGCCATGCCACCTGCGTTCGCGCCCGAGCTAACCGCCATGGGGTAACTCTCGCTACCCCACATAGTCTGTTGAATCAGTAAATACCCTGACTGCGCAGATAGTCTTCGTAGGTGCCGGTAAAGTCCACCACGCGGTCCTCTTTGATCTCCAGCACGCGCGTCGCCAGCGAGCTGACGAATTCACGGTCGTGCGAAACGAAAATCAGCGTGCCTTCATACATCTCCAGCGCCATATTCAGCGACTCGATCGACTCCATATCCAGGTGGTTGGTCGGTTCGTCCATAATCAGGATATTGGGTTTCTGCATCATCAGCTTGCCGAACAGCATGCGTCCCTTTTCCCCGCCCGACAGTACCTTCGCCGGTTTTTTGATGTCGTCGTGGCTGAACAGCAGACGTCCAAGAATGCTGCGTACCGCCTGCTCGTCATCCCCTTCCTGCTTCCACTGGCTCATCCAGTCGAAGACGCTAAGGTCATCGGCGAAGTCGGCGGCGTGATCCTGGGCGTAATAACCAATACGCGCATTTTCCGACCATTTAACGCTGCCGCTGTCTGGCTCAAGTTCGCCGACCAGCGTTTTCAGCAGCGTGGATTTACCAATACCGTTGGCGCCGATAACCGCCAGCTTCTCACCGACTTCAAGCAGCAGGTTGAGATTTTTAAACAGCGGACCGTTATCAAAACCTTTAGTCAGCGCTTCAACTTCCAGCGCATTACGGAACAGTTTCTTATCTTGTTCAAAACGAATAAACGGGTTTTGGCGGCTGGACGCTTTAACTTCATCCAGCTTGATTTTATCAATTTGTTTCGCGCGCGACGTCGCCTGACGCGATTTAGAGGCGTTGGCGCTAAAGCGGCTAACAAAAGACTGCAGCTCGGCAATCTGCGCTTTTTTCTTCGCATTGTCTGCTAATAAACGTTCGCGCGACTGGGTAGCCGCCGTCATGTACTCGTCATAGTTACCTGGATAAACGCGTAATTCGCCGTAATCGAGATCCGCCATATGTGTACAAACCATATTCAGGAAGTGACGGTCGTGCGAGATGATGATCATGGTGCTTTCACGCTCGTTCAGCACCTGCTCCAGCCAGCGGATAGTATCAATATCCAGGTTGTTGGTTGGTTCATCCAGTAACAAAATATCAGGATTTGAAAATAACGCCTGCGCCAGCAGCACACGTAATTTCCAGCCCGGCGCAATTTCGCTCATCGGGCCATAATGCTGTTCAACCGGTATGCCAACGCCGAGTAATAACTCGCCAGCGCGCGATTCGGCGCTGTAGCCATCCATTTCGCCGTAAAGCGCTTCAAGGTCCGCGACTTTATAGCCTTCCTCTTCGCTCATCTCCGGCAAAGCATATATGCGGTCGCGCTCCTGCTTTACTTCCCACAATTCATGGTGACCCATGATGACGGTGTCCAGCACGCTATATTCTTCAAACGCGAACTGATCCTGTCTTAACTTACCAATGCGCTCGTTAGGATCGTATGAGACATTACCGCCGGTGGGCGCCAGATCGCCGCCGAGGATTTTCATAAAGGTGGATTTACCGCTGCCGTTTGCACCGATTAAACCGTAACGATTACCGCCGCCAAATTTTACGGAGATATTTTCGAACAGTGGCTTGCTGCCAAACTGCATGGTGATATTGCTGCTTACTAACACGGCATTGACCTTTATGGCTGAGTGAGGGGAAAAACGGCGGCCATTATGCCAGACATCGCCTTACGCATGCCAGCGCCAGGCGTGCGGCCTGAGGCAAGCCGCTGGCAGTGGGGGAAAAATAAAAAGCCGGTGGCTGTTCAGGCCACCGGCTCCCACTTGCAAGGATTGGGTAAATTTAGCCGATCAGGAAATCGTCAAGGCTTTTGCCGGAATCGAGCGCCTTTTTAATTGCCGCTGGGGTACGCCCCTGGCCGGTCCAGGATTTAACTTCGCCGTTCTCGTCAGTATAAGAATACTTGGCGGGACGCGGCGCACGCTTGGCGCGTTTTTTACCGGTTTCCAGCGCGCCCAGTAATTCGTTCGGGTCAATACCGTCAGCCAGCAGCATTTCGCGATATTTAGAGAGCTTTTCTTCTTTTTCGCGGTTTTGCGCTTCTTCAGCTTCCACTTCTTCACGACGTTCTGTGACGACGACGGTTAATTTCTCCAGAATTTCTTCCAGATCGCTCAATGGCAGTTCACGCGCCTGAGCACGTAATGTGCGAATGTTGTTCAGAACTTTAAATGCGTCACTCATTATACTGTCCTTGACTAAGGGGTTTAATAAAACTGTAGCGCCAAGATTACCCAATTCAAATAAAAAAATAAATTAATTTTCGTCTCCAGAAAATTCTGAAGCGCGCAGGCAAATTCCGTAGCTGAAACTTAAGTAAATTCTCACGGTGTTATTAACGATGAATTAACAGCTCAGGCCTGGATAAAAGCGGGAGGCTGAAATCGTTTTCATTGAAGGTTGAAGGGTTTAATAGCCTGCCGCCTGCGGGTGACAGGTGATATAAAGTGCTTTTTAGATGACTTTTTACAAATAGTATCTGAACAGATCACAGCATGGAGTTTAGGCAGAAGCGCGTGTCAAAAGGTTAATCTACGGCACGAATGGATAAAAAAAAGCCGGCGCGGGCGCCGGCTCAGACTCAAATTGATAACCTTTTATTATGAAGTTTTATTTGCTGGCTGTCTCAGGGGTTCGCGCACAAACTCATCGTCATTCGACAGGGTTTCATGCAGATAGTGTTCAATCTGCTCCAGACTACGGTTACGCGTTTCCGGTACGCACTTGATGACAAATATCGCCCCCGCAATCCCCACCAGCGCAAAGATAAAGAAGGCGCCCGCCAGCCCCACGCTTGCCAGCAGCACCGGAAACATCAGCGAAATAAGGAAATTGGCGATCCACATAGCAAATACCGCCCCCCCCATAAAAATACCGCGCAGACGCGTTGGGAATATTTCCGAGAGCAGCAGCCAGGTGACTGGCGATAACGCGCCCTGCTGAAAACTTAAAAACAGCAGCATGCCGAACAGCACCATATAGCTGCGCCACATGTCAGGCTGACCATTAACGGTTTCCGGCATAAACAGCGTCACCGCACCGATAAAAACCAGACAGGCGGTGCAGCCGAACTGACCAATCATGGTCAGCGTTCGTCGTCCCATTTTTCCCAGCAGCCAGATGCCGACAAAGGTCATTAATACTGAGATAACGCCGTTGGCGATGGTGGCGAACAGCGCTGCGCTGTCATCCATGCCGACCGCTTTTAGCATGGTCGGCGCGTAATACATAATGGTGTTAACGCCCGTTAGCTGCTGAATAACCGCAATGCCCATACCGATCAAAAAGAGCTTAAACAGCCAGGGTTTGCGCAGCTCGCTCAGTCGCGGGCGCTGCTGCTGCTCTTCCGACAGCGTCTCTTCTATTTCCGTCAATTCCCATTCGACATCCTGGCGCGCGCGCGTCCGCTCCAGCACGCGGCGTGCATCGGCCAGGCGCCCTTTCATCGCGTACCAGCGCGGCGTGTCTGGCATAAACATCATGCCAAAGAAAAGCAGTACCGCCGGCAGCGTCGCCACTGCCAGCATCCATCGCCAGGTGGTTTCACCCCCCCAGGCGGCGTTGAAACCGGCGTTGGAGATATAGGCCAGCATCTGGCCGGAGACGATCATCAGCTCCTGAAGCGTCACCAGCTGGCCGCGTCGGTTCGCTGGCGCGATTTCAGCGATATAGACCGGTACGGTCGCCGCAGCGCCACCCACGGCGACGCCCAGCACCAGACGGAAGAAAATCATCCAGCCCACATCTGGCGCCATCGAGGTGCCCAGGGCGCCGGTGGCGAAGATCACGGCCAAAATCAGAATAATTTTTTTCCGTCCGGCCGCTGCCGCGAAATGGCCGGAGAGCAGCGCGCCAAAAGCGGCGCCAAACAGCAGGCTGCTGGTCACCAGACCGGTGGTGAACGGCGTCAGATGGAGTTCCGGGCCCATAAACAGCAGCGCACCCGAGATCACGCCGGTGTCGTAGCCAAACAGCAGACCGCCAAGCGTAGCGACCACGGCGATGACTTTAACAAAAGGTTCGGTGCGGGCATTGCTGTTCGGCCCTGAGGCCTTATTCAGCGTAAGGTAAGATTCTCTGGACATGTCTTCTCCCGATGGTGTGCAGATGTCCAGTGAAAATAGATTATTTTTATCGCAAAGATAATATATGAAATATTAGTTTTGAGCGGTGAATCATAGGCTCCGCTTATTTTTGCATGCTCGATCACATTTATTCGCTATAACCCTTTACCTGCCCCCCTTAATGGCGCCGCACATAAAACCCATCGAAGTGATAAAAGAGAATTTTTATTTCATTTATAGCGGCACGGCTGGCGTGCCTGTTGGGAGAAGCTGCGGCAGGTGCCGCAGCCGTAAGCAGAGAGAAAACGTTAGCTGGCGCTGGCGGCCGGGCCGAAAACGTCGAACTGCGGTAGCGTGACGTTCTGGTAAGTTTCCCAGCCGCCGCCCAGCGCTTTATAGAGCGCCACCAAATCGAGCGCGCTCTGCATGCGCGCCTGGGTCGCCTGCTCCTGCGCCTGCGCCAGCTGACGCTGTGCGTCCAGCACATCGATAAAGGTCGAGATGCCCTGACGATAGCTGTCGCTGGCCAGATCGAAGGCGCGCTGCAGCGACCCGGTGGTTTCATCCAGCGCCGTAACCCGCGCCTGATCGGCGCGATAGCTCACCAGCGCGTTTTCCACATCCTGCAGCGCGGTGAGCACCGTCTGACGATAGTCGAGCGCCGCACTCGCCTGCTGCGCGCGCGCCAGCTTCACGCTGGAGACCAGCCGACCGCCCTGAAAAATGGGAATCGACAGCGAGGGACCGACGGAATAGAAGTGGCTGCTCCAGTTGTCGAGATAGCTGACGTCGGTATTACGCACCCCAAGCTGGCCGGTAAGCGACAGGCTGGGAAACAGCTGCGCCACCGACACGCCGATGTTCGCCGTCTGCGCGTGCAGCGTCGCCTCCGCCTGACGAATATCGGGACGGCGGCGCGCCAGCGTGGCGGGAATGCCGACCGGTACAATCTGCGGCAAAACAGGCATCGCTTTCGGCGCAAAGAGTTCATTATCCAGCGCGCCGGGGGTTTTGCCCAGCAGCACCGCCAGCCCGTTCATCGCCTGGCGCGCCTGCGACTGATACTGCGGCAGCTGCGCCTGCAGCGAACTGAGCTGCGCGCGCGCATTTTCCACATCGGTCAGCGGTGCCAGACCGTTGCGCTGCTGGCTCTGCGTGAGCTCCCAGCTCTGCTGCGCCACCGCAATCTGCTGCTCCAGCGTGGCGACCGTCGCCTGCGCGCCGCGCAGCTGCAGGTAGGCGCGCGCCACTTCAGCCTCCAGCGAGACCAGCGCGTCGTTGCGCTGCTCAATAGCTGCCTGAGTTTGTGCATCGGCCAGCTCAACCTGGCGGCGAACTTTGCCCCAGAGATCCAACTCCCAGCTGGCGTCGAAGCTGCCCTGATAGAGCGTCACCGGCTGCTCCAGGCTGCTGAGCTGGCTGGCGGTGTCGCTGTCCAGCTGGTCAGTGGCACCGTTCGCTTTTAGCAGGCCTTCCAGCCCCAGCTGCTGGCGCGTGACCTTCGCGCTGCCGTTCAGGCTGGGAAAGAGGCCGCCGCGCGCCTGTGCCAGCTCCTGCCGCGCGCCCGCGATGCGCAGCACCGCCTGCTGTAGCGTCAGGTTGCCCTCAATGGCGCGGTCGATAAGGCTATTGAGCTGCGGATCGTTAAAGGTTTGCCACCAGCGCGTGTTAACGGCGCCGGAGGCCGTTTTCGACGCCTGCTGCGCATCCATCAGGTGATATGCGCCGGGAAGCTGCGGCTTCGGCGCCTCGTAATCGGGACCCACGGCGCAGCCCGCCAGCCAGAGCGCCAGCGTCAGCAGACTGAGCGGTCTTGCCAGCGCGCATGTAGAGATAACCTTCATGTCAGTGTGCTCCTGCGCTGCCTTCGCTCTTAATGGGCGACAGCAGCCAACAAAATGGAATCAAGATCAGAGCAACGATGCTCAGGCCCGTAAAGACGTCGATGTAGGCCAGAATGCGCGACTGCGCCACCATCTCCTGATAGAGCTGCCCGGCCGCCAGCGTAGCCGGATCGCCCACCGCCGCGGTAAAGTCGCGGATCGCCTGCGCCCAGTGCTGCACGGTAATATTGAATTGCTCGTTCAGCGGCGTCATGTTGTGCACCATATGCGCCGAACGCACCTGCTCGCGCTCGGTGATAGCCGCGGTCGAGAGCGAGATGCCAATAGAGCCCGCCACGTTGCGGAACATGGTAAACAGCGCCGAGGCGTCGGCGTTAAGGCGCTGTGGGATGGTAATAAAGGCGATGGTGGTCAGCGGAACAAACAGGAAACCCAGTCCGATGGACTGCGCGCTGCGCATCAGCACCAGCGTTTTAAAGTCGACGTCGGGCGTCAGGGTCGCGGAGTACATAAACGCCAGCGTCAGGCAGGTAAAGCCGAAGGCGATGATGTAGCGCGTCTGCACGCGCGGCATCAGGGCGAGCACCAGCGGAATGGTAAGCACAATCAGCACCGCACCCGGCGACAGCACCAGTCCCGACCAGGTCGCGGTATAGCCAAGATCCTGCTGCGCCAGCTGCGGCAGTACCACAGAGCTGCCGTAGAGGATCATCGCCATGCCTGCCATTAGCAGGCCGGAGACCCAGAAGTTGCGGTCTTTCATCACCAGGATATCCACCACCGGCTTACGGGCATACATCAGCCAGTAAACGGCCCCGACAATGCCAACCAGCGCCAGAGTGGCGAACAGCACGATGAAGTGGGAAGCGAACCAGTCTTCATCTTCGCCGCGGTCGAGAAAGACCTGCAGGCAGCCGAGCCCCAGCGTGATGAGGCCGATGCCGATATAGTCGATTTTCAGCCGCCCTTTCGCCCACTTGCGCTCCCAGGGCGGATCTTCCAGCAGCTGGTAGATCGCCAATACCGTCAGGATGCCCACCGGAATATTAATAAAGAACACCCAGCGCCAGCTGTAGTTGTCGGTGATCCAGCCGCCCAGCGTCGGCCCGATAACGGGCGCAACGATGATGGCGATAGAAGAGAGGCCAAACGCTTTGCCGCGATCTTCCGCCTTAAAGTAGTCGAGCAATACCGACTGCTGCACCGGCTGCAGGCCGCCGCCGAAAAAGCCCTGCAGTACGCGGAACAGGATGATTTGCCATAGCTCGGTGGCGATACCGCACAGGAACGAACAGACGGTAAACATCACGATGCAGATCAGGAAGAACTGTTTGCGGCCAAAGAGTCGGCTGAAGAAGGCGGAAATCGGCAGTACGATGCCGTTGGCCACCAGATAGGAGGTCAGCACCCAGGTCGATTCGTCATAGCTGGATGAGAGCGAACCGGCAATGTGCGGCAGCGCCACGTTAACGATGGTGGTGTCGAGAATCTCCATGAACACCGCCAGCGTAACGGTCACCGCCACCAGCCAGGGATTGCTGGAGGGTTGCCAGCTCTGCGCCTGACTCATTCTACGGTAACCTTAGGCTCTACTGACAGGCCGAGCGGCAGCGGATGGTTTGGATCCAGCCCTTTGTCGATAACGATTTTCACCGGTACGCGCTGGACGATCTTCACGTAGTTGCCAGTCGCGTTCTCCGCCGGGAAGGTTGAAAAGCGCGAGCCTGAACCCATCTGAATGCTGTCGACATGCCCTTCCAGCTTCATATCGGGCCAGGCATCGACGCTGATTGCCACTTTGTCGCCTGGGTTCATACGCGTCAGCTGCGACTCTTTAAAGTTGGCGGTGACCCAGATATCAGGCGATACCAGTGAAAACAGCGAGCTGCCTGCCTGCACCAGGGTGCCGAGCTGTACGTTGCGTTTGGTGACGAAGCCGTCGTACGGCGCACGCACCTGGGTATAGGAGAGATTCAGCTCGGCAGTGTTCAGCTGTGCCTGCGCCTGTGCGACCTGCTGCTGACGCGCTTCGACGTTGGTTTCCTGCTGGCGAATTTGCAGCGCGACCTGCGAGGCAACTTCTACCTGCGCTTTGGCGCTCTGCAGTTGCGCCTGGGCCGAACGCAGCTGCGCGGCGGCGGTATCGATATTGCGCTGGCTGGTAGCGCGCGGATCGACGCCGCGCTGACGGCGATAGTCCGCCTCGGCGTTGAGCAGGTTCGCCTGCGCTTTCGCCTGATCGGCCAGCGCCTGGTCGCGCTGTGCCGGATACTGTACCTTCGACAGCGCCAGCTGCGCCCGCGCCTGGTGCAGCTGCGCCTGAGCCAGGCCGAGCTGTGCTTTGGCCTGATCGCGCTGCGCCAGGGTATCGCGCGGGTCGATCTCCACCAGCAGATCGCCTTTTTTCACACGCTGGTTATCTTTAACCAGCAGCTTGACCACGTAGCCGGACGCTTTAGGCGCGATGGTGACCGCGTCACCTTCGGTAAAGGCGTCATCGGTGGTCTCTTCGTTACGCGTGCTAAACCAGAACCAGAAGCCCACAATCAGCATGATCACCACCACGACGGCGAGAATGATCAGCGGTTTTTTGCCGGGTCTTTTACGTTCGGGCTCATCGTTATTCTGGTCAGATTGCTCACTGGATGTATCCTGCTTTTTCTCTGCATCATCCTGATGAGATTTCTCTTTTTCATTCTCGCTCATAGTCAGTTCCGCATGGCTAACGCCCTAATTCCAGGGCATAAATGGTCAGTTAAACAGTAGATGGTAAACTGACATTTTCCAGCGTTTCTTGACCTTTCCCGACAAAAGAGGCACAAGCTGCAACATTTTTTTAAACGCAGCGGAAGTCAGTGCAGCAGGCGCAGCAGCAGCCAGCCGCTCAGCATCGACCAGGCGAGCATCGGTACAGAAAAGAGATGAAACTGCCACCAGACGGCGCGATCTTTCGCCATGCGTAGCGCGATAAGGTTGGCGAGGGAACCGGGCAACAGGCCGAAACCGCCGATATTCACCGCCCACGCAACGACGTCGGAAGGCGGTATCTTCTGCAGCAGCAGAATGGTGGCGGGCACGTTGCTGATAACCTGCGACAGGCCGATAGCCAGCAGATAAATTGCGCCGTCGCTAAAGTGCGACACGGCGTCGAAGTGACGCTGCACTACGGGCAGATGGGTAAGCAGGTAGACGTCGATAAACATGGCGATAAACACCGCCAGCAGACTCCAGTCGATAGCGAGCAGCACCTTGCGCGCCATGATCAGATAGCAGCCCATAATCAGCAGCAGCGCCCAGCCGGTCATCTGCCACTCCAGCGCGGCGACGAACAGCAGATAGAGCAGCACGCTAACGGCAAACAGCGGCTTCTGCCAGGCGCGGGGCGCGTCACTGCCCTGCTTTTGGATAGCACGCGGCTTGAAACTGAACCACGTCAGCGCCAGCAGCGTCACCAGCAGCCAGACCGCCAGCGGCGTCATTTGCCCGATGAACCCGGCTACGCTGAGCTTGCCGTGACTCCACAGCAGGATATTTTGCGGATTGCCCACCGGCGTCAGCAGCGAGCCGGCATTTACCGCCAGCGCTTCAAAGATGATCAGTCGGGACAGCGGCAGGCGTGAATATTTACGTAGCGTCAGGGTCAGCGGCACCAGAATAAACAGCGCCACGTCGTTGGTCAGAAAGGTAGAGAGCAGCGCGGCGGCCAGCACCATAAACAGCGCCAGCGCGCGTTCATGGTGGAAGCGGCCAATCAGGCGCGCGCCCAACACGTCGAAGTAGCCGCTGCTCTCCAGCCCTTTGGTTAACAGCAGCAGCCCTGTTAGCGTGACGATAGTGTGCCAGTCGACCGCGCCAGGGAGATCCGCCCAGCGGAAATTCGCCAGCAGCAGCAACACCGCGCCGAGCGCTAACAGCAAATGCAGAATACGATCATGCAAAAACGGGCGCAGCACGGTGAGCATGGTAGCGAGTCCGGTAGTTAGTGACGGCTTTCGTAAAACTTCTGGAAGACGGCAAGCGTCTCATCGCTGACGTGATGCTCAATGCCTTCGGAATCGCGACGCGCGGTTTCCGGGCTGATGCCCAGCGCAAGCAGGAAGGTTTCGACGATATGATGGCGGGCGCGGCTCTCCGCCGCCAGCTTTTCGCCCTCGCGGGTCAGAAAGACGCCGCGATAGGGAACCTGTTCCACCAGCCCGGCGCTGCTGAGACGTTTCAACATTTTAGCGACGGTAGGCTGCGAGACCCCCAGGCGTGCCGCCATATCGACCTGACGCGCCTCGCCGAATTCACCGATTAAATCTGAGATTAACTCAACGTAGTCATCGATCAGTTCGCGACGATGCGCTTCGCGAACCTGTCGGAATCCTTCGACATGCTCTTCAATATCTTTCAGGGGTCCAGGCGACGCGGACGCCCCACTTTTGGCACGACGACTCATTCATCTTCCTCTTTATTATTCTCCGTACCCGCACGGCGAGACGGATTTGCTGCGCTCATTGTAAACCAGGCACAAAGAAGCTCAAATTTTTCGTAAATAGCATTGGCTACAGGGTATAGCCAGTGCTATATTTGTCGATATTGTAGGCAAACGCGCAGACAATCAGGAGACGATCGTGCAGGATCCTTATCTGTTATTACTGCTTTTTCTCCTGTTTATCGCCGGCCTTTGTCTGCTGTTACGACGTTACTGATTGGGAGGTCGATATGAGCACCCTGAAATGCTGTCTTGACTGCGGCAAATGCTTCCAGACTGAAAAACCGGCTTCATCCGCAACGCTGAAATCCTGGCTTTGCCTGCTAAGCCGCTCCCCGTTTTCGCTTCGTTTGATGCTGGTTGAAAAACTGCTGGGTGAAAAACGCAGCAGTCGCAACTGCCCAAATCTTATCTGGCGCGGCTAACGCGCAATCTTCCTTATGCAGCCTCTGCTGTTTGCCTGGGCTGCTTTGCTGTTCGCCCTTCTCATGCCTTTTAGCGCCGCTTCCCTTCTTGAGCAAAGCGATCGCGTCGCTCCGACAATAAGAGGCGTTAAAAAAAAGATAAAAAAAACGGCCGCGAAGGGCCGTTTTTTTCTGCAACTGGTCTAAGCAAAACTTAGAAGCTGTAACCTACGCCAGCAATCCAGGTGCCTACGTCGACATTACGGATACGGCTCTGCTCGTAACCCACGTCGATAGCGAACTGCTGGTACGGGTTGAACTGCAGACCGGCACCGTAGGAGAAGCCTACGTCGCTCGAATCAGAGTTAGAACGGAAAGTGGTGTCGTTCTGCTGGAATTTACCGTAGCCGATACCTACCACGCCGTAGATGCTCGCCCAGTCGTTCAGACGGTAAGCAGGACCTGCGGTGAAACCGTAGTACTGGCCTTTGTTGTACACGCCAGATTCAGTGCGATCTTTTTCGGTGTAGGTGAAAGAACCGATCCAACCCAGCGGGTTAGAGCCGTCTTCATAACGGTATTTCAGGTTGAAACCGTTCGCTTTGTTAGCCACGCCCTGATAGTCGGACTGAGCGTAACCGCCGGTGACTGTGCTCTGCGCCATTGCGGAACCCGCAGAAACTGCCAGAACACAAGCCAGTGCTGAAAGACATGCAATTTTTTTCATAACCACCTCAAATGTGATAATACTTCTCTCCTGACAACGCTGAAAATATAACAAAACTTAGCAAGAAACTCTGCCCGCAAATTGTTGTCTAACAGAATGTTTGGTGTAACAGAAAGTTAATGAAGCATCCTATGCTATTCATTTTACTTATAATTTCCGTCATTAAACTGCAATGAATTTCTCGCGATAAAAATTGTCCTTTAAGTTAAATCCTAAAAAAACCTGACATTTCTTTACGCTACTGGCCCTGAAATTGTCTGAATTTCGTTCAGTCGCCTTCGCCTCTTTCTGATTGTCATCTCTGTTTTTACTGCTGGTTCGATTAGACTGAGCCTCTTATTGCCCCTCTGCTGACTATCAGGACGCGTTTACAGGATGTCACTTTCTCTTTCAGGTAAAACCCCTACTCCGGCCGTCTCGGTCGCCGTGCTGCTGATAGCGATGCTGTCGCTGCAGGGCGGCGCCTCTCTGGCTAAATCACTCTTCCCTACAGTCGGTGCCACTGGCATTACCGCACTGCGTCTCGGACTGGGCACGCTGATGCTATGCGTAATCTTTAAACCCTGGCGGCTGCGCTTTACCCGCGAACAGCGCTTGCCGCTGCTGCTGTACGGACTGGCGCTGGGCTGTATGAACTTTCTGTTTTACCTGTCGCTGCGCACCGTGCCGCTCGGCGTCGCGGTGGCGCTGGAGTTTACCGGTCCGCTAACGCTGGCGCTGCTGGGCACGCGACGCCTGCTCGATTTCATCTGGGTGGTACTGGCGGTGAGCGGGCTCTGGTTTCTGCTGCCGTTTGGCGACAGCATGAAAACCATCGATCCGCTGGGTGCGGCACTGGCGGTAGGCGCGGGTGCCTGCTGGGCACTCTATATTCTGGCGGGCCAGCGTGCCGGCGCGCAGCACGGCCCAGCGACCGTAGCGATGGGCTCGTTAATCGCTTCCGCCATTTTCGTGCCGCTGGGGCTGACGTTTGCCGAGCCTGGCATCTGGCACTGGAGCGTCATTCCTGTCGCGCTGCTGGTCGCCCTGCTCTCCAGCGCCATCCCTTACGCGCTGGAAATGGTGGCGCTGACGCGTCTCCCGGCGCGTATTTTCGGCACGCTGATGAGCCTGGAGCCGGCGGTCGCCGCGCTGTCGGGCATTTTGTTCCTGGGTGAAACGCTGTCGCTGACGCAGAGCCTCGGCTTACTGGCGATCATACTGGCGTCAGCTGGCGCGACGCTGACGCTCAGGCCCAGAAATAAGGCGCTTAAAGAAGTTGAAATAACCTCACCACCGCCGCAATAACCTATTCCGCCTGCGTATAACACAGGCGGATATTATTTCGTCGCAGCGGGCGGATTTATTTTAACCAATGGTAAACATAATTATTATCATTCTGAAACACACCCAATGATCAAAGCTCGGGCTAATATCTAAGTAACAGATATTTAATCTTTTTTTCTCACTCACTGCGACGATATGCCTGTTCGCCGTTATTGCCCCTTACGATTTATCCGTAAATGCTATCTATTTCAGCCATTGATAAGCTCAATCCTGCAACCCAATAAATCGCTGCTATACTTATTCCCGTGCTTGATTAGGACAACCCATCAAAGAGAGGATTCATACGATGAGTACCGCAAAACTGGTTAAAACGAACGCTTCCGATCTGCTTTACACCCGTAACGATGTGGCTGACGACGAGAAAAAAGCCACCATTGAGGTGCTCAACCGTCTGGTAGTGGAATTTATCGATCTGTCGCTGATCACCAAGCAGGCGCACTGGAACATGCGCGGCGCTAATTTTATCGGCGTACATGAAATGCTGGACGGTTTCCGTACCACCATTACCGATCATCAGGACACCATCGCTGAACGCGTTGTGCAGTTAGGCGGCGTGGCGCTGGGTACGACTCAGGTCGTTAACGACAGAACGCCGCTGCAAAGCTATCCGCTAAATATTCACAGCGTGCAGGATCATCTGAAAGCGCTGGCCGACCGCTACGCCATCGTGGCGAACGATACCCGTAAAGCGATCACTGAAGTGAAAGATGAAGACACCGCAGATATTTTCACTGCAGCATCGCGCGACCTGGATAAATTCCTGTGGTTTATCGAGTCCAACATTGAATAATCATAAACATATGCATCAGGCGGGGAAACCCGCCTTTTTTATGTTCGCTTAACAGCAAAATTACTATTTTTTGACCTTCATAACATTTCTGAACGCCTCTTCTTCCCACGCCGAATGCTGCATGCAAAGGTGCATTGCACCAGAATAATCCTATGCACCATTTTGGTGATCTATTTTGGTGCAAAAGTTTTTACCTGTGCAAAATCGTGTCAGCTTTAAGGTTTAACCCATTGATTATGGTGAAAATGAAAAGTTGGCATAATTTTTTCATATGGTAAGCCGTAAACACCGCCTTCAGGTCGGGTAGCAATAAGGAAAAATGATGAAGTCACTGTTTAAAGTCTCTGTGGCCGCGCTGGCGCTGGCCTTCTCACTCTCTTCCACCGCAGCAGAAAAAAAACTGATCGTTGCCACCGATACCGCGTTTGTTCCCTTTGAATTCAAACAGGGTGATAAGTATGTCGGCTTCGATATCGATCTGTGGGACGCCATCGCTAAAGAGCTGAAGCTGGACTATACCCTGAAGCCAATGGACTTCAGCGGCATTATCCCTGCCCTGCAAACGCGCAATATCGACCTGGCGCTGGCGGGCATTACCATTACCGACGAGCGTAAAAAAGCGATCGAATTTTCTGACGGCTACTACAAAAGTGGTCTGCTGGTGATGGTTCGCAACAATGAAAATGACATTAAAGGCATCAACGACCTGAACGGCAAAGTGGTCGCAGTGAAGAGCGGCACCGGTTCAGTGGATTACGCTAAAGCGCATATCAAAACCAAAGATCTGCGCCAGTTCCCGAACATTGATAATGCCTATATGGAACTGGGCACCAACCGCGCCGACGCGGTACTGCATGATACGCCGAATATCCTTTACTTTATCAACACCGCAGGCAAAGGCCGCTTTAAAGCGGTAGGCGACTCTATCGAAGCGCAGCAGTACGGCGTCGCATTCCCGAAAGGCAGCGACGAGCTGCGTGAGAAAGTCAACGGCGCGCTGAAGACCCTGAAAGAGAACGGCACCTACAACCAGATCTACAAAAAATGGTTCGGCAGCGAACCTAAATAATAAATTTTTGCTTCTTTTTGAGCAGGGACGCGTGCCCTGCTTTTTCCACCGCAACACAACTGGAGTCACACCATGGAGTTTGACTGGAGCGCCATCTGGCCCGCGATGCCAGCGCTGATTGAAGGCGCAAAAATGACCCTGCTGATCTCGGTGCTCGGCCTGGTCGGCGGACTGATCATTGGCCTGGTCGCCGGCTTTGCCCGCGCCTACGGCGGCTGGATCGCCAACAATCTCGCGCTGGTTTTTATTGAGATTATCCGCGGCACCCCCATCGTCGTGCAGGTGATGTTTATCTACTTCGCGCTGCCGATGGCCTTCCCCGATCTACGCATCGATCCCTTCACCGCCGCGGTGGTGACCATTATGATCAATTCCGGCGCCTATATCGCCGAGATCACGCGCGGCGCGGTGCTGTCGATCAATAAAGGCTTCCGCGAAGCGGGCCTGGCGCTGGGACTGTCGCGTCGCGAAACCCTGCGCTACGTTATTATGCCGCTGGCGCTGCGCCGTATGCTGCCGCCGCTCGGCAACCAGTGGATAGTCAGCATCAAAGATACCTCACTGTTTATCGTTATCGGCGTGGCGGAACTGACGCGTCAGGGCCAAGAGATCATCGCCGGCAACTTCCGCGCGCTGGAGATCTGGAGCGCCGTGGCGATTATCTACCTTGTGATTACGCTGGTGCTGAGCTTTGTGCTGCGCCGCATCGAAAAAAGGATGAAAATCCTGTGATTGAATTTAAAAACGTCTCAAAGAGCTTCGGCACCACCCATGTGCTGCACGATATCAACCTGAAAATTAACCAGGGCGAAGTGGTGGTGATTATCGGGCCGTCCGGCTCCGGCAAATCGACGCTGCTGCGCTGCATCAATAAGCTGGAAGAGATCTCCAGCGGCGATCTCATTGTTGATGGCCTGAAGGTTAACGATCCCAACGTGGACGAGCGCCTGATCCGTCAGGAAGCGGGCATGGTGTTTCAGCAGTTTCATCTGTTCCCCCAGATGAGCGCGCTGGACAACGTGGCGTTCGGCCCGATTCGCGTGCGCGGCACAAAGAAAGAGGATGCGCATAAGCTGGCGCGCGAGTTGCTGGCGAAGGTCGGCCTGGCCGAGCGCGCAAATCATTTCCCTTCTGAACTCTCCGGTGGGCAGCAGCAGCGCGTTGCTATCGCCCGCGCGCTGGCGGTAAAGCCGAAGCTGATGCTGTTCGACGAGCCGACCTCCGCGCTCGATCCTGAACTGCGCCACGAGGTACTGAAGGTCATGCAGGATCTGGCCGAGGAAGGCATGACCATGGTGATCGTCACCCATGAAGTCGGCTTTGCGCAAAAAGTCGCATCGCGCCTCATCTTTATTGATAAAGGCACCATCGCGGAAGATGGCGATCCCGACGCGCTGATCACCCAGCCGCCGAGCGATCGCCTGCGCGAGTTCCTGCAGCACGTCTCCTGAGTTTCCGGGCCGGCATCTGTCGGCCCGTCGCTTTATTCCCCCTTGAGCGACTTTGCGATCGGACCCTGCCCCCGCC
The DNA here is from genome assembly GCF_031844285.1 of Enterobacter sp. BRE11. NCBI lineage: Bacteria > Pseudomonadati > Pseudomonadota > Gammaproteobacteria > Enterobacterales > Enterobacteriaceae > Enterobacter > Enterobacter sp. BRE11. The sequence goes on from NZ_JAUZUX010000001.1 coordinate 41,701, forward strand.
TTTCCTGAACCGTACGATTAATGCCTTTCAACCCTTTCACGCCCGACGCCTGACTATACTTCTCCACCTGTGAGCCAGAGGTTGCTAAGGAGAAAGCCATGTCGTCAGCCCACAATTATTGTCGCCGGGTGCGGCAAGGGATCGCCCTGCTGCTGCTTTGCTGTATTACGCTGCTGCCCGCCGCACAGGCGGTCACGCTGCCGCAGGCGGCGGTGGCGGCACAGCAGTCGTCCGGCGGCGCCAGCAGCGCGCAAAATGCGCCGACGCTCGACGAAAAAAAAGCCGCTTACGCCGCGCTGGCGAATATTCTGGAAGACGATCGGTCACGCGCAGAGCTGATTAACCAGCTGCGCGGCGCCTCCAGCGCAGCGGCGAAAGACAACGCGCCTGTGCTGACGCCGCCGACCGAAGATGAGGATAAAACCGTGCTGCAGGGCGTGACGGACGTCACCCGCGCGTTCGGCGGCAGCGTGGTGCAAAAGTTCGCCCGCCTGCATGACAGTATCGTCGCCGCGCCGCACAAGGCGTTCAACCCGGACACCTTCTTTAACGCGCTGCACCATTTTATGGCGCTGGCAGCAGCCCTGTTCGCCTTATACTGGCTGCTGCGCCGCGCGGTGTCGCCGCTCTATCGCCGTATGGGGCGCTGGGGGCGCGCAAAGAATCACGAGCAGCATAACTGGCTGCAGCTGCCGGCGGCGATTATCGGCGCCTTCGTTATCGACCTGATAATGCTGGCGCTGACGCTGTTTATCGGTCAGATACTTAGCGACAACTATCACGGCGACAGCCGCACTATCGCCAGGCAGCAGGGGTTGTTCCTCAACGCCTTCGCGCTGATTGAGTTTTTTAAAGCGGTGTTGCGCCTGATTTTTTGTCCCGGCTTCGCCGACCTGCGCTTTTTTCATCTCAGCGACGGGCGCGCCCGCTACTGGAGTACGCGCTTAAGCTGGCTCTCCGGCCTGATTGGCTACGGGCTGCTGGTGATCGTGCCGATTGTGTCCAGTCAGGTTAACGTGCAAATCGCGGCCCTGGCCAACGTGGTGATTATGGGGATCATGACCGGCTGGGCGCTGTTTCTTATCTTTACCAATCGCCGCGCGATCCACGCCGCACTGCAGGCGCTGTCGGATCGCAGCCTGGCCTTTTTCGCCTTTTTTATCCGCGCCTTCGCGCTGGTGTGGCACTGGCTGGCGAGCGCCTACTTTATCGCGCTGTTCCTGCTCTCTATTTTCAATCCCGGCGATAGCCTGAAATTTATGATGGCGGCCACGGTGCGCACGCTGGCGATTATCGGCATCGCCGCCCTCGTCTCCGGCCTCCTGACGCGCTGGATAGGCAAAACCATTACGCTGTCGGCCGACCTGCGCCGCAACTATCCGGCGCTGCAAAAGCGCGTCAACGACTGGGTAAAGGCGCTGCTGATGCTGGCGCGCGTTGTCACGGTGTTCGCCACGCTGCTGCTGCTGCTTAACGCCTGGAACCTGTTCGATCTCTGGCACTGGCTCACGGCGGGCGCCGGAGAGAAGATGGTGGATGTGCTGATCCGTATCGTGATGATCCTGCTGCTCTCAGCAATAGGCTGGACGCTGCTGGCGAGCCTGATTGAGAGCCGGCTCGCCTCCGACTCGCACGGCCGCCCGATGCCGAGCGCCCGTACCCGCACGCTGCTGACGCTGTTCCGCAACGCGCTGGCGGTGGTGATCAGCACCATTACCATCATGATTCTGCTCTCAGAAATCGGCGTCAATATCGCGCCGCTGCTGGCGGGCGCCGGCGCACTTGGCCTGGCGGTCTCATTCGGTTCGCAAACCCTGGTGAAGGATATTATCACCGGCATCTTTATCCAGTTCGAGAACGGCATGAATACCGGCGATCTGGTGACTATCGGCGCCATCACCGGCACAGTAGAGCGGATGTCGATTCGCTCAGTCGGCGTGCGTCAGGATACCGGCGCCTATCACATTATTCCCTGGTCTTCGATCACCACCTTTGCCAACTTCGTGCGCGGCATCGGCTCTTTTGTGGCGAACTATGACGTCGAGCGCGGCGAGGAGAGCGAGCGGGTAAACCGCGTGCTGCAGGAGGCAGTGGATGAGCTACTGAAGAACGCGGATATTCGCGGCATGGTGATTGGCGAACCGAACTTCGCCGGTCTGGTGGGCTTAACCAACCAGGCCTTTACCGTGCGCGTCTCCTTTACCACCCAGCCGCTGAAGCAGTGGACGGTGCGCTTCGCGCTGGACAGCATGGTGAAGAAACATTTCGATGCCGCCGGGATTAAGGCGCCGCGCCAGACGGTCGAGGTGGTGCAGACCGGCAGCAGCGTGGCGAGCGCGGCTGCCCTGCCCGCGCTGCCCGCCCCGGAGTAAGGCTATTTCGCCAGCCGCTGCGCGCGCGTTGCGGCTGGCATAAAGCTCCAGGCGAGAAAACGGCTCTGCTTCTGCCCCTGCGCCATATTCACCACCCGCACCTCTGCCGCGTCGAGCGCCTGCAGCTGTTTTTCCAGCGCGGGCAGGTTCTCGCGGCGCGACACCAGCGAGGTGAACCAGACGCACTGGCGCGCCAGCGCCGCGCTCTCGGCGATCATCTTGCCGACAAAGGCTTTTTCGCCGCCTTCGCACCACAGCTCGTTATGCTGCCCGCCGAAGTTGAGCGGCGTCGTGCTCTCCAGCTTCAGATTGCGCGTTTTACGCTGCGAGGCGCCCGCCGCTTCCGCCGCCGAGGCGTGGAACGGTGGGTTGCAGATCGCGGCGTGAAAAAATTCATTTTTATTCACTACGCCCGCCAGCACCGCCTGCGGATCTTTTTGCCGACGCAGGCGAATCGCACGCTGCAAACCGGGATTGGCCGACACGATACGATTTGCCGCTTTCAGCGCCGCCTCGTCGATATCAGTGCCGGTAAAGCGCCAGCCATACTCCGCCTGGCCAATCAGCGGGTAGATGCAGTTCGCGCCGCAGCCGATATCCAGAATATCCGCCTGCGGGATGGCGCCGCGATTGTCCAGCGCCAGCAGATCGGCCAGATAGTGCAGGTAGTCAGCGCGCCCCGGCACCGGCGGGCAGAGCGCGCCGGGCGCCAGCTGCCACTCGATGCCGTAAAAAAGCTTCAGCAGCGCCTGGTTGAGCAGCATGACCGCCTCCGCATCAGCAAAATCGATCGACTGCGTGCCGTAGCCGTTGGGCCGTACTTTGGCCGCCAGCGGCGGATGCGCGGCGGTCAGGGCGGCAAAGTCATATTCGCCCTGATGGCGGTTGCGGGCGTGGAATAAATTACTGGCTGGCTTGTTCATGGCGTCTCCCGTTTTGCAGGCGCGTACAATACGCCGCAGCGCCGGGAAAAGAAAGCCGCACAATCCGCTTACACATTTCTTTCCAGTGCGGCCGATGCTGTCACGCTAAGATAGTGTTAACACTTCGCTACGGGATAAAAGATGACGCATAAACGCTACTCCTACCAGCCGCGCGCTGGCCACGGCCTGCCGCACGACCCGCTGAACGCCATCATCGGGCCGCGCCCAATCGGCTGGATCAGCTCGGTTTCCGCGGCGGGCCAGCGCAATCTGGCGCCTTACAGCTTCTTCAACTGCTTTAACTATCATCCGCCCATCATCGGCTTCGCCAGCAGCGGCTGGAAAGACAGCGTACGCAATATCAGTGAAAGCAAAGAGTTCGTCTGGAACCTGGCGACGCGCCCGCTGGCGGAAGCGATGAACGAGAGTTCGGCGTCGGTGCCGCCGGAGCAGGATGAGTTCGCGCTGGCGGGCGTCACGCCGCTGGCCGCTTCGCAGGTGAAGGCGAGCCTGGTGGCGGAAAGCCCGGTGAACTTCGAATGTCGCCTGACGCAGCTGATCCAGCTGCAGGATGCCGAGGGCAACCCGCTTGACAGCTGGCTGGTACTGGGCGAAGCGATCGCCATTCATATCGACGAGTCGCTGCTGGATGAGGGAATTTACCAGACGGCGCGCGCGCAGCCTGTTCTGCGCGCCGGCGGGCCGAGCGCCTATTATGGCATCAGCGAAAACGAGCGCTTCAACCTGACGCGTCCGGACGCGCGCCGCTAGCGGGTTTTGCCGCCCGCGATAAAACACTGCACAAGCGGCTTCAGCACCTTCTGCAGCGCTGAAGCCCGCTCCTGCCGCCAGGCAAACGGCGATCTCTCCTCCATATAGTTGCGCTGCGCCAGCTCCAGCTGCACCGCCTCGACCCGCTCTTCCGGCTGACCATAGGCGCGGGTAATGTAGCCGCCCTTAAAGCGCCCGTTCACCACCCAGCTGTAGTCGCTCTGCGCCGCGCAGACCGCCTCCAGCCCCTGCGCCACCTCAGGGCGACAGCTTTTGCCGTCGTTGGTGCCGATATTGAGATCCGGCAGACGCCCTTCAAAGAGGCGCGGGATGACGCTGGCGATGGAGTGAGCGTCAAACAGCAGCGCGTAGCCGTGTTCCGCCTTCAGGCGCGCCAGCTCCTGCTGGATCTGCTGATGATAGGGCTGCCAGATATCGTGGAGATAGCCTTCGCGCTGCGCCGCAGAGGGCGTTTTGCCCGGCGCGAAGGTCGGCGAGCCGTCGAACAGGGTTTCCGGAAAGAGGCCGGTGGTGGCCGTGGCGTAGAGCGGCTGATTGTCCGGTGGACGATTCAGGTCGATAACGAAACGCGAATAGCGGCCGATCAGCACGCTGGCGCCGAGATCGCGCACAAAATCGAACAGCAGCGGAATATGCCAGTCGGTGTCGGGCAGGCCGCGCGCCGCCTCGCTCAGCCCCGCCTCCACCTCCGGCGTCAGCTGCGTGCCGGCGTGAGGGATGCTTACCAGCAGCGGCAGGCTGCCTGGCGTAAAGTCGAAAGGTGTCATTGCGCTTCTCCGCGATAGATAACGGTACAGGGCAGCTCGCCGCCCAGCCAGTAAACCAGCTCCGCCGGACGCGCCAGCGGCCAGTGGACGAAGTTCGCCACTTTGCCCGCCTCCAGCGAGCCGTGCGTCTGCTGCAGCCCCAGCGCTTTCGCCCCCCAGAGCGTGACGCCCGCCAGCGCCTCTTCCGGCGTCATGCCAAACAGCGTGCAGCCCATATTGAGCATCAGGCGCAGCGACAGCGCAGGCGAGGTGCCGGGATTGGCGTCGCTGGCCAGCGCCATGGGCACGCCGTGCTGACGAAACAGCGCCACCGGCGGCCGCTGGGTTTCGCGCAGCAGATAGAAGGCGCCGGGCAGCAGCACCGCCACCGTGCCCCGCTCGCCCATCGCCCGCGCATCCTCTTCGGTGGCGTATTCCAGATGATCGGCGGAGAGCGCGCCGTAGCCCGCCGCCAGCCGCGCGCCGCCCAGCGAAGAGAGCTGCTCGGCGTGGAGCTTCACCGGCAGGCCAAGCTCCACGGCCTTATCAAACACGCGCGCCACCTGCGCCGGCGAAAAGGCCAGATGCTCGCAGAAGGCGTCCACTGCGTCCGCCAGCCCGTTGGCTTTCACCTGCGGCAGAATGCGCTGGCAAATCAGATCGACCCAGCCATCGGGATCCTGTTTAAACTCCGGCGGAAAAGCGTGCGCCGCCAGGCAGGTCGCCAGCACGTCGACGGGCGCGCTCTCGCCTAACTGGCGGATGGCGCTCAGCATGCGCAGCTCGCTCGCCTCATCCAGCCCGTAGCCCGATTTGATCTCTACCGTGGTGACCCCTTCCGCCCGCAATCGGTCGAGCCGCCAGCGCGCCGACGCCACCAGCGACGCCTCGCTCGCCTCGCGCGTGGCGCGCACCGTCGAGAGAATGCCGCCGCCCTGCGCGGCGATCTCCGCGTAGCTGACGCCGTTGAGGCGCTGCTCGAACTCCGCGCTGCGGTCGCCGCCGAACACCAGGTGGGTATGGCAGTCAATCAGGCCCGGCGTCAGGATACCGCCGTCGAAGCGGTGCTGGCGACGCGGCGTAAAATCGGGCATCTCCGCGCGCGGTCCCACCCACACCAGCCGGTCGCCCGCCACCGCCAGCGCGCCATCCTCGATGAGGTGATAATTGCCTTCGCGCATCGTGACCAGATCGGCCCCCAGCCACAGGCTGTCGATCGCTTTACTTTCCGCCATTGCGCTCTCTCCCGTTGCGGACGATTTACTCCGCCTTTTAAAGTATGTATATGTATATACAACTACCGCCGGTGAGGATCAACTATGGCAACCTTTTTTGCTCCACGCGCGCTGCTGGCCGACGGCTGGCGACATCAGGTGCGCATTACCGTTAACGACGCTGGCGTGATTGAGCGCGTCACGCCCGACAGCGACGCGCACGACGCTATCCGCCTGCCCGGCGCCACTATTCCCTCTGTCGCCAACCTGCACTCGCACGCCTTTCAACGCGCTATGGCCGGGCTGGCGGAGGTCGCGGGCGATCCCCAGGACAGCTTCTGGACCTGGCGCGACCTGATGTATCGCATGGTGCAGCGCCTGACGCCGGAGCAGGTCGGCGCTATCGCCGCCTGTCTCTATATCGACATGCTGAAAGGGGGCTATACCCAGGTGGCGGAGTTTCACTATCTCCATCACGATCCCAGCGGCGCGCCCTACGCGCAGGACGCGATGCTGCAGCAGCTGATGCAGGCCGCCGAGATCGCCGGCATCGGCCAGACGCTGCTGCCGGTGCTCTACAGCCACAGCGGCTTTGGCGCGCAGCCGCCGCTGCCGGGACAAAAACGCTTTATTCAGCAGACCGACGCCTGGCTGCGGCAGCAGGAACGGCTGGCGGCGAGCGTGCGCGATAAGCCGCTGCTTAATCGCGGCCTCTGTTTTCACTCGCTGCGCGCGGTGAGCGAAGCGCAGATGCGCGAGGCGCTGGCCGCGAGCGATACCGCCCTGCCGGTGCATATCCACATCGCCGAGCAGGAGAAAGAGGTTAACGACTGCCTGGCCTGGAGCGGTGAGCGGCCGGTGGAGTGGCTGCTTAACCGCTTTGAGGTCGATGCGCGCTGGTGCCTGATCCACGCCACGCATCTCGACGCGCGCGAAATCGCGCAGCTCGCCGCCAGCCGCGCGGTGGCCGGTCTCTGCCCGACCACCGAAGCCAATCTTGGCGACGGCATCTTCCCGGCGGCGGATTTTATCGCCCAGGGCGGACGCTGGGGCATCGGCTCCGACAGCCATGTTTCCCTCAGCGCGCTGGAGGAGCTGCGCTGGCTCGAATATGGCCAGCGGCTGCGCGATCGCCGCCGCAACCGCATCACCACGGCGGAACAGCCCTCGGTAGGCGATCTGCTGTGGCGCGGTGCGGCACTCGGCGGCGCGCAGGCGTGCGGCGTCGCGCTCGGCGAACTGTCGCCCGGTAAACGCGCCGACTGGCTGGTGCTGGCGGAGGATGAATGGCTCGACAGCGTGGGCGATGAGGCGCTGCTCAACCGCTGGCTCTTTGCCGGACGGCGCGAACAGATCCGCGATGTGTGGGTCGCGGGCCGCGCGGTAATCGAGGGGGGACGCCACGCCGCGGAAGCGCGCTGCGCGGCCGCGTTTCGCCAGGCGATGGCGGCGCTGCGATGAGAACGCATTTCTGCTACGCCGATCTGCCGGTCAGCCGCTGGCGCAACGGCGGCGGCGAGACGCGCGAAATCGTCAGCTATCCGCCCGGCGAGGCGGATTTTGCCTGGCGCGCCAGTATCGCCACCCTCGCCCACGACGGCGATTTCTCGCGCTTTCCCGGCATCGATCGGGTGATAACCCTGCTGCGCGGCGATGAGGTGCAGCTCAGCGCGCCCGCCGCCACGCACCGGCTGACGCCGCTTCAGCCCTGGCGCTTTCCCGGCGAATGGGCGATCCACGCCGCGCTGCAGGGGGAAAGCAGAGACTTTAACATCATGACGCGGCGCGACAGCTGGACGGCGGAGGTCGCGGTGACCGCACAGCCGGAGGCCAGCCTGCACGGCGTCGCCTGGGCGATCGCCGGCGAATGGCGGCTGGATGACGGTAAACGGCTAGGCGCCGCGCAGGGCGTCTGGTGGCTGGATGAGGAGACGCGCCTGACGCCAGTCACGCCGGACGCGCAGCTGCTGCTGACGCGCCTTAGCCGTGTCCCTTAAAGCGGCCGAGCAGCTTATAGCGCGATCCCGGATAGAGCAGCCGTGCATAGGTGACGATTTTGGTGTCGCTCCAGGTCTGGCGTCGAATCAGCAGGCAGGGCTCGTGCTCATCCAGCGACAGATATTTACGCTGGCGCGCGTCCGGCAGCACCGCCTCGACGATATGCTCGCCTGCGGTCAGCGGCGCTACCTGCATCAGATAGGTATAGGGCGTAAGCCGATGGTAATCCTGACTCAGGTAATCGGGCGCCACCAGCGGATTGACCAGGCGATCCTCCAGCTGTACCGGCAAATCGTTCTCGTAGTGCACGATCAGCGAATGAAAGAGGGTCTGACCGGTGCTTAAGCCGAGCACCGCCGCCTGCTCGGGATCGGCTTTATTCTGGCCGATGGCGAGGATCTGGCAGCGGTGCTGGTGGCCGCGCTGGGCGATCTCGTCCGCGATGTTATGCACTTCGAGCATTGCCGTGTAGCCTTTCATCTCCGCGACAAAGGTGCCGACGCCCTGCATACGCACCAGAAAACCTTCGCTGGTCAGCTCGCGCAGCGCGCGGTTAATGGTCATGCGGCTGACGCCCAGCTCGTTGACCAGCTCGCTTTCGGACGGCACGCGCTGGTTCGCCTTCCAGCTGCCCGCGCGGATCTGGCTGACGATCGCCTGCTTGACGCGCTGGTAGATTGGGGCGGGCTCATCGCTCATCGCCGCCGCCAGCTGTGCTATTGCCGAATGCTCGACCATATTCATTTCCTTATCACAATAATGCCTGAAGTTTACTGGCTCGCGGCCTGAATGTATATACATCCTCAGCCCCCTCGCCCTGCTCCTGCACACCGCCTGAGCGCGCTAATTTGTGATCGCACTGGCATAGCAAATGCTTATAGCTTGCCAGTTGTATAGACAAGAATAGACACTTGTGTTTCACTCGATTTCATTCGCTGCGCAGAGTGAAAACGGTTTGGCTTTTCGCATAACGCGCTTACTTGTATAGACAGGAGTAGACTATGTCAGGTTTGGCTCAGGCGGTGCGCCTGGTTCCCGGTGAAGTGGATCTTGCCGCGCTGCGCAGGATTTATCAGGGCGGCGTAACGCTCATGCTCGATGAGCAGGCGCAGGAGGCGATCCTGCGCGCGCAGCAGACCGTGGAGGAGATCGTCGCCTCCGGCAAGGTGGTATACGGCATTAATACCGGCTTCGGCAAGCTGGCGCAGACGCAAATTCCCGCCGCCCGCCTTGCGGATCTGCAGCGTAACCTGGTGCTGTCGCACAGCGTCGGCCTGGGCGATCTGCTGCCCGACAACGTCACGCGCCTGGTGATGGCGACCAAAATTATCAGCCTGGCGCGCGGCCACTCCGGCGTGCGTATCGCGCTGATCGAGGCGCTGCTGACGCTGTTTAACGCGGGCGTGATGCCCTGCATTCCGGAAAAAGGCTCGGTTGGTGCCTCCGGCGATCTGGCGCCGCTCGCGCATCTCTCGCTGATGCTGCTGGGCGAAGGCCAGGCGCGCGTCGAGGGCGCGCTGATCCCCGCGCGCGACGCCCTCGCCTCCGTTGGGCTGGAACCCTTCGTGCTCGGCCCGAAAGAGGGTCTGGCGCTGCTCAACGGCACCCAGGTGTCGACCGCGCTGGCGCTGCGCGGCCTGTTTGAGGCGGAAAACCTGATGGCCGCCGGGCTGGTAGCGGGCGCGCTGTCGCTGGAGGCGATTAAAGGCTCGCTGAAACCTTACGACGCGCGCATTCATCAGGCGCGCGGCCAGCGCGGGCAGATCGCGGTGGCCGCCGCCGTCGAGACGCTGGTCACCGGCAGCGAAATTCTCGGCTCACACACTAACTGCGGCCGGGTGCAGGACCCCTACTCGGTGCGCTGCGTGCCGCAGGTGATGGGCGCCTGCCTCGACAATCTCACCCACGCCGCGCGCGTGCTGCAAATTGAAGCCAACGCTGCCTCGGATAACCCGCTGGTGTTCAGCGACAGCGGCGACGTCATCTCCGGCGGCAATTTCCACGCCGAACCGGTGGCCTTCGCCGCCGATATTATCGCGCTGGCGGTAGCGGAGATCGGTGCCATTTCCGAACGCCGCATGGCGCTGCTGCTCGACACCGGCCTTTCTGGCCTGCCGCCTTTTCTGGTGCGCGACGGCGGCGTCAACTCCGGGTTTATGATTGCGCAGGTCACCGCCGCCGCGCTGGCCTCAGAGAATAAATCGCTGGCGCATCCGGGCAGCGTCGACAGCCTGCCGACCTCCGCCAATCAGGAAGATCACGTCTCAATGGCAACCTATGCGGCGCGGCGCCTCGGCAGCATGTGCTTTAACACCGCTGCGGTCGTCGGCATCGAAGCGATGGCGGCGGCGCAGGGCATCGAGTTTCACCGTCCGCTGCAAAGCTCCGCGCTGCTCGAGCGTGAGATTAGCCATATTCGTCAGCAGGTCGCCTTCCTTGAGGAAGACCGTCTGCTGGCGCCCGATATCGACGCCATGCGTCTGTGGGCCAGCCGTAGCGACTGGCCCGATTTTCTCGCGGCACTGCTGCCCAGCCAGCAGACCGTCTCTTCTGGTGAATAAGGAATCTGCTATGAGCGAAACTCTCTCCCAGGCCGTGGCGCGCGAAGTGCGTGCGCCGCACGGCACTACGCTGCACTGCGCCAACTGGCTGATCGAAGCCGCCTGGCGCATGATCCAGAATAACCTCGATCCCGACGTGGCCGAGCGGCCTGAGGATCTGGTGGTTTACGGCGGCATCGGCAAAGCGGCGCGCAACTGGGAATGCTTTGAACAGATCCTGCGCTCGCTGGAGCTGCTGCAGCCTGATGAAACCCTGCTAATCCAGTCGGGCAAGCCCGTGGGCGTCTTCCGCACCCATGCCGACGCACCGCGCGTGCTGCTGGCGAACTCCAACCTGGTGCCGCACTGGGCCAACTGGGATCATTTTCACGAGCTGGATAAGGCCGGGCTGATGATGTACGGCCAGATGACCGCCGGCTCGTGGATCTATATCGGCGCGCAGGGCATCGTGCAGGGCACCTATGAAACCTTCGTCGAAGCGGGTCGCCAGCACTATAACGGCGATCTGACCGGACGCTGGATCCTAACCGCCGGTCTGGGCGGCATGGGCGGCGCGCAGCCGCTGGCGGGCGTGCTGGCGGGCGCCTGCGTGCTGGCCATCGAATGTCAGGAGTCGCGCATCGATTTTCGTCTGCGCACCCGCTATGTCGATCATAAAGCCTACACGCTGGACGAGGCGCTGAGGCTGATTGAAGAGGCGACGCAGGCGAAACAGGCGATCTCCGTCGGCCTGCTGGGCAACGCCGCCGAGATCCTGCCGGAGATGGTAAAACGCGCCCGCGCGGGCGGCCTCAGGCCCGATATCGTGACCGATCAGACCTCCGCGCACGACCCGGTAAACGGCTATCTGCCGATCGGCTGGGACGTGGCGCGCTGGCAGTCTGAACGCGCCAGCGCGCCGAAGGCGGTAGAAAAAGCGGCGCGCGCCTCGATGGCAGTGCACGTGCAGGCGATGCTCGACTTCTGCCATATGGGCATCCCCACGGTGGACTACGGTAACAATATTCGTCAGGTGGCGCTGGATGAGGGCGTCGCGAACGCCTTTGATTTCCCGGGCTTCGTGCCGGCCTATATTCGCCCACTCTTCTGCGAGGGCAAAGGGCCGTTCCGCTGGGTGGCGCTGTCGGGCGATCCGGAAGATATCTACAAAACAGACGCGAAGCTCAAGGAGCTGTTTCCGCAGCATAAAAGCCTGCATCGCTGGCTCGATATGGCGCAGGCGCGCATCGCCTTTCAGGGGCTGCCGGCGCGCATCTGCTGGCTGGGGCTGGGCGAGCGTCACCTGGCCGGGCTGGCGTTCAACGAGATGGTGCGCAACGGCGAGCTGAAAGCGCCGGTTGTCATTGGCCGCGATCATCTTGACTGCGGTTCCGTCGCCTCGCCGAACCGCGAAACCGAATCAATGAAGGATGGCTCCGACGCGGTGTCTGACTGGCCGCTGCTTAACGCCCTGCTGAATACCGCGGGCGGCGCGACCTGGGTGAGCCTGCATCACGGCGGCGGCGTCGGCATGGGCTTTTCGCAGCATGCGGGCGTGGTGATTGTCTGCGACGGCAGCGAACAGGCTGACCAGCGTCTGGGGCGCGTGCTGTGGAACGATCCCGCTACGGGCGTGATGCGTCATGCGGATGCCGGGTATGAGCGCGCGCAGGCCTGCGCGGCCGAGCACGGGCTTAATCTGCCGATGATGAGGTGAGGGACGCCGGGCCGGGCGCGGGCGGCGGCGGGTTCCGTCCCGCCTGACGGGGTTGCCTGCTGCGCAGGCGGGGCTGAGCGGGTTCCGCCCGCTGGGTAGTTGGCCTGCTGCGCAGGCGGGGCTGAGCGGGTCCCGCCCGCCAGACGGCAGGGAGTTTCAGCCGCTCCGCTGCTGGCGTGCGTGTTAAGGGGCTCGCCAGCCCCTTAACAATCCCCGCTTCCGGCAGCCTCCACGCCGCGCTGCGCGCGGTGCCTTCGTTGCTTACGTCGGCCGCACGGACCCGTCGGGACAGGCCGTCCTGGCCTGGCCCTCCCTCTCGCCGACCTCCTGTCGGCTCGTCCTGGCCGCCGTGCGCGCCTCAGCGTGTCGGATGCCTCTGACTGCCCCGCCTGTGAGTTTCCTTATTTTTTATTAACGACGGTGTCGTCTGAGCACATGGCTTGCGCTTTCAGCGATGAGGCTGCGCCTTCAATAATCAAGATTTGCAGCGGGGGTTGTGGGGGCCATCGCAGCCGCTGAGCGAAGGAAGGATTTCAGGATGAGGCGACGGGACGTCGCCGAAAGCGCGGGCCAGGCCAGGGATGGCCTGTCCTGCGCGGTCCGTCAGAAATCCTGCCGGAGCGAAGGGACCCGCGCAGCGGGCGGGTGAGCTGGCCCGGGGCGCGGGTGCAGGGCCGGCGCCACCGGCCCTGCTCGGTCGCCCGCAGCGGGCGAAATGAAACTGTCCGCCTGTCAGGCGAACGAAACCTGCGCTGCAGCCGAGCGAGCGAAACCTGCGCTGCAGCCGAGCGAGCGAAACCTGCGCCGCCGCCTGGCGAACGAAACCTGCGCTACAGCCGAGCGAACGAAACCCGCGCCGCCGCCAGGCGAACGAAACCTGCGCTGCAGCTGAGCGAGCGAAACCCGCGCCGCCGCCAGGCGAACGAAACCTGCGCTGCAGCCGAGCGAGCGAAACCTGCGCCGCCGCCTGGCGAACGAAACCTGCACCGCCCGCAGCCGCCCTGCTGCCCCTTATTCCCTTTGGTTCTGACCTATAGCCAAATTCCCAGTCCGGAAGATAGACGCGCCTGCGCCTTGCCACTAAAGTGGAGACTCATCACTACAGGAGCGCGATCCCGCATGACCCTATCCCCTGCCCTGCTCGACAAAGCCCAACACTGGCGTCATCAGCTGCACCGCGAACCGGAACTCGGTTATCAGGAGCACAAAACCAGCGATCTGGTGGCGCAGGAGCTGGAGATGGCGGGATTGCAGGTGCATCGCGGGCTGGCTGGCACTGGCGTGGTTGGCACGCTGCGCAACGGCGACGGCCCGGTTATCGGGCTGCGCGCCGATATGGACGCCCTGCCCATCACCGAAAAAGGCTGCCCGCAATGGCGCTCTGCGCGTCAGGGCGTGATGCACGCCTGCGGCCACGACGGCCATACCTCGATACTGCTGGCGGCGGCGCTGCAGCTGGCGGCCACGCGTCGCTTTCGCGGCACGGTGCACTTTATCTTTCAGCCCGCCGAGGAGAATCTGGGCGGCGCGCGCAAAATGGTCGAAGAAGGCCTGTTTCAGCGCTTCCCCATGGATGCAGTCTATGCGCTGCATAACTGGCCGGGCTTGCCGGTAGGATCGCTGGCAGTCAACCCCGGCGCGATGATGGCATCGCTCGACTCGTTTGAAATTACCCTGACCGGCAAGAGCTGCCACGCGGCGATGCCGGAAAGCGGCGCCGATCCGATGGTGGTGGCCGCCGAACTGATTCTGGCGCTGCAAACCATTCCGTCGCGTCGCCTCTCGCCGCTCGCCTCGGCGGTGGTCAGCGTCACGCAGATCCACGGCGGCGAAGCGATTAACGTCATTCCGGAGACCCTGGTGCTGCGCGGTACGGTGCGGTGTTTGCAGACCGACGTACGCAACAAGGTGCGCGGTCTGATCGAGGAATTTGTCACTACCCTGCCGCGCCCGTTCGGCGTCAGCGGCGCGATTCACTGGTTTCCTGGCTATCCGGTTACCGCTAACCACGCCGACCCCGCTGAGCAGGTCCGCATGGCGGCGCAGCAGATGCTGGGCGAAGAGCAGGTCCACTGGCAGGTCAATCCCTCCATGGCCTCAGAAGATTTTGCCTGCATGCTTGATGTCTGTCCTGGCGCCTATTTCTGGCTGGGCGCCGATGGCGCGACGCCTTCTGCGCCGCTGCACAATGCCGAGTATGACTTTAACGACGCGCTCATCCCGCTGGGCGTGACGTTCTGGCAGCGCCTGGTCGAACAGGCGCTGCCGCAAGGCTAACTTAATATCCGGCAGCGCTGAGGCGTGCCAGGCCCGCCTCCAGCGACGCGCTCTCTCCGCTGGCGCGCAGGCAGCAGGCGAGTTGCAGACGCAGCGCCTGCGGTACCGGAAGCTCCCCCTTCAGCACTCTTTCCGTCCAGCGCGCGGTCGCTTCGGCCGATTTATCCGCTGGCAGCTCCGGCGCCGCTTCCGGCTGGCGCTCAACCCACACTTCCGCTCCGCCTCCTGCACCGGGAATAAAGCTGATCGCCGGACAGCGCAGCGGACTGGCGTAGACTTCGCCTTCCGTGCCGTTGAGCAGAATGGCGGGGGCGTCGATATCGCTAAAGAATTTCGCCACGCGCGGCACATATTCCGGATGCGATACGCTGGAGAGACGCAGCGCGTCGCGTTCGCCGAACGGCGTCGCCAGCTTCACCAGCGTATGGGCGCTGCTGCGCACCCCCATCCGCCAGCGCAGCGAAAGCTGCTTCGCCATCGGCGGACAGAGATGATCGATGGTGATAAAGGCGAGGCCGCCCTGGTCCAGCGTCGCCTGCGCCTGCTGCTGCGTGGTCACTGCCGCAATGCCGAGCGCGGCGAATACCGCCTCGCTGGTGACGCGCGTCGGATCGTCGCTGACGCCGTGCACCAGTACCGGAAAGCCCAGCCGATTGAGCAACAGCGCCAGCAGCGGCGTCAGGTTACCCTGACGCCGCGCGCCGTTGTAGCTGGGGATAACCATCGGCTGTGGACGCTGCGCGGGCGCCTGCAGCGACATCATGCGCGCCTGCATCGCCTGATAGAAACCGCGCATCTCCTCTTCCCCTTCGCCCTTGATGCGCAGCGCGATGAGAATACCGCCCAGCTCCAGCTCCGGCACTTCCTCCGCCAGCATCGCCGTATAAAGCGCCTGCGCAGTGGCGAGGTCGAGATGGCGCGCGTGATTTTTGCCGCGTCCGATCTCTTTAATCACTTTGTTCAGTTCCATTCTTTGCTTCCGGTCAGGGGCCGCGCCAGGCGGCGGCCAAAAATGAGTCAGGGGTTAACGCTTTGCCGCTGGCCGTCGGGTGGGGCGCCGTTTATTACCCGCCAGCGCCGGCGCACGTTTCACCTTCAGCGCGGCGGGCGCCTCAGGCTGCTCGATCGGAAAGACCGGCAGCGCGGCCAGCAGGCGGCTGCCGTAGGTTTTGCTCAGCAGCCGACGGTCATATATGACAATCTCCCCGTAGCACTGATGGCTACGGATCAGGCGGCCGACCTGCTGAATCAGCGTAAAGGAGGCGCTCGGCAAACTCTGCACCTCAAACGGATAGCGGTTCAGGCTCTTGAGCCATTCGCCTTCAGTCAAAATTACCGGACTGTCCACCGGCGGAAAAGCGATTTTGTGAATATGCACCTGGCTCAGCAGCTCGCCTTTCAAATCCAGCCCTTCCGCGAACGACTGCAGGCCCACCAGAATACTGGTCTCGCCCTTCGCCACCCGTTTACGGTGCAGCTCCACCAGGCGCGAGCGCGGCTGATCGCCCTGCACCAGCATGGTCAGCCGTAGCTCGGGCAACTGGGCGACAAATTGCTGCATTGCGCGGCCGCTGGCGAACAGCACCAGCACCCCCTTGTGCTTCTCCTCTTTCATCTGCTGGCGGAAAAAGGCCGCCATTTCGGCGATATGCTCCGCTTCGTTAGCCAGCAGCGGCTCATAGCGCATCTGCGGGATCACCAGCTTGCCCTGCTCGACATGATTAAAGGGCGAGTCGAGCGCCACAAATCGGTCGCCGGCTTTCTCGCTCAGGCCCGACATCTCCTGCAGGCGGCTGAAGCTGTTAAGCGAGCGCAGCGTAGCGGACGTCACCACCACATGAGGGATTTTGCGCCACAGCAGCTTCTCCAGCTGATCGCTGACGCGAATGCCGGCGCAGTGAAACAGCAGATGCGCCTGGCCCTCGCGCAGCTCGCGTGTGATCCACTTCGACACCGGCGCGCCCGAAGCTTTCGGCATCGCCGCCAGCCGCCACAGCTTGCTGACCGATTCGAACCAGCCGAACTGCCGGTTAAGCTGCAGCAGATTGCGGTGCAGACGCATCAGGTCGACGCTGCCGGTCTGTTCGCTGAGGGCGTTGATCAATCCTTCCGCCAGGCCGCGCAGCGCGTCGCTCAGCTTAAACAGGCGCGCGCAGAGCGCCAGCAGCTCTTCAGGCAGTTCGCCGAGCACAAAGCGAAACTCCCCCGGCTGGTTGTCGGCGGGCAGCAGCGGATTGAGCGCCTGGCTCAGCGTCGTCAGCAGCTCGCGCAGCTCCTCGCAGTGCGCCCTGAGGCGCTCCGGATTGCTGAGCGGCGGCGGCGATTTCGGGCGCATCTGCGTCATAATGCCCTCTACCAGCCGCACGAAGAGATCGAGCTGCAGGCTGCTCCAGCCGGGCGTAATGTCGGCACTCATCTCCAGCGCGTCGCGCGCCACCTCCGGCAGATGGTGGCCTTCATCCAGCACCAGCATCAGGTGCTTCGGCGGCGGCAGAACCGACTCGTTCTCCATCGCCGCCATCACCAGCGCATGGTTAGCCACCACCACATCCACCTGCTCAATTTCGCGACGGGCGACAAAGAAGGGGCATTCGCGATACCAGCGGCAGTGCGCGCCGAGGCAGCTCGCCTTGTCGGTTGAGAGACGCTGCCACAGGCTGTCGCTGATATTCTCTTCGCTGTGATCGCGCAGTCCGTCCCAGGCGTAGCTGCTGAGCGACTTCTCCAGGCGGCCGCACTGCGTCTGCTCCTCCTGCGTGCTGCTTACCGCCTCGTCGTCGAGATAGAGCAGCAGATCGCCCTGCTGGTCGTCGCTGGCGGCCAGCGCTGCCAGATTGCGCGGACAGACGTAGCGCCCACGCCCGAAGGCGGCGGTAAAGGTAAGATCGGGAATGATCTTTTTCAGCAGCGGCAGATCTTTGCTAAAAATCTGATCCTGGAGCGCCACGTTGGCGGTGCTGACAACCAGGGTTTTCTCTTCGGCGCGGCTCGCCGCGATGCCGGGGATCAGGTAAGAGAGGGTTTTGCCAACGCCGGTCGGCGCTTCAATGGCCAGATGACGCGCGTCATCGCCCGCCAGGCACTTCGCCACGTCGGCGATCATCTGGCGCTGCGGCGCGCGGGGAATAAAGTCCGGCACCTGCTGCTGTAGCGCCTTATACCACTGCGCTATCTGGCTTTTTATTGCTGCTGTCAGGGCCATAGTCGTCTACCACCGGGTGAAAATGGCCTGTATTTTTACACAGTAATCCGCCAGCGTCAGCTTTGGGCCGCATTTTTTCGTGCCGTCTCGAAGAATGGCGTCACGGAAAAATCCTGCCGTAGCCAGCGGCGGGGCTTCAGCGCTATGGTGTCGCATCATCGCTGTTCTCATCATAAGGAAGAAGAGATGTTTTTATCCCGCCGCGCCTTTGCCGCGCTCTGTGCCCTGCTGCTCTGGACGGCGCAGGCTGCCGCGCAGTCGACGTATCAGCTGGAGCAGGTGGTTGAGCTGAGCCGCCACGGCGTGCGTCCGCCTACGCCCGGCAACCGCAAAGAGATCGAGGCCGCCACGCAGCGCCCCTGGACAGTATGGAGCACGCGCGACGGCGAGCTGACCGGCCACGGCTACGCGGCGGTAGTCAATAAAGGGCGCTGGGAGGGCGAACATTATCGCCAGCTCGGCCTGCTGACGGCCGGTTGCCCGCAGCCGCAGGATATTTACGTGCGCGCCAGCCCAAAACAGCGCACCCGCGCCACCGCCGAAGCGCTGGTCGACGGCGCCTTTCCCGGCTGCGGCGTGCCGGTGCATCACGTGGCGGGCGATGCCGATCCGCTGTTCCAGACCGACGCCTTCGCCGCGACGGCGACCGAGCCCGCACAGCAGCGGGCGGCGGTCGAGGCGAAGGCGGGCGACCTGGCCGCGCGCCAGCGGGCGCTACAGCCCGCCATTCAGGCGCTGAAGCAGGCGGTATGCCTCTCCGACGCCCACTGCGCGCTGTTCGATCGGCCGTGGCAGATCCGCCAGAGCAAAGGCGGTCATAGCTATATCGCCGGCCTGAGCGTGATGGCGAGCATGGCGGAGACGCTGCGCCTCGCCTGGAGCGAGAACCTGCCGTTCAGCCAGATCGCCTGGGGCCATATCACCCGCTCGGCGCAGATCAGCGCCATTCTGCCGCTGCTGACGGCGAACTACGACCTCAGCAACGATGTGCTCTACAGCGCGCAAAGGCGCGGCTCGATTCTGCTCAACGCCCTGCTGGAGGCCGCTGAGGGCCGCGACGCCGCGCCAAATGCGCGCTGGCTGCTGCTGGTGGCGCATGACACCAATATCGCGATGGTTCGCACCCTGATGGGCTTTAGCTGGACGCTGCCCGGCTACGCACGCGGCAATATCCCGCCCGGCGGCAGTCTTGTGCTGGAGCGCTGGCGCGACAACGCCAGCGGTGAGCGCTTTCTGCGCCTCTATTTTCAGGCGCAAAGCCTGGATGACCTGCGTCGTCTGCAGCCGATCGACGCCGCGCATCCGCTGCTGCGCGCGGAGTGGCGGCAGGCGGGATGCCGCGTGACGCCGGTGGGCACCCTCTGCCCGCTGAAGAGCGCCGTTCGCGCGCTAGGCAGGCAGATTGACCGGCGAGCGGTGACGCCGGTCAGCTATGCGCTGCCGTGAGCCGGCAGCGGCTTAAACATCACCGTCGTCGCCTCCAGCTCGCCCGCGATCGATTCGGCGTAGCCCGGAATCGAGCCGGCGATCTGCCAGCCAAGCGAAAGATAGAGCTGCGTGGCGACGTCGCCGCTGCGGGTGTCCAGCACCAGCAGCGTTTTGCCCAGCACCTGCGCGCGCCGCTCGGCCAGCTGCATCAGCTGGCGCCCAATGCCCTGACGGCGAGCGGCGGGATGCACCAGCAGCTTGTTTATCTCCGCGCGATGGCGGCCGTTGGGCATCACGGCGGCGCTCAGGGTTAGCGTGCCGATCACCCGCTCATGCTGGCGCGCAACGATAAGTTCGTTCTCGCCGGTGGCGAGGCTGGCTACGCGCTGCTGCCAGAAATCCTCCATCGCCGCATGGTCATGCGGATCGGTAAAGCCGATGCTGGCCCCGTCCGCCACGCACGCCTGCAGCAGCTCGCAGAGAGAGTGCCGATCGCTGCGCGCCTGCTCGGCGTCAATCCATTCATAAGTCGTCATGGTTTGCACACCACCAGCACATAGCGCGCGCCGTCGGTGAGATGCGCCTCGAACGCCGAGCGACCGGTCAGATGAAAACGCAGGCAGTCGCCGTTCTGTAAGGTCCAGCGCTGCTCGTCCATGGTGATAGTCAGGCCGCCCTGCTGCAGCCAGATATGCTGCTCCAGCCCCTGAACAGGCGGCGCATCGTAATCGATGCGCGCACCCGGCCGCAGTTGTCCCTCCACCAGCTCTGCGCGAAAGTGGGCCGCCGGCGGCGAGACGTTGCGCCGCACGAAGCCGCTGGCGTCGTCGCGCCAGACCGGCTGCTGCTCCGGCGTCAGCAGCAGATTGACCGCCTCTTCCACTTCACTTAACAGCCGCGACATGGTAAGACCATAAGCGACGCACAGGCGATTCAATAAGGCAGCCGTCGGGCTGGTTTCGCCGCGCTCAATACGCGACAATGACGCCCGGCTGATGCCGGTCGCCGTGGCGAGTTCATCCAGCGACCAGCCGTTCTGAACGCGGAGCTCTGCCAGGCGAGCCGCAAGGCGTTGTTCAGTCCTTTCCATCAGCATCATGCGTTTCTCATATATGGGATTTTAATCTCGTAAATGAGATATAGCGTGAAACTTGCGCCTGCGTCAACTTGTACACTTAAAAAACATTTGTACAAGTTGATCGGGTTGGTTAAGGTTATTAGATCGCAGTCAGGAAGTTTGGGGAAGTTATGGCCTTTTACAGTATCGGTGACGTTGCCGAACGCTGTGGAATAAACCCGGTCACGCTGCGTGCGTGGCAACGACGTTATGGCTTATTAAAGCCGCAGCGATCGGAGGGTGGACATCGTCAGTTTGATGACGAGGATGTGCAGCGCATCGAAGAAATTAAACGCTGGATCGAAAGCGGCGTGCCGGTAGGCAAAGTCAAAGCGCTGCTTGAAGGCGAGAGCGTGAACGTGCATGACGGCTGGGTTAACCTCCAGGAAGAGCTGATGAGCGTGCTGCGCCACGTCAAACCGTCGAAGCTGCGCGCCAAGATCGCTGCGCTCGGGCGTGAAAACCCTGTTGATCCGCTTATCGATCACGTCATTATGCCGGTACGGCAGAAACTCGGTCTGGATCAGAATACGGCGCGCGTCATGAGCAGCCTGCTGGACGGCGCGCTGATTGACTATGTCGCCTTCTGTCTGGCTGGCAGTCGTAAAAAAGCGGGCAAAGATGCGCTGATCCTTGGCTGGGCGGTAGAAGATCGCACCCGCATCTGGCTGGAAGCCTGGCGGCTCTCCCAGGAGGGATGGCGGCTTGACGTGCTGGCAGAGCCGCTCGACCTGCCGCGCCCCGAGCTTTTTCCCGGTCAAACTATTTTTGTCTGGACCGGCAAAAAGCTTACGCGTCGCCAACAGGAACAGCTGACGCACTGGCAGGAACAGGGATATGCTATTCGCGCCCACGAGACGCGCTTTCAGTAAAACGCACGCAGGGCCCTTTTCGCCTCGCCCTGCCCGCGTTATTATCCCCGCCTTTCAGGCTCTACTCAGGTTTCCGCATGAACTGGCAAAAAATCTTCTTTGCAACGCTGTTTTTCATTATGGCCGTCGGCGGCACCGGCGGGCTGATGCTGGTCGGCTATACCCTTATTCTCCACTCACGCTAAGCCAGCGCTGCAGATGCTCAAACAGGCGATCGCTGACAATCGCCAGCAGCGCCACCAGCAGCGCGCCCTGAATCACATAGGCGGTGTTAAAGCCGCTCAGCCCGATGATGACGGGCGAACCGAGACTCTCCGCGCCGACGGTTGAGGCGATGGCTGCCGTGCCGATATTGACGATAACCGAGGTGCGCACCCCAGCCAGGATCACCGGCGCAGCCAGCGCCAGCTCTACCTGCCACAAACGCTGCCATGGGCTCATGCCGACGCCGTCGGCGATCTCCCGACTGCTGGCGGGCACGCTATCGAGTCCGGCCAGCGTGCCCTGTAAAATCGGCAGCAGGCCGTATAGCAGCAGCGCGACTACCGCAGGCCAGGCACCGAAGCCCATCACCGGTACGGCGATCGCCAGCACCGCGACCGGCGGAACGGTCTGTCCGGCCGCCACGATGGTTTCGACCAGCGGCCGAAAGCGCCGCCCTGCGCGCCGCGTCACCAGCACTCCGCTGCCGACGCCAACCAGCAGCGCCAGCGCGCTGGCGGTCACCACCAGAAACAGATGCGCCAGCGCCAGCCGGAGAAAGCTCTCCTGCTGGTAGAGTGGCCGCGCCTGCTCCGGAAACCACCAGGCGAAAAGCGGCCCGCTGTAGGGCAGACCAAGCAGCAGCGCCACAAACAGGATGACCAGCCACAGCAGCGGATCCTTTAGCCAGCGCATTATTGCCCCTCGC
The DNA here is from genome assembly GCF_031844285.1 of Enterobacter sp. BRE11. Lineage (NCBI taxonomy): Bacteria > Pseudomonadati > Pseudomonadota > Gammaproteobacteria > Enterobacterales > Enterobacteriaceae > Enterobacter > Enterobacter sp. BRE11. The sequence goes on from NZ_JAUZUX010000001.1 coordinate 63,809, forward strand.
GCAGGGTCAGCAGATCGCTGAAGTAGAGCACGCCCAGCGGCTGCTGGCGCTCATCCACCACCGGCAGCTTGTCGGCGCGCCGGGCGATAAACTGCGACAGCGCTTCGCGCAGCGACTGCGCGGCTGCCAGCGGCTCGCCCTCCAGCCACTCGCCGCGCCGCGCCGCATTGCCGACCTGCCCGAGCGAGAGCAGACGCACGCCCAGCTCGCTTCTGCCGAAGAAGTCCTGCACAAAATCGTTTTTTGGCTGCGTCAGCAGCACGGCGGGCTTGCCCTGCTGCACAATCTCCCCCTGATCCATCAGCACGATGTTATCCGCCAGCGTCAGCGCCTCGTCGATGTCGTGCGTCACCAGCACGATAGTGCGGCCCGACAAGCGGTGAATACGCAGCATCTCCTGCTGCAGCGCGCCGCGCGTGACCGGATCGAGCGCGCCGAAAGGTTCATCCATCAGCAGCACTTCCGGGTCCGCCGCCAGCGCCCGCGCCACGCCGACGCGCTGCTGCTGGCCGCCGGAAAGCTGATGCGGCAGACGCCGCGCCAGATGCGTATCCAGGCTGAGCAGCGCCAGCAGCTCCTCGACCCGCGCGCGGATGCGGGCTTTCGGCCAGCCGAGCAGCGCAGGCACGGTGGCGATATTTTTTTCCACCGTCCAGTGGGGAAACAGACCGATAGACTGGATGGCGTAGCCCATGCGCCGACGCAAGTCGCGCGCGTCAAGCCGTCGGATCGACTCGCCTGCGAACAGGATTTCGCCCTCGTCGAACTCCACCAGGCGGTTGATCATCTTCAGCGTGGTCGATTTGCCGGAGCCCGAGGTGCCGAGCAGCACGCTAAACTCGCCCTCGCCGATCTGCAGCGATAGATCCTTCACCGCCGCTTTGCCGGCGAAGTGCTTACTGACGCCGTTAAAGTGAATCATGGGTTCTCTCCAGCAGGGAAATCAGCAGGCGGAACAGCGCGTCAATCACGACCGCCAGCGCAATCACCGGGATCACCCCCAGCAGCACCAGGTCGAGCGCGCTGCTGAGCAGTCCCTGAAAAATAATGGCGCCGAAGCCGCCTGCGCCGATCAGCGCAGCGATCACCGCCATGCCCAGCGTCTGCACCACCACCACGCGCAGCCCGGCGAGCCAGACCGGCAGCGCCAGCGGCACGTCGACGGCAAAAAAGCGCTGCAGCTGGCCCATGCCCATACCGCGCGCGCTTTCGCGCACGTCGCGCGGCACCTGCTGCAGCCCGGCCACCACGCTGCGCACCAGCGGCAGCAGCGCATAGAGCGTCAGCGCGATCAGCGCCGGCGCCATGCCGATGCCGCTGACGCCCCAGCTTTTCAGCCAGGGAAAGGCGCTCGCCAGCCCGGCCAGCGGCGCGATCAGCAGGCCGAACAGCGCCACCGACGGCACGGTTTGAATAACGTTCAGCACGCTGAAAACGCCGCTCTGCCACGCCGGACGCCGGTGCAGCAGGATGCCGAGCGGCAGGCCGATGAGCAGCGCAGGCAGCAGCGTGCCGCTGAGCAGCGCCAGATGGCGCGCCAGCGCCGCGTCAAACACTGCGTGGCGGTTGGCGTACTCTTTCAGCAGCGACAGCGTGTTCAGCTCGCCGCTGAAGAGCATCAGCAGCGGCAGCAGCCAGATCTGCAGATTGAGCAGCAGGCGCCAGAGGCTATTGCGCGTCAGCGTGCGCGCCAGCTCCGCACCCAGCAGCAGCGTGACGCCGCACGCCAGCCACAGGCCGCCGCCAAAGCTGGTGCGCGCCAGCGCACTGCCCTGCGCCGCCAGCCGCGCCGCCTCATGCCCGCTCAGCCAGACCATGCCGGTCAGCAGCGCGTCGCAGGCGATCAGCATCAGCGCCAGTGCCGTGCGCGTCGGGCGCGCCCACAGCAGCAGCCAGAGCGCCGCCAGCGGCAGCGCCAGCCAGCCTGCGTCGCTGACCTGGCCGAGCATCAGCGGCTCGCCGGAAACCAGCCGGTTCGGCGCATAGCTGAGAAAGGGCAGCCAGTAGAGCGCCAGGCTTAGCAGCAACAGCAGCAGCAGCGCAACCGGCTGGCGGCGCGCGGCCAGCATCGCATCCCGCGATAGCGCCATGGTTTACAGCAGCTTCTGCTGCTGCAGCCATTCGCTCGCCACGCTGCTGGCGTCCTGGCCTTCGACCGCGATCTTCGCGTTGAGCTGCTGCAGGGTTTTCTCATCCAGTTTGCTGAAGACCGGCTTCAGCCAGCTTTCGATGTCGGGATAGGCTTTCAGCACCGCGGCGCGGATGACCGGCGTCGGCGCATAAATTGGCTGTACGCCTCGAGGGTCGCTCAGGGTTTGCAGACCCAGCGCCGCCACCGGGCCGTCGGTGCCGTAGGCCATCGCCGCATTGACGCCGGAGGTTTGCTGCGCCGCCGCCTTAATGGTTACCGCCGTGTCGCCGCCCGCCAGCGAGAGCAGCTGGCTCTGTTTTAGCTTAAAGCCATAGGCTTTTTCAAAGGCTGGCAGAGCGTCGCCGCGCTCGATAAATTCCGCCGAGGCCGCCAGCTTGAAGGTGCCGCCTTTTTTCAGGTAGCTGCTGAGATCGTCAAGCGAGCTGAGCTTGTTCTGCTGGGCGACATCCTGACGCACCGCGATGGTCCAGGTGTTATTCGCTGGCGCAGGCGTCAGCCACACCAGCTGATTTTTGTCGGCGTCGAGCTTTTTCACCTTCTCATAGCCCTGACGCGCATTTTTCCAGGCGGCGTCTTTTTCGTCGTTAAAAAAGAACGCGCCGTTGCCGGTATATTCGGGATAGATGTCCAGTTCACCGGCGGTAATGGCGCCGCGCACCACCTGGGTGTTGCCGAGCTGGATTTTATTCACCGTTTTCACGCCGTGCTTTTCCAGCACCTGCAGGATGACATTGCCCAGCAGCGAACCTTCCGTATCGATTTTCGAACCTACGCGCACGGGATCGGCGGCCTGCGCCGCGCCTGTTGCCAGCAGCAGCGCGGCTGCCGTCAATGCCAGAAAACCAGACCTTGCCATGAGGTGTTCCTTTAATTCGGTTATTTGTGAGGTGCTTATAGAGAATAGTCGTTTCGTCCTGCATCGCGAAACACATTGCCTGAAGCGTGAAGTGTCGCGCCTCAACTTTTTCATACTGTTATCGGCCTGGTTATAACTGAAAAGAATTTACGTCCAGACGTCTGGACGGTAAGCTGTCCATTCACTCACAATAATTACAGACAACATTATGACCGACATGACTTCATCTTCCGCCCACGTGGCGTTAACAGGGAACCGGCCCGAACGGGAAACGGAGTGGATCCGCAGCGCGGCTGACGTCTCGCGCCTGATCAACAGCGGCGACGGCGCGCGCAATAACGCGCGTATCGTGGTGGCGATCGCGCTGGGCGGGGTGTTTCTCGATGCTTACGATCTTGGCGCGCTGGCGTTCGGCATCAAGGATGTGGCGCGGGAGTTTAACCTTTCCCCAACCGGCACCGGCATGGTCGCCTCGGCGATTACCTTTGGTGCCATTGTCGGCGCGCTGATCGGCGGCTACCTCACCGATAAGATCGGCCGCTATCGCGTTTTTATGGCGGATATGTTCTTTTTCGTGGTGGCAGCGCTCGCCTGCGCCTTTGCGCCTAATGAGTATGTGCTGGGCGGTGCGCGCTTTGTGATGGGGCTGGGTGTCGGTATCGATCTACCGGTGGCGATGGCGTTTCTCGCCGAGTTTTCCCGCCTGCGCGGCAAGGGCAACAAGGCGGCCAGCGTGTCGATGTGGTGTCCTACCTGGTATGCGGCAATCAGCATCTCCTATCTGCTGGTGCTGCTGCTCTACGCGGTGCTGCCGGAGAGCCACACCGGCTGGCTGTGGCGCCTGATCCTCGGCTTCGGCGCGGTGCCGGCGCTGATTATTATCGCTATCCGCAGCCGCTATATGAGCGAGTCGCCGGTCTGGGCGGCCAGTCAGGGCGATCTGAAAGGCGCGGCCGCCATTTTGCGCAGCGGCTGGAATATCAACGCTCAGGTGGCGGAGGAGGCGTCAGCGGCGCCTGTCCAGCCTGCGCGCCGCGCCAGCTGGCGCAACTACGGCGCGCTGCTGCGCGGCGTCTACCTGCGCCGCACGCTGCTGGCGACCATTATCTCCGTCGCCTCTTCCTTCGCCTATAACGCGGTGGCCTTTGGCCTGCCGGTGATCATCACCAGCTTTTTCGCGCAGTCGATGCTGACCACGATTCTGGTGTCGCTGGCGCTCAACTTGCTGTTCGCCTTTGTTGGCGGTGTGCTGGCGGTACGCCTGGTGCCGCGTCTGGGCGCGTGGAAGATGTCGGTGGCAGGCTACGCCTGCCAGTGCGTGGCGCTGCTGGGACTGGCGCTGATTGGGCGTCCCGAAGGCGGTCAGGAGGCGGGCATCGCCATCGCGATGCTGGCGCTGTTCTTATTTGGTCAGGGTTTTGGCCCCGGTTCGCATACCATGACCTTTGCGTCACTCAGCTACCCCACTTCGCTGCGCGGCGTCGGCGTCGGTTTTAACCAGACGCTGATGCGCGGCAGCTCAACCGTTTCGCTGTTTCTGTTTCCGGTGCTGGTCGCCGCGCTGGGCACCGGCGTTTTCTGGGTGATTTTCCTGGCGCCGCTGGCCGGTCTGCTGGCGCTGCTGGCGATCCGCTGGGAGCCGTCGGGCTACGATGTGGACGCGGAAGATTTTGCCGGACGTTAAAAAACTCGGTCGGGCTGAGTGCTAACGCGGAAGAGAGGGGCCGATCGCAAAGACGCAAAAGCGGCATCCCTGCCAGCTCGTCCCGCCTCTTCCTGAGGCGGGACGCTTTGCTCTTCGGCCTCTCTCTTCCGCTTGCAGGCAAAGTGCCAGCTGTAAGAAGTTCTACAGACGGTGCGTCTTTATGCCGGCATACTCAACGCATTTAAATAGGCGGGGATGCGTGGAAAGGTGTAGAGAAACCAGGGCGTAAACTGCTGCGGCTCCTCAAGCATCGCGCGCTGGATGTCGCTCACCGAGAGATAGCGCCAGTCGTCCGCTTCCTGGGGGTCGGGCGTCGGTGGCTCATCGCTGACGGCGAAATAGACATGGCCATACTCATGCTCGATCAGGCCGTTGCTGAGCGGCAGATTGTAGCTCAGCTCAAAGACCGGCGTCAGCGACAGCGCCAGCCCCATCTCCTCGTACAGGCGGCGCTCCGCTGCCTGCTGCGTTGGCTCCGCCGGACAGGGGTGCCCGCAGGTGGTGTTGCTCCACAGCCCGCCGCAGTGGTATTTGCCGCTGGCGCGGCGCTGCAGCAGCAGTTCGCCAGACGAATTAAATACGTAGACCGTGACCGCGCGATGCAGCAGTCCCTTCTCATGCACTTCCAGCTTTTCCATTTTACCGGTGGGACGATCGAGATAGTCGACGAGAATAACTTCGATAGCAGACATGAGGATTCCTTAAGATAACTCTGACTATTCTGGCACATCCCTGCCGTTTCATGCCGCGTGAATTTGTGCGGTTTGCCGCAAAAAAACGGGCTCGCCTGCGCGAGCCCGTGGATGACGCTTACAGGCGGAAGCTCTGCACCACCTGCTCCAGCTGCACGCTCTGCTCTTCCATCGCCTGGGCGGCGGCGGAAACCTGCTCCACCAGCGCGGCGTTCTGCTGCGTGGTACCGTCGAGCTGAGTGATCGCCACGTTCACCTGCTCAATGCCCATGCTCTGCTCGCGGCTGGCGGACATGATTTCGCTCATCAACGTGGTGACGCTGCTGACGCCCTGCATCAGTTCATCCATGGTCTCACCCGCCTGCTCCACCAGCTGGCTGCCGGCATCGATGTTGGCCACCGACTCCTCAATCAGCTTTTTGATTTCGCGCGCCGAGTTGGCCGAACGCTGTGCCAGATTGCGCACCTCAGAGGCGACCACCGCGAAGCCGCGGCCCTGCTCGCCTGCCCGCGCGGCCTCTACCGCGGCGTTGAGCGCCAGGATGTTGGTCTGGAAGGCGATGCTGTCGATAACGCTGATGATATCGACCACTTTACGTGACGAGTGATGGATCTCGCCCATGGTGCTTACCACCTGACGCACCACTTCCGTACCGCGCGCCGCCACCTGCGACGCATTGCCCGCCAGCTGGTTGGCGTGGGTGGCGTTATCGGCATTCTGGCGCACCGTGCCGGTCAGTTGCTCCATAGAGGCAGCGGTTTCGACGATTGAGCTGGCCTGATCTTCGGTGCGTGACGAGAGGTTGGCGTTGCCGCTGGCGATCTCGCGCGATGCGGCGGTGATCGCCAGCGCGCTGTCGCCGACCTGACGCATCAGCCCCTGCAGATAGCCGATAAAGTTGTTGAAGCTCTGCGCCACGGCGTTGAACTCCGGGCTGTTGCTGGTCGGCAAACGCTGGGTCAGATCGGCCCCGCCCTGCGCCAGCGCGTCGATATTGCTGTGCAGCGCGTTAAGACGCTTCATCATTGAACGAATAAAGCCCAGCAGCACCAGCAGCAGCACGATTGCCAGCGGGATCTGCACCAGGCCAAGGCGCGTCAGCATGTCGTGCGTCTGCGCGGTGAGCAGGCTGGTCGGCACGTCGCTGGCCAGATACCACGGGCTGCCCGGAATCGCCTGCAGGAACAGCGTGTGTTCGCCATCCTCTCCGTCAAAGGTCGTCTCGGTAGGCTGCGTGCCCGCGCTGCTCAGCAGACCTTTTAGCGGCGCCGCCATCGGCAGCTGCAGATCGGTCAGGTTTTCCAGCTTCGGCGTACCATCCACCAGCGCGGCATTGCCCACGACTTTGCCGTCGGCCTCGACGATCAGCACGCGTCCCTGAATAGCGTCGCCCATCTCTTTCGCCAGATGGTTGAAAAAGCCGAGGGTGACGTCGATGGTGGCAACGCCCCAGACGGTGCCGTCGCGATAGATCGCCATGGCGCAGTTGGTGCGCGGCTGCGGACTGGCGGCATCCTGGTAGGCTTTCGCCCAGGCGCACTGCCCTTTCGGCGCGGCCATGCCGTCTTTGTACCAGGGTTGCTCCCAGTATTTGTCGGCGGCGTCAGAGTTCCAGTAGGTGTTGACCTGTAGCTGGTTGCTGGCATTGCGCGCAAAGAAGCTGCTGTCTTTCTCTTTCGCCGGATCGCGGCGGTTAGGCAGCGGCCAGATGCCGCCGCCAAAGACGTTGCTGTCCTGATACTGGTTTACCAGCGCCGGCAGCATCTGGTCGATGGCGGAACTCTCCATAACGCTCGCGGCTTCGGTAATAGCGCGCTGCTGCGCCTGCACGCGGTTCATCTGTTCCACGATACCGGTCGCCAGCGCGTCAACCTGATAGCGCACCAGTTGGCTCTGGTTAGCGGTCAGCTGCGGCGCGATAAATTGTTTAATCACCACCACGGTGATCAGCATCAAAACGAGAAAAAAGAGTACAAGAACCGCAGTAAAGCGGGATTGTGTTGTTTTTAGCATCTGCTTTCCCCTGGCAGAAACGGCGCGATTGCCTGATCAGGGTTAACGGCGCGGCAAAAGCTAACTTGAGATGCGCGAGATCACAAATTTAACAACTCGTTGAGAAAGGTGATTATTTAGTCGCTAACGACCAGGTAGCGCGCCGGGCAAACAGCGCGCCGCCGTCAGATTTCGCTCTCCACTACCTGCTGGCGCGGACGGAAGATATGGTTATTGCCCGCCGCCATCAGCAGCTCCGCCAGCTGCTGACCGCCCAGCTCATCCGCCTGCGCAAACTGGCGCTCCGCCTCGGTGATCGGCGTTGCCCACAGCAGGTTAGGCCGATCGCCGTCGCGCTTCGGCAGGTTAAACTGGGCGCTGTCGTCCGCCAGCGCGTTGGCCAGCAGGAAGCTTTCAAAGCCGACCGGCGCCACCTCCGACGCCAGCGTATGGCCTTCGCCCAGCCAGGTGAGGCGCGCCCAAGGGAGATGGGCGAACTCCGCCAGCGCGCTCGCCATCTGCACCGCGTTGCCTTCAGTCATCACTTCGCCATCCACCGCCATCGCCAGCTCGACGCGGCGATACTGCGGCGCCAGTTCGTCAAACAGATAGTCCACCTGCGGCATCGGGCGAATGCTCATGCCGAGGGTGAGGAAATACCACACGCCCTGATGCCAGTGCTGGGAGATCGCCATCGGCGGCCAGCTGCCCTGATCGATGGCGTAATACTTCATCGACTCGCCAAACTGCGCCTGATAGCGCTGCAGCAGCGCCTGCTGCACCCGATCCCACTCATTGCCGTCGTGCCAGTCGCGCCAGAACTGACGCTGATGCTCCGCGCGCGCGTAGTAGTCGTTGGTGGAGGCGGAGCCGAGCGGCGCGGTCAGCCGGTTTTTTTTGATGCAGCCAGCAGAGAAGCTGACCTGCTTATCCTGGTAGAGGCTCCAGCCGGGGATCACCGCCAGCAGCTGGCCGTAATACCACAGCGCCGCGCCGTCATCGCTCGGCTCCCACAGCACCTGCAGGCCCGCCGGATCGAGCGGCGGCTCCGCTTCCAGCGTGCGGCAATACTCGGCGCTGAGCAGTGGCGCAATGCCCTGCTCCATCGCCGCGCGATCTTCCTGCGCCGGCGCCGGCAACAGGTTGCGCAGCCAGCAGCCGCGCACCGCATACTGGCTGCGGAACAGATCTGTCGGCCAGATGTAGAAATAAGCGGTGCGCTCATCCTGTTCGACAATCGCCGTCAGTGTATGTTGCTGATTGTGGACCTCAGCAATCAGAGGTTGGTAAGTCATAGCGCCTCGACAAAGCTTAGGGATCCATTTCCCCGAGATTAGAGCAGGATCCTTACTGCCGCCACGTGAGACAAGGGTAAAACTCTCAAAGTCGGCGCAGTGCGCCCGCGCAAGGGTAAGCAAAAGTAAAGCGGCGCACGCGGCGCGGCGCGGAAAAGCGCAGCGCCGCTAAAGCGTGGGCGGTCCGGATGGTGAAACGCTATTCGCGTTTCTGAGGCGCAGCCGCGTGCTAAGGTCGAGTGACCTTTTTTATCGGAGATGCATGATGCAGCCCGTTACCGGTTTCACCTGGCATGAGCTGGCGGTTTTCGCGCTTTTTCTCTGGCTTCTCTATCGCCATACCTCGCCTACGCTGGCGGCCACGCTGATGGCGGTCGGCCTGGGGGCGCTTATCGCGCTGCCGGTCGATCTCCTCTCTGACCTGCTGTCGCTGGCTGCCATCGGTGCCGGACTCGGCCTGCTGGCGCACCACCTGCAGCAGCGTCGTGCCGTGCAGCAGCGGCTGAGGCGCACGCCGCGCAGCTATACGCGGCCGCACGACGAATTTCATCATTAATCTTCGTTTATCTTTCCCGCTGCCGCGCTGTTAAGCGGCGGCGCAGCGTCGACAGGCCTGCCTGCAGAAAAGGTTAAGAAAGCGTTAAGGCTGGCGTCCCATGCGCAGCATCGCGCGATGGTATGCGCCGCGCGTAATTGACCAGCGCAGGGTTTTTGCCAGCAGCCGCATCTCGGCGTCGAGCAGCGCGCGCGACAGCGGGCTGAAGCGGTAGCCGGACATCTGCTGCGCCCAGCCGGGCAGCAGCGCCATGCCCGAATTCAGCATGACCTTCATCGCCGGCTTCGCCTGCCAGCCTGGCGCAGGCGCCGCGCGCAGCAGGCGCGTCACCTCGGCGGTGCGCTCGTCATAGCGCAGCTCCCCGCGCATATCCTGCAGGTAACGCCCCACCGCCTCGACGCTTTTCGGCACGCCGGTGGCCCCCAGCGCCTCGGCAATCAGCGCCGCTTCCTGGTAGTAGCGATCCTGCTCCCCCAGGCTGAGCCGCGGATTTTTAAAGCGCAGATGCGCGGCGAGAAAGGCGCTGGTTTCGGCGACGTGCACCCAGGTGAGGAGATGCGGGTCGCTGGCGGCGTAGGGCTGGCCGTAATTGTCGATGCCGCTGACGCGCAGATGAATGTTTTTAATGCGCTCAATCAGCAGGCGGGCATCGTGACGATTGCCGAAGGTGGTTACGGCAATGAACTGGCTGGTGCGCCGCAGGCGGCCCATCATATCCTGGCGAAAGTTGGAGTGATCCCAGACGCCTGCCAGCGCGGAAGGATGCAGCATCTGTAACAGCAAGGCGCTGATGCCGCCGCACAGCATAGCGGGAAAGTCGCCGTGCACGCGCCAGATCACGCTGTCGGGGCCGAAGAGGCCGGGATCGCCGGGCGGCTGCGAAATATCAAACTCATTGAGCGCCAGGCCGTTAACGCGGAAAATCTGGTTCTGGATACGGTTGCGAATGCTGTTCATAAGGTTGCGGTTAACCTAGTGTGCCACCTCTCCCGGCCGCCAGGTCGGGAGAGGCGTGTCGTGCAGCGTCAGAGATAGTCGAACTGCGCGTTCTGGGTGCGTACCGAATCAAGCCCGATCATCACGTTGAACTTGCCTGGCTCTGCCACCTGCTGCATCTGCTGGTTCCAGAACTTCAGCGCGTCCACGTCGATCTTAAAGCTGACCGTCTGCGATTCGCCCGCTTTAAGCATAATCCGCTTAAAGCCGCGCAGCTCTTTTACCGGACGGCTCATTGAGGCGACCGGATCGTTCAGGTACATCTGCACCACCGTCGCACCGTCGCGATCGCCGGTATTGGTCACCGTTACGCTCGCCTCGACCGTGCCGTTGCGCGGCATCGTGGCCGCCGACATTTTCACCGGCGAGACGCTAAAGCGGGTGTAGCTCAGCCCATAGCCAAACGGATAGAGCGGGCCGTTTACCGAATCATAGTAGTGCGAGGTGTACTTGTTCGGCTTAGCGAAGTTATAGGGACGGCCGGTCGGCAGATGGTTGTAGTAGAGCGGGATCTGCCCCACCGAGCGCGGGAAGGTGATCGGCAGCTTGCCGGACGGGTTGTAGTCGCCGAACAGCACGTCGGCGATGGCGTTGCCGCCTTCAGTGCCGCTAAACCAGGTTTCCAGCAGCGCGTCCGCCATGCGATCTTCATTGACCAGCGTCAGCGGTCGGCCGTTCATCAGTACGATTACCAGCGGTTTGCCGGTGGCCTTCAGCGCCGCCAGCAGCTTCTGCTGGCTGGCTGGAATAGAGAGTTCGCTACGGCTGGAGGCCTCATGCGCCATCCCCTGCGCCTCGCCGACCGCCGCGACAATGACGTCCGCCTGTTTCGCCTTCTCCACCGCCTCGTCGATCAGCGCCTGCGGCGAGCGCGCGTCCACCGACACCGCCTGCTCGTAGAGGTTGAGGAAGTCCTGAATGCCCTTGTTGTCGCTGATGTTGGCGCCTTTCGCGTAGAGCAGCGTCGCTTTACCCGCAGTGGCATTACGCATGCCCTGCAGCAGGCTCACCGACTGCTTCGCCACGCCCGCGGCCGACCAGCTGCCCATAATATCGCGCTGGCTATCCGCCAGCGGCCCAATCAGCGCAATGGTGCCAGCGCGCTTCAGCGGCAGGGTCTCCAGCCGGTTTTTCAGCAGAACGATGCTTTTCCGCGCCACGTCGCGCGCTTCGGCGCGGTGCAGGCGGCTTTCGGCGTTGGTATCCTGGGGATCGCTCTCTTTCGGGCCGAGATGGCTATAAGGATCGTTGAACAGCCCCATATCATATTTGACGTTCAGCACGTGGCGCGCCGCGTCGTCAATCTCCGACATGCTCACCGCGCCGCGCTTCACCAGGCCCGGCAGATATTTGCTGTAGTATTCGTCGCTCATGCTCATATCGATGCCCGACTTCAGGGCGACGCGCACCGCATCTTCAGGATCGGTCGCCACGCCGTGCTTGAGCAGCTCTTTGATCGCGCCGTGGTCGCTGATGGTGATGCCTTTGAATTTCCACTGGTCGCGCAGCACCGTTTTCAGCAGCCAGCCATCGGCGGTGGCGGGCACGCCGTTAAGCGAGTTAAGCGCCACCATTACGCCGCCGCTGCCGGCGTCGAGCGAAGCTTTATAGGGCGGCAGATAGTCCTGGAACAGGCGCTGCGAGCTCATGTCCACGGTGTTGTAGTCGCGGCCGCCCTCAATGCCGCCATAGGCGGCGAAGTGTTTGACGCTGGTCATGACCGCATAGCGATCGGCGGGGCTTTTGCCCTGCATCGCCTTCACCATGGTGCTGCCCATCTGCGAAGAGAGCCAGGTGTCTTCGCCGAACCCTTCGGAGATGCGGCCCCAGCGCGGTTCGCGGCTGACGTCCACCATCGGCGCCCAGGTCATGTTCAGCCCGTCGTCGGCGGCTTCATAGGCTGAGACGCGCCCGACCTCGCTGACGGCGTCGAGATTCCAGCTGGCGGCGAGCCCCAGCGGGATAGGGAAAATGGTGCGCTGGCCGTGCACCACGTCATAGGCGAAAAACAGCGGAATTTTCAGGCGGTTGAGCTGCATCACCTGATCCTGCATGGCGCGAATATCCTGACGCGTAACGGTATTGAAAATCGCGCCGACCTGACCTTTCTCTATCATGTCGCGCACTGCCGATTTCGGGGTGTCCGGCCCCACGCTGATCAGCCTGAGCTGGCCGATTTTTTCGTCCAGCGTCATTTTGGTCAGAAGTTGATTAACGAAAGCGTCGCGCGCCTGCGCGTTCATGGGATGCGGTCCCGTCAGCTCGTCGGCCAGCGCGGGTTGCAGAGCGAGTGAGACAGCGAGACTAACAGAGTAAATCCATTTCATCAGGTCGGGTTCTCTTAAGTAACTGCGCAATATCGAATAAACAGGCGGCAGTGTGCCACAAGTTGAGGATAGCAGGTAGCCGCCAGCGTCACACTGCGCCGTGCTTTTCCCTGACGTGCTACAGTAATGGCGCCATGTAATGACAAGGGAATTGCACATGATCCATCCAGCGTCTCATTCCGCTTTACTCTCCGATCTGCGCCGCCACGTTGGCCCCTCCCACCTGCTTACCGATCGGGAGCAGACCGCGCGCTACCGCAAAGGCTTTCGCTCCGGCGAAGGCGAGGCGCTGGCGGTGGTCTTTCCCGGCACCCTGCTGGAGCTGTGGCGCGTGCTGCAAACCCTGGTCAGCGCCGACGCCGTTATCCTGATGCAGGCGGCCAATACCGGTCTGACGGAGGGATCGACGCCCAGCGGCAACGACTACGATCGACCGGTGGTGATTATCAGCACGCGGCGTCTCGATAAGCTGCAGCTGATCGACGACGGCAAACAGGTGCTCGCCTTTCCCGGCAGCACCCTTTACCAGCTGGAGAAAACGCTGAAGCCGCTTAATCGCGAGCCCCATTCGGTGATCGGCTCCTCCTGCATCGGCGCCTCGGTGCTGGGAGGCGTCTGCAATAACTCCGGCGGTTCGCTGATTAAACGCGGCCCGGCCTACAGCGAGATGGCGCTGTTCGCCCAGGTGGACGAGCAGGGCAAGCTCAAGCTGGTGAACCATCTCGGCATCGATCTCGGCGCGTCGCCGGAAGAGATTCTCGGTCGGCTGGACGATGAGCGCTGGCGAGCGGAGGATGTGCAGCACGACGGACGTCACGCCTCCGACCCTGACTATGCCGACCGCGTGCGGCAGGTTGATGCCGATACGCCAGCGCGCTTCAACGCCGATGCGCGCCGACTGTTTGAAGCCTCCGGCTGCGCGGGCAAGCTGGCGGTGTTCGCGGTACGGCTGGACACCTTCCCCTGCGAACCGCAGCAGCAGGTGTTCTATATCGGCACCAACGATCCAGCGGTGCTGAGCGATATTCGCCGCCATATTCTCGCCCACTTCACCCATCTGCCGGTGGCGGCCGAATATATGCATCGCGATATTTACGACATCGCCGAGGTCTACGGCAAAGACACCTTTCTGATGATTGACAAGCTGGGCACCGATAAGATGCCGCTGTTTTTTACCCTGAAGGGCCGCGTCGACGCCTGGCTGGCGAAGCTGAGCTTCGTTAAGCCGCACCTGACCGATCGCCTGCTGCAGCGCGTCAGCGCCCTCTTCCCGGCCCATCTGCCGAAGCGCATGAAGCAGTATCGTGATAAATATGCGCATCACCTGCTGCTGAAGATGTCCGGCGCGGGCGTCGAGGAGGCGCGCGACTATCTGAAAGACTATTTTCGCGAGGGCGGCGGCGCCTTTTTCGAGTGCGAAGGCAAAGAGGGCGCGCACGCCTTTCTGCACCGTTTCGCCGCGGCGGGCGCGGCGGTGCGCTATCACGCGGTGCACGCCGACGAGGTAGAGGATATCCTGGCGCTCGATATCGCGCTGCGCCGCAACGATCGCGACTGGTTTGAAACCCTGCCGCCGGACATCACCCGGTCGCTCAGCCATCGCCTCTATTATGGCCACTTCTTTTGCCACGTTTTCCATCAGGATTACATTGTGAAAAAAGGGGTGGATGCGCATGCGCTGAAGGAGCAGATGCTGGCGCTTTTAGCGGCGCGCGGCGCAGAATATCCGGCGGAGCATAACGTCGGCCATCTCTATCGCGCGAAGCCGCAGCTGGCGGACTTCTACCGTCGGCTCGATCCCACCAATACCTTTAATCCGGGGATTGGCAAAACCAGCAAGCGAAAAGGCTGGGCGGTGAAGCAGCCTTAGCTATTACTTTTCTCGATAAGCCTCATGCCAGAGGCTTATTTAATGCCGTCAGCTGATACGCGACAACTTATTCTGTGCGATAAATTAACGTTCTCTTCCCGCCGTTATCAATGTGTGAAACTGGAAAAAAAAGCCCGAAAAAATACATATATTTAACATGGCTGCCTGTTTTAACCCTTTTTATTTTGTGCCCTCGCTCACAGCAACCCTCCCCATTAATTGATAATTCGCGCCGCGAAAAATATTATCAACACGAATCTAAAGCAGGCTATTTCTTATTTTTATTCCAGGAAGGAATTATTATGGCTGCCTCTTATAAAAACTGCGTCATGCATTTTATTTTTCTCTTTCTTATCTTCAACACGTCTGTTTCAGCCTCGCCCGCTCCGGCAACCGGCTTTATTGAAGCTTCCTCACTTACAGGAACGCTTTATTACTGGCAGCGTCAGCGCGACAGAAAAGATCTGCTAACCGACAGCCCGCATTACGGCAAATACCAACAAAATCTTCATCACGCGACCCTTAACGCCGCGCTGGATTTTCAGTCGGGCTTTGCGGCCGACATCATCGGTGTCGATGTCGGCGTTTTCGGCGCGTTAGAAATGTTTAACGGCGGTCCTGCGGCGCCCAATGAAATAGGTTTTAGCGATGCGCGCACGCGCTGGGATGAAAAATGGAGCGGCGATAAAAACGGCGCCAGCATTTATAAAGCGGCGCTGAAAGGGAAATATAACCACTACTGGCTGCACGCAGGTTATATTCAGCCGACCGGTCAAACCTTGCTGGCCCCTCACTGGAGTTTTCTGCCTGGCACCTATCGCGGCATAGAAGCGGGCGCGAAATATGATTTTGCAGAGGCTGGCGCACTCTCTCTTTCCTATATGTGGAGCGATAAATATAAAGCCCCCTGGTATACGCGCCTGTATAACTTTCGTCAGGCCGACGCTAAAACCGGCGTCAGCTATCTGCACTCCATCGGTGCCAAATATGCCTTTAACGACAGGCTATCGCTGGAGGGCGCATTTGGTCAGGCCGCGCATTATATGGATCAATATTTCAGCAAACTTGCCTGGCACCTTCCGCTGGCGGGCAACGATCTGCGCACCAGCTATCAGTTCTACGGCGCGCGCGATAAAGCTGACGGCGGCGCAAACAGCGTCAACAGCGTCTATGATGGACTGGCCTGGCTGCAGGCGATGACGTTCGGCTACACCCTGGGGCCGGTTGATCTGCGGCTGGAAGGCACCTGGGTCAAGGCGGAAGGCAATCAGGGCTTCTTTTTACAGCGCATGACGCCCGGCTATGCCAGCTCCAATGGACGTCTCGATATCTGGTGGGATGCCCGTTCTGACTGGAACGCCAATGGCGAAAAAGCGCTGTTCGCAGGCGTCATGCTGGATCTTGCGCCCTGGCGCCTTGAAGGCTGGAAAGTTGGCACCTCTTACGCCTGGGGCTGGGACGCCAGGCCATCAGGCAATCCTGCTTTCGACCAACGCCAGCGCCTGCGCGAGTCGGCCTGGAATCTCGACCTGGCCTATGTCATCCAGCAAGGTCGCGCCAGAGACACGCAGTTCAAACTTCACTATACCCGCTACGACAATCACTCCAGCCTTCCCAGCTACAGCGGCGGCTACGGCAATATCTTCCAGGATGAACATGATGTGAAATTTATGGTGATAGCGCCTTTTACTCTGCTCTGAGGCCTGTCGGCCCATAACGTCTAAGGACAGAAGATGAAGAAAACAGCAACACTTAGCGCGATAGCCGTCAGCCTGCTTAGCCTGACGGCCTACGGCAGTACGCCAGACCAGCAGATCGTCGATCAAATCAGCGCATTCGGCGTCAGCTATAAGGTGACGGATAACCAGGCGGCAAGCCACGGCGTCGATTGCGCCGCGCTTGGCGCTGACTGGGCCGCCTGCAACCGCGCCACCATTACGCTGACCAATAACGGCCCTGCGCTAACCAGCAAAAACTGGGCGATCTACATGAGCAACGTCCATCAGACGCTGCGCGTTGATAACGAACAGTTCAAAATGACGCATCTGGTCGGCGACTTAACCCGGCTGGAGCCCACCAGCAAATTTAAAGGTATCGCTGCTGGCGAGTCGATATCGATTCCGATTATCAATGAGTACTGGCAGCTTTTTATCACCGACGTTATGCCGCGCTGGTATGTCACCGCTGGCGATGCTGCGCCCAAAATCATCCACAGCACCGATACCGAGGATCTAACGCGATTCGTCAAGCCGTTTGACGCGCAGTGGAAGCGCACCGCCGACGACCAGAACGTGCTGATGCAGCCTGCCAGCCGCTTTGATAAAAACCGCGACATCACCGCCCTGCCCGTCGCGGCGCTACGCGGGCAGATTACCCCCACGCCGCTCAAATTAGAGGTGCATGAGGCGGATGCCGATCTCAGCCGCGGTATCGCTCTGGAGCTCAACGGCCTTAGCGCGGAGAGCCGCACGGCGCTCAGCCATCGTTTCGCCCGGCTCAATGCCCCGGAAAACCCGACTGGCTATGCGATCAAGGGAGACGTTCGGGCCGACGCGTTTAGCGGCGCGCTGGCTCGCTCCGGCGCATATAAGCTGGAGATCAAAAAGCGTGGCGCGCAGATTATCGCCTTTGATCCTGCCGGACTGTTCTACGGCGCAATGTCGATTCTGTCGCTGCTGCCTGCGCAGGGCGCGCCGCACATCGCCACGCTGACGGCCAGCGACGCGCCGCGCTTTGCCTACCGCGGCGCATTTCTGGACGTGGCGCGCAACTTCCACAGTAAAGCGGCCGTATTACGTTTACTGGATGAGATGGCCGCCTGGAAAATGAACCGCTTCCACTTTCATCTCAGCGATGACGAAGGCTGGCGTATTGAAATTCCTGGCTTGCCAGAACTGACAGAGGTCGGCGGCAAACGCTGCCACGATCTGAGCGAACAGCGCTGCCTGCTGCCGCAGCTTGGTTCCGGTCCGTTCAGCGACAATAACGGCAGCGGCTACTTTAGCCGCGCCGACTACATTGAGATAGTCCGCTACGCCAGCGCCCGCCATATCACCGTCATACCGGAGATCGATATGCCCGCCCATGCGCGGGCGGCCGTAATCTCAATGGAAGCGCGCTATCGACGTTTGATGCAGGCGGGCGATACGGCAGGCGCTCAGGAGTTTCGCCTGCTGGATCCTACAGACAGCTCCAGTACGACCTCCGTGCAGCTGTACGATCGCACCAGCTATCTCAATCCCTGCCTCGAATCGTCCACCCGCTTCGTCGATAAGATCATCAGTGAATTTCAGGCGATGCATCGCGAAGCGGGTCAGCCGCTCTCAACCTGGCACTTTGGCGGCGACGAGGCTAAAAATATCCGCTTTGGCGCAGGCTACAGCGACAGCAGAGCACCGAAGCCCGGCACCGGCATTCAGGACTGGAGCAAACAAGATAAACCCTGGGCTAAATCTGCCGCCTGTCAGGCCCTGGTGAAGGCGGGCACGGTAAAAGATCTTGAACATCTGCCGAGCCACTTCGCGCTGAAAGTAAGTCAGCTGGTCAGCCAGCACGGCATTGCCGGCATGCAGGCCTGGCAGGATGGATTGAAAGACGCAGAAGACGCAAAGGCTTTCGCTACCTCGCGCGTTGCGGTTAATTTCTGGGATACGCTCTACTGGGGCGGATACGATAGCGCAGCCGACTGGGCGCAAAAAGGTTACGATGTCGTAGTCTCCAGCCCCGATTATCTCTACCTCGATTTCCCCAGCGAAGTGAATCCTCTTGAGCGCGGCTACTACTGGGGTACACGCTACAGCGATGAGCGGAAGGTGTTTAGCTTCGCGCCAGACAACCTGCCTCAAAATGCGGAAACCTCCGTAGACCGTGACGGCCAGTTCTTCAGCGCCAAATCCGACAAGCCCTGGCCCGGCGCTTACGGCCTCTCTACTCAGCTGTGGAGCGAAACGGTGCGCACGGATGCCGAAATGGAATATATGCTCTATCCCCGGCTGCTGGCGGCGGCCGAACGCGCCTGGCATCGCGCCGAGTGGGAGCTTGATTACCAGCCCGGCCGCGAATTTATCGGCGGCAAAACGCAGTGGGTCGATCAACATCTTTTGCGAAAAGAGTGGCAGCGCTTCGCCAGCCTGCTGGGGCAGCGCGAACTAGCGAAGCTTGAGCGCGCTGGCATCGCCTGGCACCTGCCGCAGCCGGGCGCCAGAATCGTCGACGGCGTACTGGAAATGAACGTTGCCCTGCCAGGGCTGGCGCTCGAATACAGTACCGATAACGGCGCCAGCTGGCGGCGCTACTCGCCTGACGAGCGCCCCTCCGTCGCCGGTTCGGTAAAGGTCCGCACCCTTAGCCCTGACGGCAAGCGATTTAGCCGGGTGGAAGCGCTCTGAACAGAGGATAAAAAAGGCTTCCTGCTGGAAGCCTTTTTTGCGTGTGAATTACGGCAGCGGTTCGTCCGCCTGCTGCGCCATCTGCTGGCGGCGCTCGATAATCATGGTCTGCGGCGTCGACAGCACGATGCCCTCTTTGCGCAGGCGCGTCAGAATATCGAACAGCAGGTCACTCTTCGCGCCCGAAATCTGCCGCTGGCTGGCGACGTTGCCGGTCACGCTCAGGATGATGCCCTGCGCTGTCAGATCCTTAAAGGAGACCGACGGCTCCGGCGTATCGAGAATACGTTCATTCTCGTTATAGACCTCGAGCAGCAGCTCGCGCACCCGCACCGGATCGATATTGAGCGGGAAAGTCAGCGTAATGGTCACCACGCCCTGCGCGTTGCCCATGGTGGCGTTGCGCACGTTCTGGGAGATAAACTGCGAGTTCGGCACGATCACCGTCGACTTGTCGCCCAGCTGGATTTCGGTGGCGCGCACGTTGATACGGCGGATATCGCCCTCGATGCCGCTGATGGTGACCAGATCGCCCACCTTCACCGGCCGCTCGGTCAGCAGGATCAGGCCAGAGATAAAGTTCTTCACAATCTCCTGCAGGCCGAAACCGATACCCACCGACAGCGCGCTGACGATCCACGCCAGCTTGTTCCACTGCAGGCCCATTATCGACAGCGTCAGCAGGATCACCAGCACGTAGCCGATATTGCTGAACAGCGTGATCAGCGATACGCGCATGCCGGCATCCATGGTGGTCTTCGGCAGGAAATCGTTATCGAGCCAGCGGCGCACGCTGCGCAGCACGTAGATGCCCACCACCAGACAGATAATCGCATTGACCATGTGCGCCGGCACGATGTTCAGCGACTCCAGCCCTTTTCCGCCCCAGAACTCAATCGCCTTCTGCAGCAGCTCGATCGGCGTCGACGAGGCGAAGGTGCCGTTAAGCAGCGCCAGCGCGACAATGCCGATCAGCAGGGTTTTGCCCAGCGCGGCCAGCAGCGTCGCCGCCTGCTGCAGGTGGCGCTCGTCGATATTGAGCGAGGTTTGCAGCCGTCGGCCGGTCAGGCTGTTGACGGAAAAGAGGCTTTCGCAGCCGTCATTGATCAGATGGCTGAGAAAGTAGAAGGATCCGAACAGAATGCCGCACCACACCACCTCGTAACTCAGGAAGCGCGCCAGGGTGACGTAGCCGATAATCAGCGACAGCAGAATGGCGACCGCCGTCAGCGTCAGCGCCATCTGAATCAGCCCTACCAGCGTTGAGCGCGCTTCCGGCGCATTGCCCTCCTGCACCATGCGGCGGCGCACACGGTTGGTGCGCATGCTGATCGCCAGCGCGGTGCTGCCGATGAGCAGCGCCGTCAGGCCGTTGGCGAAAATGGTGGTGTTCAGGCTGGTGCCGACGGTGTAGTTAAAGTTCTCTACCGTCTGAAAAATAAACACCAGCGCGGCGGTAATCGGCGGGAATGGCTTCAGCGCCGTCGCCACCCGGTTGGAGATGGCGGGCAGACGCCAGCTCGGGCGACGCGTAGAGAGAAAGGCGCGCCCCAGACCGGCGATCAGACCGCAGAAGACGCTGAGCTTCACCAGGCTGAACACGAAATCCTGCACGTCGCCGGAGACCTCATCGCGGCGCGCGAACGCCAGCGCGGTGAAGTTAAAGGTCAGCACCACCGCCGCCAGCGTGGTCAGGGCGATCGCCGCCGCAAGGAAGCTGCGGCGCAGCCGCCCTTCCGGCATCTTGTGGATGCTGATCCAGGCGAGGAACTCTTCGCTGTAGCGGCGCCCAAGCGTCATCACCAGTATCGCTGCCAGCAGCCAGGCGACGGTGCCGAAACGGTAGCCTGGCTCCCACGACAGCGCGGCGGTATCCTGCAAATCCTGCAGGAAGCCGTCAATCTTTTCGTTGTCGAGGTCCTGCTTCACAAAGAGCGGCGCCCAGAAGCGCGGACCGAGAATACTGCCGGAGTTCAGCGCCAGCTGGGTTTTCATCAGATCGCGGCGCAGGTTGGTGATCTGCGACGAAAGCATCAGGGCACTGTTCTTAATCCCTTCCGCCTGCTTGATCTGATCGTCCAGCTTGCTCTTTTGCGCCTCCAGCGAACTGCGCTTGCGGGTCACTTCTGGCGTCTCTTTCACGCCGCTGTCCGCTTTTGGCGCAGGGCCCAGCACCGCCAGCTGCGCGTCGAGCTGCTGACGCTGCGGCTGCAGCGCCTGCGCGAGCGTATCGGCGTTGCCCGACAGCTCCAGCGCCAGTTCGTTAAGCTGCGTCAGCTGGTTTTCGTTGGTCTGCCCCGACACCTGACCTTTGATCTTGTCGAGGACCTTCTGCATTTTCGGCAGCTCAACCGCCGCGTTCACTTTGGGCGCGGCGTCAGCTTGCTGCGCGGCATCGGCCGCGTCGTCGTCTGCCATACCGCAGACGGGGAACAGCGTCGCCGTCAGCAGCATCAGCAGCGGTAAAAAGAGGCGTAACGTAAACATATAGGGGTTCCAGCACAAATTCAGGCGAACGGCCATCGCGTTGGCGCGTAGTTTAGGGCCAGGCGCACCGGGAAACTATAGGAATGCTGGCCGTTATCGTTGAACAGGTTGCGGCGTCCGCGCGCGGACGCCGGTAAAGGGTTATTCCACTACCGCCGCGCCGTGGACGTTGTTCACCACCAGCCCCGCCTTCTGCTTTTTATAGGCGAGCGCCGCCGCCGGCACCGGCGCAGCCTTGCCGGTTTCCAGCCAGTCGCGCAGACGGTTGGCGTCGGCGAAGTGGGTATATTTGCCGAAGGCGTCGAGCACCACCAGCGCCACCGGCCGGTTATTGATCGTGGTGCGCATCGCCAGGCAGTGGCCCGCTTCGTCGGTATAGCCGGTTTTGGTGAGCTGGATGCGCCAGTTGTTTTTATAGACCAGATGGTTGGTGTTGCGGAACGGCAGCGCATAGCTGGGATGGGTGAAGACCGCGGTCTGTTCTTTGGTGGTGCTCAGCTCGCCCAGCAGCGGATAGTCGCGCGTGGCGCGCAGCAGCTTAACCAGGTCTTCCGCGCTGGAGACGTTCTGCGTCGACAGGCCGGTCGGCTCGACGTAGCGCGTATGGGTCATGCCCAGCGCGCGCGCTTTGGCGTTCATGGCGCGGATAAAGGCGTCGTAGCCGCCAGGATAGTGATGTGCCAGGCTGGCCGCCGCGCGGTTTTCCGACGACATCAGCGCCAGCAGCATCATATTGCGGCGGCTGATCTCGCTGTTGAGCTTGACGCGGGAAAAGACGCCGCGCATCTCTGGCGTGTGGCTGATATCTACCGAAATTCGCTCATCGAGCGGCTGCTTCGCATCCAGCGCCACCATCACCGTCATCAGCTTGGTGATGGAGGCGATAGGCCGTACGCGGTTGGGGTGGCTGGAGAAGAGCACCTTGCCGGTGTTGAGATCGACGATCATTGCGCTGCCGGAGGCAATTTGCGGCTCGGCGACCGGCGCGAGCTGAGAGAGTGACGTAGCCGCCTGCGCGGGCGCGATAGCCGCCTGGCCGCCGAACAGCAGCGCCAGCGTAAGCAGTGAATAGCGAATGGTTACAGGCATCTTATAAAAAGACCGATTAAGATAGTACGCCGTGTTTTACACAGGCCGCCCGCCGCAGAGCCGACCACGCGGAGGCTGGCAGCAGCATAATACGCGGAAGCGTAAGAAATTTCCTGGCGAGAATGTTTCCGGGCGTTAAAAAAAACGTCCTGGACATGGCTGTCGCAGGACGCTTTGCGCGGCGGAGCGCGTTATCCGCCGCTGGCGCGGTTGGCCGGAGGGTTAGAACAGCCGCGGCCCGTAGCCCCACAGCACCACGGTCAGCGCCAGCAGCACTTCAAATACCAGCACGCCAATCGCCAGCGTCGAGCCGGAAAATCGCAGGCTCTCTTCACGGTCAATATTCAGAAACAGCGGAATGCCGATATAGAGCAGATAGCCGGTATAGACCAGCGCCAGCGCGCCCGCCAGCACGCAGAGCCAGACCAGCGGATAGAGCGCCACAATGCCGCTCAGAAACAGCGGCGTGGCGACATAGCCTGCAAACACCGTACAGCGCTGCACGCTGGGCCGCTGCGGATAGTCGCGCGCCATCCAGTGAATAACGCGGCCCATCACCGCCACGCCGCCCAGTATTACCAGGTAAAAGAGCACGCCAAGCGCAATGCCGGTTAACAGGTTGAGCTGAACAAACTGCCCTTCCCCGAGATTCCAGCCCAGCTGCGTCGTGCCGATAAAAGCGCAGATCACCGGGATCGCCGCCATCAGCAGGACGTGGTGGGTGTAATGGTGCGAAACGCTTTCATTCTCTTGCTTGATATCGCGCATTTCCCGATCGGGATGCGCCATAAGACCCCAGACATGATTCATATCATCACCTCGCAGATGCGAAAGGCCGCCCAGAATCCGCGTCGCCGATCCCTCAGGCAGCATTCTTTGAAGTATAAACGGCATTGCTGCTTTTGTAGGCAGCGCCAGGGGATCCGGCGAAAAATTGTGATCAGACGAGCCGGCTGCCTGAAGGATTGGCCGAAGCGGTATAGAATGTATGCATCGCTGACTGAACAGGGAGTTTACTTTTGCATTTCGATATCAACGGATTAATTACGCAATATGGCTATCTGGCGCTGCTGATTGGCTGTATCGCCGAGGGGGAAACCTTTACGCTGCTGGGCGGCGTGGCGGCGCATGAGGGGTTGCTCAACTTTGTCGGCGTGGTGCTGGCGGCGATGGCTGGCGGCGTGATCGGCGATGAGCTGCTCTACTGGATCGGCCGTCGCTACGGCACGAAAATTCTGCGCAAGCTGAAAAAACATCAGGACAAGGTGCGTAAAGCCAACCGGCTCATCCAGCGCCATCCCAGCCTGTTCGTGATCGGCGTGCGCTTTATGTACGGCTTTCGCATTATCGGCCCGATCATTATCGGCGCCAGCCACCTGAAGCCGCTTAAGTTTCTGCTGCTCAATATTATCGGCGCGGCGATCTGGGCGACGATTTTCGTCGCCCTGGGCTACTTTGCTGGCGGCGTTATCACCCCGTGGCTGCATAAGCTCGACCAGCACCTGAAACCGGTGCTGTGGCTGGCAGCGGCGGTGCTCTTCGCCTTCGCGCTGCGCTGGGTGATCCGTCGCTGGAACACCCGCCGCGCCGGTTAGATATCTTTTCCGCCGTAAAACTGCGGATTGGCCAGCATAAAGCCGCCGTCGACGATAAAGGATTGTCCGGTGGTGTAGCTGGCCCACTCTGAACAGAGCCAGGCCACCAGGCTGGCGATTTCACGCACGTCGCCCGGCCGTCCAATCGGGATCTCCGGCGTCTTAATCTTCTGCGCGTCGCCGTCGCCCATCTTGTTCATCGGGGTGGCGATGGCGCCTGGCGCCACCGAGTTCACCAGAATATTGTGTTTGATCAGGCTGATGGCCATCGATTTGGTCAGGCCGCCCATAGCGTGCTTCGCCGCCGTGTAGGCGACAGCGTCGGGCAGCGGCGTATGCTCATGCACCGAGGTAATGTTGATAATGCGCCCGCCGTCGCCCTGCTCCACCATTTTGCGCGCGGCAATCTGCCCGCAGACAAAGGCACCGTCGACATCGACGCTGAAGACCTTGCGCCACTCCTCAAACGGCGTGTCGAGGAAGGGCGATTTGGCGTTCGCGCCTGCGTTGTTAACCAGCGCGTCGATGCGGCCCAGCTTGTCGATGAGCGCCGAAAGCGATCGGCCCCCCTCCTGCGGATCGGCAAGGTCGAGGTGAATGATTTCTGCGCGGCGGCCTTTGTCGCGCACCAGGCGCGCCGTCTCTTGCGCCCCCTCTTCATCGGAACGCCAGGTGATGCCAAGATCGTAGCCTTGCTCCGCCAGCATCAGCGCGCTGGCGCGGCCAATGCCGGAGTCAGATGCGGTAACAACGGCGACGTTGTTCTTTGGTGTGGTCATGAGTGTCTCCTCAGGGTATCGGGTAAGCTGAAGTATAGAAGCAATCCCGCTATGTCCAGCCGCAGCCGCTTTTGCCGCTTTGTCTATAGTTAACAGATTGCCCGCTACGGAGATGAGGATGAGTACGATAAAACGCCCGATCGAGGATCACGGCATCATTGGCGATTTGCGCACCTGCGCGCTGGTCGCCAACGACGGCACCATTGACTATCTCTGCTGGCCGGCGCTCGACAGCCCGTCGGTGTTCGCCGCGCTGCTCGACAGTGACGACGCCGGGCTTTTTTCGCTGGCGCCGGAGTGGGAAAACGTGCGGCGCCAGCAGCTCTATCTGCCGGATACCAATATTCTGCAGACGCGCTGGCTGGGTGCGGAGGGGGTCGCGGAGATCACCGACTATATGCCGATCTGCGACGACGCCAAAAAGCAGCCGCGCCTGGTGCGCCGTATCAAAATGGTGCGCGGCAGCGCCTGGTTTAACATGCGCTGCGCGCCGCGTCACGACTACGCCCGCGCCAAAACCCGCGCGCAGGCCGCAGGCGACTGTATCGACTTTTATGCCGAGAACCAGCCGACGCTGCGGCTCGCCGCCACCGTGCCGCTGACCTGCGAGGCGGACGCGGCGACGGCACGCTTTGAACTCCAGTCGGGCGAGCACGTCGAATTTGAATTCGGCAACCAGGAAGACGCGCGCATCGGCGACGTCGCCACGGAAATCTGCTTTGAAGAGACCATCAACTACTGGCGTCGCTGGAGCAAAAAAAGCACCTACAGTGGACGCTGGCAGGAGATGGTGCAGCGCTCGGCGCTGGCGCTAAAGCTGCTGACCTCCAGCCAGCACGGTTCGATTGCCGCCGCCGCCACCTTCGGCCTGCCGGAAGAGCTGGGCGGCGAGCGCAACTGGGACTATCGCGCCTCCTGGATCCGCGACGCCTCCTTCAGCATGTACGCGCTGATGCGCCTCGGCTACGTCGACGAGGCGAAACACTTTACCCGCTGGGTGGGCCGCTGCGTGGAGAACAGCCACCACGACGAGATGCGCCTGCAGGTGATGTATCGCCTCGACAGCGGCGTTGAGCTGCATGAGATCGAGCTGCTTAACCTCTCTGGCTACGCCGACTCGCGTCCGGTACGCATCGGCAACGACGCCTGGCAGCAGACGCAGCTCGATATTTACGGCGAGCTGATGGATGCGGTCTACCTGGCGAACAAGTATGGCGAGGCGATCTCAGAGCGCGGCTGGCAGCACGTGTCGCAGATGATCGATATGGTGTGCGAAAGCTGGAACCAGCCCGACGCCGGTATCTGGGAGATGCGTGGCGAACCTGAGCATTTCCTTCACTCACGCCTGATGTGCTGGGTGGCGCTGGACCGTGCGCTGCGCCTCGGCATGAAGCGATCGCTGCCGATGCCCTACGCCCGCTGGGACAGCGCGCGCAGCGAGATCCGCGCCGATATCTGGCAAAACTTCTGGAACGCCGAGCGCGGCCATTTCGTCTCGACGCGCCACGGCGACCATCTCGACGCCTCGATGCTGCTGATGCCGCTGGTGCGCTTTGTCGGCGCGACCGATCCCGAGTGGTTGTCGACGCTCGACGCCATCAAGCGCGAGCTGGTGAGCGACGGCATGGTGCGCCGCTACAATATTGATGAGACGCCTGCCGACGGGCTGACCGGTTCGGAGGGCTCTTTCGGCGCCTGCTCTTTCTGGTATGTGGAGTGCTTGGCGCGCGCCGGACGCATCCACGAGGCGCACTTCGAGTTTGAGAAGCTGCTGAGCTATGCCAATCCGCTGGGCCTGTACGCCGAGGAGTTCGACAGTCACGGCCGCGCGCTGGGCAATACGCCGCAGGCGCTGACCCATCTGGCCCTGATCAGCGCCGCTTTTTTTCTCAATCGCAAGCTGAGCGGCGAAGTGACCTTATGGCAGCCCTGACCGGCTTTGTTATCGCGGCAGGGAGGCCCGATAACACAGCTGGATACCTAAAGTCTGCGATGGCTGCTAAAATCCTGATTCACAACATCGAAACAATGCCCATATAATGTGCAGCCGGCCACGCTGATCGGTACGGGTTCGATAAACTGACAAGCCTGCTAACAGGCCATAACGACTTGTAAAATATGAAAATGATTCGCGCGTTCGCTTCAATGGCTCTGGCGCTGGCTGCATTCAGTCAGTCCGCCTTCGCTGTGGTTTACCCTTTACCAGCCGCCAACAGCCGTCTGGTTGGGCAAAATATTGAGATTACCGTCCCTCAGGACAACAAACTGCCGCTGGAAGCCTTTGCAGCGCAGTACCAGATGGGCCTCAGCAATATGCTGGAAGCCAACCCGGGCATGGACGTCTACCTGCCGCAGGCTGGCAAAAAAATGATCATTCCGCAGCAGCTGATCCTGCCTGACGCCCCGCGCGAAGGCATCGTCATCAACAGCGCGGAGATGCGTCTTTACTACTATCCGAAAGGCACCAAAACCGTTGTGGTGCTGCCGATCGGCATCGGCGAGTTAGGCAAAGATACGCCGATTAACTGGACGACCTCGGTACAGCGCAAGAAAGCGGGCCCGACCTGGACGCCGACCAAAGCGATGCACGCGGAGTACGCCTCGCGCGGCGAGAACCTGCCGGAAGTCTTCCCGGCCGGTCCGGACAACCCGATGGGCCTTTATGCGCTCTATATCGGTCGTCTGTACGCCATTCACGGCACCAACGCTAACTTCGGTATCGGCCTGCGCGTCAGCCACGGTTGCGTGCGCCTGCGCGCCGACGATATCAAATGGCTGTTTGAGAACGTGCCGGTCGGCACGCGCGTGCAGTTTATCGACCAGCCGGTTAAAGCGACGGTGGAGCCGGACGGTTCGCGCTACGTAGAGGTGCACAACCCGCTCTCGACCACCGAAGAGCAGTTCAACTCGCGCGAAGTGGTGCCGATCACCCTGACCTCTGCGGTGACCAAAGTGATCACCGACGCCAGCGTCAGCCAGGATCAGGTCAACGCGGCGATTCAGAGCCGTACCGGTATGCCGACTAAAGTGAATGGCGTTGCCGACAGCGTGCAGACTGCGCCGACGGAAGTGCCGGAAGCGCCGAACGCGCAGCCGAAAGAAGCGCCGATGACGCCGGTGACGCCGCAGGGCGCGAACATGGTCGATCCGAATGCCGCATCGCAGGCGCAGCCTGCGGCTCCGGCTCCGGCTCCGGCTCCGGCTCCGGCTCCGGCTCCGGCTCCGGCTCCGGTTAATAATCCTTCGTAGTATTATCCCCGGCCACCGTTAAAAACCCGCTTTTAGCGGGTTTTTTTATTGGCTTACGGGATATCATTCCCTCTTTGACGCTTATTCCGTTTTATTTAGCCTTTCGCCAGGGATCCTTAATAAAACAACTTAATGACTAAACGCCACAGCGCTTAGGCTTGCTTTGCCCTTTCGCCTTATGTCTGGCACTCGTGACTTCTTCTTATTTTATGCCTACCGCCAATTGCACCCCCTCTCTTTTTCCTTTTCATAGCACAGGTGAATGCAATGTCTAGCCGGTAAATATAATTAACGCGCTTTTCTTTATTTATGCATTGTGTATATCATGAGAGGGGATTATTTATAAGTTGCTGATAAAGATGCATATTAACTTCTACCTGGCCGATAAAAAGGACAAGTAAAGTTATAACAGCGAAACGTAAAACAACAGACATTTACAATATAACCCCCTGCTGGCAAGCGCATCCCTTAACCGAGCCGATAATTTGTTTCATCGTATATCGCTCAAAAAAAATCGAGACGGTGAAATTAGCGTGCTGTCTATTATTTCATATACTTTGACCTTATTCCCTGACGGAATAGAACCTGATTTCAAATTTTATCTATGGCAGCGCAGCTGTCGCCACGACAGCGTCGCAATACAGGAGAAATTAACATGGATCAAACCGCATTTTTAATCGGCTTCTCAGTCATGGCCATTGCGTCGCTGGTTATTTACGCGACGGGGGGCAAAAATTTTCCCGCTCGTCACCATACCCTGATGCACGCGGCGGTGCCCTTTATTGCCGCTACCGCCTACCTGGCGATGGCATTTGGATTCGGCAACCTGCTGTCAGACAACGGCAGCACGGTCTATCTGGCGCGCTACGCTGACTGGAGTATTACCACGCCGATTTTACTTGCCGGGCTGGTGATGCTGGCTTTTCACGAGCAGGGGAAGCCGGGCGAGATGGGCGGCTTTCTTACTGCCATTATCGTGCTGGATGTCATGATGATCATTACCGGGTTGATCTCCTCGCTGGCTGAGACCGCGACAGCGAAGTGGATCTGGTATCTCTGGTCCTGCGCGGCTTTTCTGGGTGTAATCTACCTGCTATGGGGACCGCTGCGTGCGATGGCGGCAGCACGCGGGAACGCGCTGGCGGCGGCCTATAACAAAAACGTGGCGCTACTCACCCTGGTATGGTTTATCTATCCCATCGTGTTTCTGGTCGGGCCGGAGGGCCTTAAAATCATCACCGATCCGACCTCTGTATGGGCATTTTTAGTTCTGGATATCATCGCTAAGGTGTTTTACGCCTTTTATGCGGCAGCGAACCTGGAAAAAGCGTTGCGCAACGGCAAGCAGCCGGGTGCGCTGCGCTAATGAGCCAGGGGCTGCGGATCGGCAGGTGGCTGCTCGGGGGAGCCGCACTGGCGGCCTCTCTGAGCCCACTCTTCGTGCAGCTGGCTTTTGCGGTAGCGTCCACAGGCATTATCGGCATGGCGCACGGCGCCAGCGATCTGGCGGTGGTAAAGCGCGATCGTCAGCAGCTGTTTCTGGCTGGCTATGGGCTGGTCATTGTGCTCTGCTTGCTCTGGTGGCACTGGGATCCGGCCGTGGCGCTGCCGGGATTTCTTCTGGCCTCGGCCTGCCATTTTGCACTGGAGGATGCTCCACAGGGCACGATAACGGAACGCCTGGCCCGTGGCGTCAGCATGATAGCAGCGCCCGCCGCCCTTCACCTGTCCGCGTACGACACTATTCTGCGTCAGGCGGGACTAAGCTCATCCATACCTGACGCAGCCATTTCAGGCATGGCTTTCGTAGGGGGAATCTGCGCCACTGCGCTGGCGATCGCCGGTGTTCTTCGCCGCGACAGACGCCTGGTGGCTGGAATGGTGGCTCTGCTGGTCCTTCCCCCGCTGGTTGGATTTTCGCTGGGCTTTCTTATTCTGCATGCGCTGCCGCAAACTCGGCTGCGGCGCGAGCAGTTAAGCTGCACCAGCTATGGCGGCTATCTGCGTGCCGTCTGGCCTGTTTTGAGCGGGGCGATTGTGCTGGGCACCGCAACGCTCTTTGTAATGCAGCCTGCAGACAGCGCAGGCATGCGCTCGCTGTTCGCCGCCCTTGCCGCGCTGGCTATCCCCCACATGCTGATTACGCCCTGGTTTGAAGCGCGTCGTCAGACGTAATTTTCAGGTACGGCCCCTCACCTCCGCGGCCTTCTCAGCGCCAGCCAGCCCGCCACAACGGTAAACGCCAGCACCACCAGCACCAGAATCAAAAAGCCGTGCGGATTGCCCGCCAGCGGGATGCCACCGACGTTCATGCCGAAGAAGCCGGCGACAATATTGATCGGCAGCGCCAGTACGGTAATCACGGTTAACAGAAACAGCGTGCGGTTGCTCTGCTCCATCAGGCGCGCGGCGATCTCCTCCTGCAGCAGCCGGATGCGCTCCATCAGGCTGGCGAGATCGTTAAGCACCACGCTGAACTCCTCGGTAAAGGCGCGCAGCTCGCGCAGGGTATCGCGGTTCAGCCAGGTGGGCGGACGATTCAGCAGGCGAAACAGCGCGGCGGGCTCTGGCGCCAGCAGGCGCTGGATGCGCAGCAGCATGCGGCGCAGCTGCCCCAGCTCGCTGCGGTTCGCCTTGATCGCCGGGCTGAGCAGCCGCTCCTCAATCGCGTCCACCGCCAGGCTGGTGCGCCGCACCACCTGCTCAAGCTGCCGCTCCTGCTCGCCCAGCAGGCTGAGCAGCATCTCCTCGGCATTGCGAAAGGCGCACGACTGCAGGCGCTGGTGCATGCGTTCGATCATCGCGACCTGACGATAGCGCGCGCTGACCAGCAGCTGGCGACGGCACCAGATCCAGAGCGTGGCGTTCTGCGCGCTGGGCTCTTCTTTACTAAAGGTGACGTCGTTAAGGATCGCCATCAGCGCCTCCCCCTGCTCCGCCAGCCGGGTGCGCGACGAGGCGGAATGGATCTCTTCGAAGAAATCTTCATCAACCTGAAAATGGCTCTGAACCCAGTGCTGGGCGCGAGCGTGATTGAGGTTGATATGCAGCCAGAGAAACTCGCCGTCGCGGCGCGGGCGCTCTCCGGCCCGCACCGCTTCGCGCGCGTTCAGGCGGCGCGGCGGCGCGTCGGGCGACATCAGGTAGCCGTGGATTAAACCGGCGACCTCGTCGTCGAAATCGGGTTTATCAGGCGCAAGCAAGAGCTCAGAAACCATGGATGGCGTAACTATCAGAGCGGACCAGATCCACAGCCTGATGCAGAGTGATGACAGAATAATGACAGCGACCAGGCAACATCATTGTTCTGTCATATAAAGCGCGTATCCCTGCCAGTAATGGGTGCGGACAGGGCGCGCCCGCCACTACCCACCGAGGTGTTTATGAGCGAAAACAGCTTATCGTCATCCCCATCGGTTGCCGGGCGTCCCAACCTGACTGGCAAGCGTAACCGCTTTTCAAAACCGCTGTTTCTTATCCTGCTGGTCGCCGGGCTCTCTTTTGCCGGGTTCAACTTATTCAGCGACGTGCAGGAGACCGACACGCCGGTCACCAGCTACGTTCCTTTCTTTCTGCTGGGCCTGGCGCTGGTGATCGCGCTGGGGTTTGAATTCGTTAACGGCTTTCACGACACCGCCAACGCGGTGGCGACGGTGATCTACACCCACTCGCTAACGCCCGGCGTCGCGGTGGTCTGGTCCGGGCTCTGCAACTTTCTTGGCGTGCTGCTCTCCAGCGGCGTGGTGGCGTTCGGCATTATCTCGCTGCTGCCGGTCGAGCTGATTTTGCAGACCAGCAGCGGCGGCGGCTTCGCCATGATCTATGCGCTGCTCTTCTCCGCCATTATCTGGAACCTGGGCACCTGGTATCTCGGCCTGCCCTCCTCCTCTTCCCATACGCTGATCGGGTCGATTATCGGCGTGGGCGTCGCCAATGCGCTGCTGCACGGCCGCAGCGGCATGAGCGGCGTGGACTGGGACCAAGCGATTAAGATCGGCTATTCGCTGATCCTCTCGCCGCTGGTGGGGTTTGTCTGCGCCGCGCTGCTGCTGCTGGCGATGAAGGCGTTTATTCGCAACCGCGATCTCTATGAAGCGCCACAAAGCAGCGAGCCGCCGCCGGTCTGGATCCGCGGCCTGCTGATCCTGACCTGCACCGGCGTCTCCTTCGCCCACGGCTCTAACGACGGGCAGAAAGGCATGGGGCTGATTATGCTGATTCTGGTGGGCACCATGCCGATCGCCTATGCGCTGAACCGTTCGCTGCCGCCGGATCAGATCCCGCGCGTGGCGGCGCTGGCCCAGGTGACGGAACACCAGCTGCTGCAGCTCCAGCCCGCCAGCGCCCGCCCGCCGGTCGCGCGCGACGTGCTGACCGACTATGTGCGCACCAATCAGATGAACCCCAACGTGCTGCCCGCGCTGGCGCTGACGCTAGGCGATATCAGCGAGCAGATCCGCCGCTACGGCTCCATGGAGAATATTCCGGCGCAGGCGGTGTCGAATACCCGCAACCAGATGTACCTGACCTCGGAGTCGATTAAGCATATCCAGACCAATAAAGTGGCGATGCCGGAAGAGACGCAGCGCAATCTGACGGCGATCAAGCAGGAGCTGGACAGCGCCACGCGCTTTATTCCGATGTGGGTGAAGGTGGTGGTGGCGATTGCGCTGGGGCTCGGCACCATGGTCGGCTGGCGCCGCATCGTGGTGACCGTGGGCGAACGCATCGGCAAAACCCACCTTAACTACGCCCAGGGCGCCAGCGCGGAGCTGGTGGCGATGGCGACCATCGGCGCGGCGGACAGCTTCGGCCTGCCGGTCTCCACCACCCATGTGCTCTCGTCCGGCGTAGCGGGCAGCATGGCGGCCAACCGCTCCGGCCTGCAGCTCGCCACGCTGCGCAATCTGGCGATGGCCTGGATCCTGACGCTGCCGGTTTCCGTATTGCTGGCCGCCGGACTCTACGCCCTCTTCTCGCAGTTCTAGTGGCCGTCGGCGCGGTGTTACGCCGCGCCGCTGTCGCGCTGCATCAGGCGCAGCGTAATGGCGAAGGCGCCCAGCACCATTATCGCCGCCGCCAGGTAGACCGACTGCATGCCCCAGTAGCCAATCAGCAGCCCCGCCACCGGGCCGGTCAGGCCGAGTCCCAGATCGAGAAATGCCGAGTAGACGCCGAGCGCCGAGCCCTGATCCTGCCGCTCCACCTGCTTCACCGCCTCTACGCCCAGCGCCGGGAAAATCAGCGAAAAGCCGCAGCCGGTCAGCAGCGCGCCGAGATCCACCAGCAGGCTGCTCTCCGCCTGCCAGATAATTAGCAGCCCGGCGCACTCCAGCAGCAGAGAGACGATAGCGACGCGCAGCCCGCCGAAGCGGGTAATGGCGCGGCTGAACAGCAGGCGGAACAGCACGAAGCCAAGGCTAAACAGCGACAGCGCGAAGGCGGCGCCGCCCCAGCCGCGGCTGGCGAAGTAGAGGGTAATAAAGGTTGAGATAACGCCGAAGCCGATGGTGCCGAAGCCGAGCGCCAGGCCGAACAGCCAGACGCGCGAAAAAACGCGATGAAACGGAATGCGCTGTCCCTGACTCACCTCGACCGCCGGTTTGCGGCTCGCCAGCAGATAACCGACAACGCCCATCAGCGCCACCAGGCCAGCAAAGCCGCTGATGCCCATTCCCTGGTTCAGCATCACGCCGAGCGGCGCGCCGATCGCCATCGCCAGGTAAGTGGCGACGCCGTTCCAGGAGATGACGCGCGCGGTCTGCAGCGGCCCGACGATGTTCATGCCCCACAGCGTGGAGCCGGTGCTGCTGAAGCTTTCGCCGACGCCGAGAAACAGGCGTCCAGCCGCCAGCAGCAGCAGGCTGACCAGCGGCCAGTCGCGGCACAGGGCGGCGATAATGGTCATTACGCCGCTCATGCCGCAGAGCAGCGTGCCGAGCATCACCACCCGCTTCGGCCCCAGGCGATCCGCCAGCCGGCCCGACTGCGGACGGCTCAGCAGCGTGGCGAAATATTGCAGGCTGATAATCAGCCCCGCCACAAACGAGCTGAAGCCGAGCTGGTTATGCACGAAACCCGGCAGCACCGCCAGCGGCAGCCCCACGGAGAGATAGCAGAAGAAGGTGAAGATCAGAACAGAGAGAATGCGTTTGTTGAGTTGACCGTTAGTCAGTACCGCGACATCAGACATAGCAGGCTGGCTTGTTGTGAAAAATGGCCTTCACTATACGCGTAGCCTGCTAACGGGTCGCCTGAATTTTTGTCACAGGGTCAGAGCTGCGGCCTGACGGTCGATCGCCTCGGCAATAGCCGAGGAATTTTTTAGCGCGCGGATGTCGGTGAACAGGCCGTCTGCCTGCGGATAGGCTTTGCGCAGGTAGCCGAGCCACTGCTTGATGCGCGCGACGTGATAGAGGCCGGTATCGCCCTGCTTCTCCAGCCGCGTATATTTCTGCAGCAGCGCCACCACCTCCGGCCAGGCCATCGGCGCGTCGTTGTACTTCACCACCCGGCTGAGGTTCGGCACGTTAAGCGCGCCGCGGCCAATCATCACCGCATCGCAGCCGGTGGCGTTCAAACACGCCTGCGCGCTCTGCCAGTCCCAAATCTCGCCGTTCGCCACCACCGGAATGCGCAGCCGCTGACGGATCTCGCCGATCGCCTGCCAGTTAATCGCCTCGGCGCGGTAGCCATCCTCTTTGGTGCGGCCGTGCACCACCAGCTCGCTGGCGCCCGCCTGCTGCACCGCGTCGGCGATTTCAAAGCGCCGCTCGCCGGAATCCCAGCCGAGGCGCACTTTCACCGTGACCGGCAGATGCGACGGCACCGCCTCGCGCATCGCTTTCGCGCCGCGATAGATCAGCTCGGGATCTTTCAGCAGCGTGGCGCCGCCGCCGCTGCCGTTCACCAGCTTCGAAGGGCAGCCGCAGTTAAGATCGACGCCCCAGGAACCCAGCTCGGCGGCGCGCGCCGCGTTCTCCGCCAGCCATTCAGGATGCTGACCGAGCAGCTGCAAACGCACCCGCGTACCCGAAGGCGTGCGGCTGTGATTGCGCAGCTCGGGACAGAGCCGGTAAAACGATTTTACCGGCAGCAGCTGATCCACCACGCGCAAAAACTCGGTGACGCAGAGGTCGTAATCGTTGACCTCGCTCAGCAGCTCGCGCACCAGCGAATCCAGCACGCCCTCCATCGGGGCAAGCAACACCCGCATGGCGTTACGCGGTTCCGGTTTTCTTCGCAGCCGGACGACGCGACGGACGCGCAGGCCTGTCGCCCTGTGCAGGCTGGCCCTGACGGCGCGGCTGCGGCGCGCGTTTGTCGCCCTGCGGACGTGCAGATGAGGGCGCGCCGCCTTGGCCGCGACCGCGGCCGCGCGGCTGCTGTTGCTGACCGCGACCGTTCTGAATCGGCTCCGCCTTGATGCTCGGATCCGGCTCGTAGCCCGGCACCGCCATACGCGGGATCTCGCGCTTCAGCAGGCGCTCGATATCGCGCAGCAGCTTGTGCTCATCCACGCAGACCAGGGAGAGCGCGGCGCCGGTGGCGGCGGCGCGGCCGGTACGGCCGATACGGTGCACGTAATCTTCCGCCACGTTCGGCAGTTCATAGTTCACCACGTGCGGCAGCTCTTCGATATCAA
The DNA here is from genome assembly GCF_031844285.1 of Enterobacter sp. BRE11. Classification (NCBI taxonomy): domain Bacteria; kingdom Pseudomonadati; phylum Pseudomonadota; class Gammaproteobacteria; order Enterobacterales; family Enterobacteriaceae; genus Enterobacter; species Enterobacter sp. BRE11. Next base: position 99,483 of record NZ_JAUZUX010000001.1, read on the forward strand.
GGCCGCGCGCGGCGATGTCGGTTGCCACCAGCACGCGGATCGCGCCGGTTTTAAAATCGGCCAGCGCGCGGGTACGGGCACCCTGGCTTTTATTGCCGTGGATCGCCGCCGCGGTGATGCCATCTTTATTCAGCTGTTCCGCCAGGTGGTTGGCGCCGTGCTTGGTGCGGGTAAACACCAGCACCTGCTGCCAGTTGCCTTCGCCGATCAGCTGCGAGAGCAGTTCCCGCTTGCGCTTCTTGTCGACGAAATGCACCTGCTGCGATACCTGCTCGGAGGCGGTGTTGCGGCGCGCCACTTCGACCTGCTCCGGGTTGTGCAGCAGTTTTTCCGCCAGCGTTTTAATGTCGTCGGAGAAGGTTGCGGAGAAGAGCAGGTTCTGACGCTTCGCCGGCAGTTTGGCCAGCACGCGGCGGATATCGTGGATAAAGCCCATGTCGAGCATGCGATCCGCTTCGTCCAGCACCAGCACTTCAATCTGCGAGAGGTCGACCGCGTTCTGGTGTTCCAGATCGAGCAGGCGGCCCGGCGTGGCGACCAGAATATCGACGCCGCCGCGCAGTTTCATCATCTGCGGGTTGATGCTGACGCCGCCAAACACCACCAGCGAACGCAGCGACAGGTATTTGCTGTAGTCGCGCACGTTTTCGCCGATCTGGGCGGCGAGCTCGCGCGTTGGGGTCAGGATCAGGGCGCGAACCGGACGGCGGCCGCGGCCCGGGGCAGCCTGAGTAGAGAGTTTTTGCAGCAGCGGCAGCGTAAAGCCGGCGGTTTTGCCGGTACCGGTCTGCGCGCTGGCCAGCAGATCGCGCCCGGACAGCACCACCGGGATCGCCTGGCGCTGGATAGGGGTAGGTTCACGGTAGCCCTGTTCAGCGACCGCACGCAAAATATCGGCGCTCAGGCCGAGAGAGTCAAAAGACATTAAGTGTGTTACTCCGGTCCGCCCTGACCGTGATTTACGGTGTAGTTTTCAGGGGGAAAGTGGCGCCAGCCGAGGGCTAACGTGTGAAAAGGGCACAAACTACGATGCGTAAGGCAGGCAGTGTAGCAGCTTTCGTCGCGGGGTGCGAGAAAGGCAGAAACAACAAGGGCCGCCTTGCGGCAGCCCCTGATAGCGAACCCGGAAGCTTAGCTGCGCTTCTTCTGGATGCGCCCTGCCGGCTCTTTCGCCAGCAGCGAAACCAGCGCCGGCCCTACCAGCATCACCACGCCCAGCATACCGATCAGCAGGGCGTTGTGAATGTAGCGCGAGACGATAAACAGCGTCATCATCGCCGCGCCAAAATAGTAGGTGGTAGTCGCTTCTTCAAGATAATCACCGATGCGACGCAAACGAACACTACGCTGCAGGACCAGCATGGCGATAAACACCACGGCATAGGCGGCTACCAGCGTGCTGCACACTTCGATCAGAGCTTTGTGCTTCCAGCCCCAGATCAGCGCGGCAATCACCAGCGCGTGCATGGCAATATGCACGCAGGTTTGTCCAGTGATGATTTGAACACGATTAGACCATTTCATTCTTTTCTCCTGGCAGACCCAACAGGTCGCCCAAGTGCAACCGGCACAGGCCGGTAACGGTTTCCTCAATGTAAAGCAATTTTCGGATAACGCCCTAAATTTCCCTCCTTGACCGCACCCGTTTGTGACAAAGACTACACTTTACTTTTGTTGCTGATGAAAAGGAGTGCGTCGAGAGTATGCCACAAACCAAGCAAGGATTTTCCCTTAAAGTCCTGACGATCAATACCCATAAGGGATTTACTACCTTTAACCGTCGCTTCATTCTGCCGGAACTGCGCGAAGCGGTGCGTGCCACCTCAGCCGATATCGTCTTTTTGCAGGAGGTGATGGGCACACATGCCGTACACCCGCTGCACCACGAGAACTGGCCAGACACGCCGCACTACGAGTTTCTCGCCGACACCATGTGGAACGACTTTGCCTATGGCCGCAACGCCGTTTATCCAGAGGGACACCACGGGAACGCGATTTTGTCACGGTTTCCCATTCAGGAGTACGAAAATCGCGATATTTCTGTTGCAGGAAGTGAAAACCGCGGCATGTTGCACTGCAAAATCAGCCTGCCAGAGCCGCACGGCACCCTGCACGTGATCTGCGTGCATCTGGGTCTGAAAGAGGCGCACCGCCACGCCCAGATGAAGATGATGTGCGAGATGGTGGCCTCGCTGCCGCAGGACGCGCCGCTGGTGGTCGCGGGCGACTTCAACGACTGGCAGCTGCGCGCCAATCACATTCTGAAGCATGGCGCAGGACTCAAAGAGGTTTTCAGCATGAAACACGGTCGCCCGGCGCGCACCTTCCCTGCCCGCTTCCCACTGCTGCGGCTCGATCGTATTTACGTCCGCAACGCTACGGTCAGTCATCCCTGGGCGCTGCCGCGCAAGCCCTGGTCGCACCTGTCGGATCACGCCCCGCTCGCCGTGGAGATCCACCTATGAATTTTGAATGGCGAGAAGGCAACAGTCTGCGTCTGCTGGAAAACGGCGAAGAATTTTTCCCACGCGTGTTCGGCGCGATCCAGCGCGCCGAGCGCAGCGTGATGCTGGAAACCTTTATCCTGTTTGAGGATGAGGTCGGCAACGCGCTGCACCGCGAGCTGCTGGCCGCCGCCCAGCGCGGCGTGAAGATTGAGGTGATGGTGGATGGCTACGGCTCGCCGAACCTCTCCGACACATTCGTCAACAGCCTGACGGCGGAAGGCGTGCGCTTTATCTATTACGATCCGCGTCCGCTGGTGCTGGGGATGCGCACCAACGTCTTCCGCCGCCTGCACCGGAAAATTGTGGTGGTCGACGACGTCATCTCTTTTGTCGGCGGCATTAACTTCTCCGCCGAGCACAACACCAGCTACGGCCCCGAGGCGAAGCAGGATTATGCCGTCGAGGTCAAAGGCCCCATCGTCGAGGATATCACCCGCTACGTGCGCGAGGCGATGGGCAGCGAAGCGGTGACGCGCCGCTGGTGGGGCGGCCGCTCGCATCGCCCGGCGGTCAACGCCGCGCCCGGCAACGCGCAGGTGCTGTTTGTCTATCGCGACAACGATGACCACCGCGACGATATCGAAAAGCACTATCTCGATATGCTGCACACCGCGAAAGAGGATGTGATTATCGCCAACGCCTACTTTTTCCCGGGCTATCGCCTGCTGCGCGAGATGCGCAGCGCGGCGCAGCGCGGCGTACGGGTCAGGCTGATCGTGCAGGGCGAACCCGATATGCCGATCGTCAAAGTCGGCGCGGAACTGCTCTATAATTATCTGGTGGATGCCGGCGTCGAGGTCTACGAATATATCCGCCGCCCGCTGCACGGCAAGGTGGCGGTGCAGGATCGCCAGTGGTCCACCGTCGGCTCCAGCAACCTCGATCCGCTGAGCCTGTCGCTCAATCTCGAAGCCAATCTGATTATCTACGATCGCGACTTTAACCAGACGCTGCGCGATAACCTGGAGCAGCTGCTGGCGAAGGACTGCCAGCGCGTGCAGGAAGATCGCCTGCCGCCGCGCAACTGGTGGCAGCTCACCAAAAGCGTGGTGGTGTTTCACTTCTTACGCCATTTCCCGGCTATCGCCGGCTGGCTGCCCGCGCATACGCCGCTGATTGCGCAGGTTGACCCGCCGGTTCAGCCAGAAATGGAAACGCAGGACCGTGTCGAAACAGACAATGAAGGGGCGAAATCCTGATGGCGGAAAAACATCTTAAATGGAAGCGGGCGAAGAAGGTGCTGACCTGGCTCTTTTTCATCGCGGTAATTGTGCTGCTGGTGATCTACGCCCGCAAAGTGAACTGGGAAGATGTCTACAACGTTATCGTCAACTATAACCGGCTGGCGGTGCTGAGTGCGGTCGCGCTGGTGATCGTCAGCTACCTCACCTACGGCTGCTATGACCTGATCGGCCGCGCCTACTGCGGCCATAAGCTGGCGAAGCGGCAGGTGATGCTGGTCTCCTTTATCTGCTACGCCTTCAACCTGACGCTCAGCACCTGGGTCGGCGGCGTGGCGATGCGCTACCGGCTCTATTCGCGGCTGGGGCTGGACAGCGCCACCATCACGCGCATTTTCTCGCTCAGCATCGCCACCAACTGGCTCGGCTATATCCTGCTGGCGGGCATCGTCTTTAGCGCGGGCATGGTGCCGATCCCCGGCGGCTGGTTTATCGGCGAGACCACGCTGCGCATTATCGGCGTGGTGCTGCTGGCGGTGGTGGCGATTTTTCTCTGGGCCTGCGCCTTTTCAAAGCGCCGCAAGTGGACCATCCGGCGTCAGACGCTGCAGCTGCCGTCGCTGCGCATGGCGCTGTTTCAGTTTGCGGTCTCCTCCGCCAACTGGCTGGTGATGGGCGCAATCATCTGGCTACTGCTGGCGCGGCAGGTCGATTACCCCATCGTGCTCGGCGTACTGCTGATCAGCAGCATTGCGGGGGTGATTATTCATATTCCGGCCGGGATCGGCGTGCTGGAGGCGGTGTTCCTGGCGCTGCTGAGCGGACAGCACGCCTCGCACGGCACCATTATTGCGGCGCTGCTCGCCTATCGCGTGCTTTACTTTATTTTGCCGCTGCTGCTGGCGCTGGTGCTCTATCTGATGCTGGAGAGCCGCGCGAAGCATCTGCGCGCCAGGAATGAACAGAAACTGCAGAAGAGTTCGTAGCGAACAGACGCGCCATCCCTGGCGGGATGGCGCCCCTTATTTCCTAGCGACGGTTGCCGAAGATGCGCAGCAGCAGCAGGAAGAGGTTGATAAAGTCGAGATAGAGCTTCAGGGCCCCCATAATCGAATAGCGACGCAGCGACTCGCGATCGCGCACGTCAATCTGCTCCCCCATCTGACGCAGCTGTTGGGTGTCATAGGCGGTCAGCCCCACGAACACCACCACGCCGATATAGGTAATTGCCCACATCAGTGCCGGGCTCTTCAGCCAGAAATTCACCAGCGACGCCAGCAAAATGCCGATCAGCGCCATAAACAGCAGGCTGCCGAAGCGGCTCAGGTCGCGTTTGGTGGTGTAGCCGTAGAAGCTCATGGCGCCGAACATCCCCGCCGTCACGAAGAAGGTGCTGGCGATGGAGGTGTAGGTGTAGGCGAGAAAAATGCTGGCCATGGTCAGGCCGGTCAGCACTGAATAGAGCATAAACAGCCCGGTCGCCAGCGCCCCGCTCAGACGATGCACCATGCCGGAGAGCACGAACACCACCGCCAGCTGGGCGATGATCAGGCCGAAGAAGGTCATGCGGTTAGAAAAGATAAAGAACATGATGCGCTCGTTGCCCGCCGCATACCAGGAGACGAAGGCGGTGAGCAGCAGACCGCAGGTCATCCAGCCGTAAACCTGCGCCATAAAAGCCTGCAACCCGCTCGTCGCGGACTGCACCAGAGAATCATTGCGTGGATATCGATCCATGATGCACCTCATGTAAGTGAAAAGGCGTCGGCAAGCCGACGGATATGCCTAATTGTGGCACAGCATGGCTTAACTGCCCCACAATGCGCGCTTCAGCGGCGCGATAAACATTGCTGATAGCGGCTGTCAACGCGCTGCGCGAACCAGGCCGTGGTGAGATTGCGGGTGATTTTCGGACTCTCCAGCTTGATGCCCGGCAGCATCTCGCGCGGCAGCGGGCGGCCAGCCATCTTATCCGCCAGCGCGAAGACCTGCTTCCAGAGCGTGCTGTCGCTGAAGCTCGCCTGCTCCCCTTTCTCTAAATCGCGCCGGATGGCGCTGTCGCTCATGTCGATCTGCTTCGCCAGCGTGCGCACCGCCAGCTCGGTGGCGCCCGCTTTGTCTGAGCCATAGAGGATCAGGTCGCCGTCGAGCGCCAGCTTCATGCCGGTCGCGCGCGCCACTGCCGCCTGAAAGGCCGCGTTGCGGCTGGCGTACCAGCCCGCGTTAAAGTCGGCGAAGCGGTAGATCGGCTTGCTGTAGTCCGCCGGATAGCCCAGCAGATGCATAATGCCGAAGTACATGCCGCCGTGACGGGTAAAGACCTCGCGGCGGATCGAGCCGTCGATCGGCCAGGGATAGCCTTTGGCGTGCGCCTCGGCGAAGCTGATGCTGACCTGCATCGGACCGCCGGTATGAATCGGATTCAGGTTGCCGAACAGCGTCTGCCCCATCGGCACCATATCAATAAAATCGTCGAAAATGGCGCTCAGCTCTTTTTCGCTGCGCACTTTGTCGAGCCGCGCCGCATAACTTTCGCCGTTAGAGGATTTAATCATCAGCGCGGTGCGCACCAGGAACGCCGGCACGTGCACCTTCGCCGCGCGGCGGTCAATCTCGCCCCAGGCGATTTTCGGCAGGCCGGGCACCGCCGCCTCGGCGCTGAAGTTCGACTCCTGATCCGCGACGGCGATGGCGGCGCACAGATTGCTGACGCTGGGGTCGATCTGCTGGGTGCGGAACGAGGTATAGATATCGGTGGCCCAGCCCGGTTTGTCGCTGACGTGCGCGGGCAGCAGACGCTGAATTTGCGCCTTGACGTCGTCCGGCTGACGCACCGGCGCCTCGGGCGTTTTTTTGGTGCTACACCCCGCCAGCACCAGCACGGCGAGCAGCGAGAACGATTTGAGCGATGCGGAAACTGACATAGCGGTCCTTGCAGGAAAACAAAACCCTTACCTTAGCACCGAAGCGCGGACAAACCATCAGACGAGGCGTAAATTCCCGCGCTGCCGTCGCGCTTGCGTATCGGCGTTTCTCAGCCAGGCTGAGGTTTTCTCGCGTAAAAGGAAATAGTTATGCAAAAACTCTGGCTCGGTGCCGCCGTTGCCCTGCTGCTCAGCGGCTGCGGCGCAAATAACACGCCCGCGCAGGTCGCCTCCCCCGGCGCGCCCACCTCGGCAAAAATGAAAGCGCTCGCCACAGGCGCAGACCTGCTGCAGTCGCGTCCGCCCATCGAGGCGATTAATACCTATCTCGACGGCTTTCACTTCTACAGTGGCGATCAGAACGGCCAGATGGAGGCGCACCACTATGTGACGGTGCTGAACGACGACGTGATGCAGGCGGTGATTTACGACGGCAATACCAAAGACGCGCGGCTGATGGGGGTGGAGTATATCATTAGCGCGCGGCTCTATCAGAGCCTGCCGCCGGAAGAGAAAAAGCTGTGGCACAGCCACAACTACGAGGTGAAATCGGGCACGCTGATTGCGCCAGGTCTGCCACAGGCGGCGGATCACGCGCTGATGGCGCGCATCGCCAACACCTACGGCAAAACCTGGCACACCTGGCATACCGATCGCGACAAAACTCTGCCGATTGGCATTCCGGCGCTGATGATGGGCTTTACCGCCGACGGTCAGCTTGACAATCGCCTGCTGGCGGATCGCGACAAACGTTTTGATATCGACAGCCGCAAGCTGCGGGCGTCACGCGCCGATATCGTCACCCAGCCGGTGCTGCCGGGCGCTAACGCCTGGCAGCGCGGCGAGGTGATCCAGCTGAAACGCGTTTCAGGCGGCGGCGAGCACGCTCACGGCCAGACCCATTTCGGTCCGGCGGAGCAGCTCAGTAAGCCTTAATCCCAGCGCTGCGCGGCCTGATGGTCGCTGTCGCGGGCGTCCACCCAGCGATCGCCCTGTTCGGTGGCTTCGCGCTTCCAGAAGGGGGCGCGGGTTTTCAGGTAGTCCATGATAAATTCCGCGGCGGCGAAGGCGCTGCCGCGGTGCGCGCTGGTGACGCCGACGAATACGATCTCATCGCCGGGAAAAAGCTCGCCGATGCGGTGGATCACGCTGACGCGCTGGAGCGGCCAGCGGTGACGCGCCTCGTCGACGATTTCCTGCAGCGCTTTTTCCGTCATCCCCGGATAGTGCTCAAGGGTGAGCGCGGCGACGCTGTCGCCCAGGTTATGATTGCGCACTTTGCCGGTAAAGGTCACCACTGCGCCGTCGGCGTCGGAGGTTGAGAGCCAGGCGTATTCGTCGGCCATACTGAAGGGCGCCGCGCCAACGCGGATCTGCGTTGCCATCTCAACCTCCCGTGACCGGCGGGAAAAAGGCCACTTCATCGCCCGCCTTCAGCGCATGGGACATCGGCACCAGCGTCTGATTGACGGCGGCCAGCAGTTTGCCTGAGTCGAGCGCCAGCGCCCAGCGATCGCCTTTTTGCGCCAGCGCGTCGCGCAGCGTCGCCACGTCGGGAAAGTCGGCCGGCACCTCCAGCGCGCTGGTGCCCACCAGCTCGCGCACCTGTGCGAAAAACAGCACCTTAATCATGGGCCACCGCCTGAAAATCGCCGGATTTGCCGCCGCTTTTGCTCAGCAGGCGCAGCTGGTCGATAACGATATCTTTCTGCACCGCTTTACACATGTCGTAAATGGTCAGCGCCGCCACCGATGCGGCGGTCAGCGCCTCCATTTCGACGCCGGTTTTGCCGCTCAGGCGGCAGAGCGAGGTGATGCGCACGCGCTGATGTTCTGGCTCAGCCACCAGATTGACTTCAACCTTGCTCAGCATCAGCGGATGGCAGAGCGGAATCAGCTCCCAGGTGCGTTTGGCGGCCTGAATGCCGGCGATGCGCGCCGTGGCGAAGACGTCGCCTTTATGGTGGCTGCCGTCGACGATCATCTGCAGCGTTTCGGCGGCCATCAGCACCAGCGCTTCCGCGCGCGCCTCGCGCACCGTTTCCGCCTTGGCGGAGACGTCGACCATATGGGCTTCGCCCGCGGCGTTAATATGTGTCAGTTGCATGGCTTACAGCTTCTTTAAATGTGAGACGAAATTACAGGGGCCGGTCCGGGCGTCGATCTGGTCGGCGATAATGCGCTCCCAGGCGCTCTCGCAGGCGCTGGTGGAACCGGGCATCGCGAAGATCAGCGTGCCGTTGGCGATGCCGGCGACGGCGCGCGACTGCAGCGTCGAACCGCCGATATCCTCCCAGGAGAACATACGAAACAGCTCGCCGAAGCCCTCTATTTTGCGGTCGAACAGCGGCTCAATCGCCTCGGGCGTGATGTTTTTCGCATTGAACCCCGTGCCGCCGTTGATCACCACCACCTGGACATCCAGGCTGGCGATCCAGCGCGACACGATGGCGCGAATGCGATAGCGATCTTCGCCGACGATGGCGTGATCCACCACCACGTGCCCGGCTTCGTGCGCCGCGCCGCGCAGATAGTCGCCGGAGGTGTCGCTGCTGGCGTCGCGCCGGTCGGAAACGGTCAGCACCGCCAGGTTGACCGGAATAAATTCACCCGTAGATTTGCCCATTGACTCGCTCCTGAGATTAACCGCCGATGAAGGAAAGGTTCTGCGTGATGCCGGTGTTGCCCTGATGCAGGAAGTGCGTCTGCTTCTTGGCGCCCAGGCTGTGCGCGATGCGCGCCTGCAGCTCCGCCTGCTGATCGTCAGAGGTTAAAAGATCGCGTAGCGGCACGCCGCTGTCGCCGAACAGGCAGAGGTGCAGGTTGCCGTGCGCCGAGACGCGCAGACGGTTGCAGCTGGCGCAGAAATCGCGCGAATAGGGCATAATCAGGCCGATCTCGCCGACGTAGTCTGGATGGTAAAAGACCTGCGCCGGGCCGTCGCTGCGGCCGCGCTCGCGGCGCTGCCAGCCCTGGGCGATCAGCTGGTCGCGGATCAGGGCGCCAGAAACGTGCTGGTCGCGGAACAGCGCGCCGCCCTCGCCCGTCTCCATCAGCTCGATAAATCGTAGCTGAATCGGGCGCGTGCGGATCCAGTCAAGAAAGGTTTGCAGGCTGCGGCTGTTGAGGTCGCGCATCAGCACGCTGTTGACTTTGACCTGCTGGAAGCCCGCGTCGAAGGCGGCATCGATGCCCGCCATTACCTGATGGAACTTGTCCTGTCCGGTGATGGCGTGGAACTGGCGCGCGTCGAGACTGTCTACGCTGACGTTCAGCGCGGTGAGCCCGGCAGCGCGCCACGCGCCGACGTCGCGCGCCAGCCGATAGCCGTTGGTGGTGACAGCGATCTGCCGAATGGCGCGATTTTCCCGCACGGCGGCGATAATGTCGGTAAAATCGCGACGCAGCGACGGCTCGCCGCCGGTCAGGCGCACTTTTTCAGTGCCGGCCGCGGCGAAGGCGCGCGTGACGCGTCGAATTTCATCGAGCGAGAGAAAGCTTTTGTTGCTCACGCCCTGCGGCTTGTAGCCATCGGGCAGGCAGTAGGTGCAGCGGAAGTTACAGACATCCGTCACCGAGAGACGCAGGTAATAAAACCGACGTGCAAATGCATCAGTAAATTGTGACACCAGAACACCTTTTCCAAATACGGGAGATGCAGGCATTTCTTTCTGCACCCTGGCAGCGCGTCGGCTGCGGCCTGAACCCCCTATCGTTTGACTTAGGCGTTCAGGCTTTGAGTGTATGTCGCCCACATGGACGACATGGTTGGCAAATGGTAGCGCGAATTTTGCCGCTCTGCCATCCACTAATTTCGCTATATATATTGATATATAACGTTTTTTCGCCGCATTTTCGCGGCATTAAGGTTAACATCACCCGCAGAAAAGAACGCCGGTACGGCAAGACGGCAGCGGGTATAAAGAGGAAATATGAACCGAACTTTGGCAGACCTCGATCGCGTGGTGGCGCTGGGCGGCGGACACGGGCTGGGGCGCGTAATGTCCGCCCTGTCGCCGCTCGGCTCGCGCCTGACCGGCATTGTCACTACCACCGATAACGGCGGCTCTACCGGACGCATACGCCGTTCCGAAGGCGGCATCGCCTGGGGCGATATGCGCAACTGCATCAACCAGCTGATTACTGAGCCAAGCGTCGCGTCGGCGATGTTTGAGTATCGCTTTGCTGGCAACGGCGAGCTCGCCGGCCACAACCTGGGCAACCTGATGCTCAAAGCGCTGGATCACCTCAGCGTCCGGCCGCTGGAGGCGATCAATATCATTCGCAACCTGCTCAAGGTCGACGCCTTCCTGATCCCGATGTCGGAGCAGCCGGTCGATCTGGTGGCCTTAGACAGCGAAGGCAATATGGTTTACGGCGAAACCGATATCGACGCCATGACCCAGCCGCCGCAAGAGCTGATGCTGCACCCGAACGTGGCGCCGACCCGCGAGGCGCTGGAAGCGATTGCCGAAGCGGACCTGATTCTGATCGGCCCCGGCAGCTTTTACACCAGCCTGATGCCGAGCCTGCTGATGGAGGAGATGGCGCGCGCGCTGCGCCGTACGCCCGCCACCATGGTGTTTATCGGCAATCTGGGACGCGAGCTGAGTCCCGCCGCCGCCAGCCTGACGGTGGCGGATAAGCTGGCAATGATGGAGAAATATATCGGCAAGCGGGTGATTGACGCGGTGGTGGTCAGCCCCGCCGCCGACACCGCCGGCGTGGAGAACCGCCTGATTGTACGCGAGCCGCTGGAGGCCGCCGATATTCCCTATCGTCACGACCGCCAGCTGCTGCGCCTGGCGCTGGAACACGCCATTCAGCGGTTCAGCTAAGCCGCTACGAGGCGGCGATAAAAAGTTCGCGCAGCTGATGCAGCTTGTCGCGCACGTTTGCCGCCTCTTCGAACTCCAGGTTCTGCGCGTGCTGCTGCATCTGCGACTCCAGCTCGTGGATCTTCTTCTGCAACGCCTGCGGCGTCAGCGCCAGATAGCTGGCATCCGCCTCGGCGGCACCGCGGCTGCTGGCTTTGGCCTTGCCGCGCGTCTTGATGACGTTCTGGCCCAACTCAAGAATATCGGTGATCTTCTTGTTGAGCCCCTGCGGCACAATGCCTTTTTCCTCGTTGTACTTCTGCTGCTTCTCGCGACGGCGTTCAGTCTCTTCAATGGCGCGCGCCATGGAGTTGGTGATCTTGTCGGCGTAGAGGATCGCTTTGCCGTTAACGTTACGCGCCGCGCGCCCGATGGTCTGGATCAGCGAGCGTTCTGAACGCAGGAAGCCCTCTTTATCCGCATCGAGGATCGCCACCAGCGACACTTCCGGCATATCCAGGCCTTCGCGCAGCAGGTTGATCCCCACCAGCACGTCAAACTCGCCAAGACGCAGATCGCGGATGATCTCCATACGCTCGACGGTATCGATATCGGAGTGCAGGTAGCGCACCTTCTCGCCATGCTCTTCCAGATACTCGGTGAGATCTTCCGCCATACGCTTGGTCAGCGTCGTCACCAGCACGCGCTCGTTGAGGGTGACGCGTTTGCGGATCTCCGACAGCAGATCGTCCACCTGCGTCGCCACCGGACGCACCTCCAGCAGCGGATCGAGCAGGCCAGTCGGACGCACCACCTGATCGATCACCTCGCCGCCCGATTTTTCCAGCTCGTAGTTGCCCGGCGTGGCCGAAACGTAAATGGTCTGCGGCGCCAGCGCCTCAAACTCTTCGAACTTCATCGGACGGTTATCGAGCGCGGAAGGCAGGCGGAAACCGTACTCCACCAGCGTCTCCTTACGCGCGCGGTCGCCCTTATACATCCCACCGATTTGCGGAATGGTGACGTGCGATTCATCGACGATCAGCAGACCGTCGGCGGGCAGGTAGTCAAACAGCGTCGGCGGCGGCTGGCCCGGCCCGCGCCCGGAGAGGTAGCGCGAGTAGTTTTCGATGCCCGAACAGTAGCCCAGCTCGTTCATCATCTCCAGATCGAACTGGGTGCGCTGCGTCAGGCGCTGCTCTTCCAGCAGCTTATTGTTCTCCAGCAGCACCCGGCGGCGATCCGCCAGCTCCACTTTGATATCTTCCATCGCCTGCAGAATACGTTCGCGCGGCGTCACGTAGTGCGTTTTGGGATAGATAGTAAAGCGCGGCACGGTAGACAAGATTTGCCCGGTGAGCGGATCGAACAGCGACAGCCGCTCGACCTCTTCATCAAACAGCTCAACGCGCAGCGCGGTATCTTCCGACTCCGCCGGGAAAATATCGATCACTTCGCCGCGCACGCGGAAGGTGCCGCGCTGAAACGCCTGGTCGTTGCGCGTATACTGCAGCTCCGCCAGACGGCGCAGAATGCTGCGCTGGTCGATCAGCATGCCGCGCGTCAGGTGCAGCATCATTTTCAGATAGAGATCGGGATCGCCCAGGCCGTAAATAGCGGAAACCGACGCCACCACGATTACGTCGCGACGCTCCAGCAGCGCCTTGGTGGCCGAAAGTCGCATCTGCTCGATATGTTCGTTTACCGAGGCGTCTTTTTCGATAAAGGTGTCGGAGCTCGGCACATAGGCTTCTGGCTGATAGTAGTCGTAATAGGAGACAAAGAACTCCACCGCGTTGTCGGGAAAAAACTCCTTCATCTCGCCGTAGAGCTGCGCCGCCAGGGTTTTGTTCGGTGCCAGCACCATCGCAGGCCGGTTAAGATCGGCAATCACGTTGGCAACGGTAAAGGTCTTGCCGGAGCCGGTTACGCCAAGCAGCGTCTGATGGGCAAGGCCATCCTCCAGCCCCTCTTTGAGGCGACGAATCGCCTCTGGCTGGTCGCCGGAAGGCTGAAAAGCGGAATTTAGTTTAAAGACTTTACTCATGAGATGCGGTTCCTGCTGAAGAATGCGGCGGCTAGCCGAGTCATTTTACTCTGCATTGGCGATTTTGCCAGAAAATAATACTGGATAAATCAACAGTAACGCGGCACAGTGAGAGGCTGACGCGGCGTGGTTTCGCGCTGGCTGTAACAACCCCACAACATTTTCGCTGTTGCGCAAGGTTATCCCCAGCCGAAGCGGATTTATAACATTTGTCAAGAGACCGTCATTAAATTTCAGCTCTGTTACGGCGCAGAAAATTCGCAGGCTTGTTTTTTATTAACTATCTGATTTGTAAAACTATAAGGCAAAAGCCCAGTTTCTCAGCATTATGTAACCAGGCCGCGTGTTTCCTCGCTTGCGCTCTGTTTTCACTGTCTAATACACAAGGTTATCCACAGGAATGGTGGATAACTAAAGGCAGCCCTTTCGCCATCGGCTGTGCATAATTTTTTGTTCTTAAGCCGCCCGCGTGAAAAAAAAATTTTTCCGCTTAAATTCCTGTCGCAAACGTGGCGGTTAACTATGCTTTTTCAGCCCGCCGCTGAATTTTCGCCCAGCCGCGACCGTGTTTAAGACCAGCTAAATTCAACAAGCTGCCATGCCGCAGCCCCGTTGCACCAGAAACGTTAAGCCATCAGCACCGTGAAAGTGCAGCGCTCTGATTACCCGATGCAATTGTTAAGCATTTTTCATCTTTTTCGGGCCAACGGCACTCTGACAACGCTTCCTGGCCGGAAAAGTCATTCTGGCCCGGTAATTGCAGCGTTCAGCGAGAGGGTTGGGGAAAGTCAGGCATGGCGACATGCGCGCAACCGCCACCGATGAGACTTGTTTGCCAGACGTCAAAGAGCGGAAGCATTCAGGCAAGATCTGTAAGAGGAGAGTCAGATGCTGAGTTTACGTTCGGTGAATCAGTTTTACGGGCAGAACCATATCCTGTGGGATGTGGATCTCGACCTGCCGCCCGGCACCTGCACTGGCGTGCTGGGCCGCCCGGGCATGGGCAAGACCACACTGGTGAACTGCATAATGGGACGCCTGCCGATTAACAGTGGATCGATGACCTGGCAGGAAGATGGCGCTCCGCCGCGCGATCTGCTGCTGCAGCCGGCCGAACAGCGTGCGCGCATGGGGATCGGCTATGTGCCGCAGGGGCGCCATATCTTCTCGCAGATGAGCGTAGAGGATAACCTGCTGATCGCCCTGCTGGCGGGCAGCGGTCAGAGCGACAAACCGCACGTCATCCCTGAGATGGTGTTCGATCTCTTTCCGGCGCTCTACTCGCTGCGGCAGCAGCGCAGCGGCGAGCTGCCCATAGATCAGCAGCAGCAGCTGGCGCTGGCGCGCGCGCTGGTGCTGCGGCCCAGATTGCTGATCCTCGACGAGCCGACCGACGGCATGTCGCCGTGGCTGGAAGAGGAGATGGGCAACCTGATTCGCCGCCTGAATCTCGATTACGGCCTGACCGTGCTGCTGCTGGAGCAGCGCGTCTCCCTGATCCGCCGCGTCGCCGACTACTTTTTGCTGCTGCATCGCGGCCGCAACGTCGCGCAGGGGCGCGTAGCGCAGCTGGACGATCTCACCGTCAATAAGTGGCTGACGGTGAGCTGAACGCTAGCGCGGCAGCGTGATAAAGCGGCCGCAGTCCGCCTGCGCCGCCGAATCGGGCAGCCAGGGAATTTCGCCGAGAAACGGCGCGGGAATGCGCTGTTTCAGGGTCGCCATATAGGCGTGATGTCGCTTGCCCGGCGGCTCGATGTCGTTGGCGATCCAGCCTGCCAGCCGCAGCTTTCGCGCCAGCACCGCATCGGCGGTCAGCATGGCGTGGTTGATGCAGCCCAGCTTGACTCCGACCACCAGGATCACCGGAAGCTGCTCCTCCGCCACCCAGTCGGCATAGGTCTGCGTCTCCGACAGCGGCGTGTACCAGCCGCCTGCGCCCTCTACCAGCACCCAATCCGCCTGCGCCTCCAGCGCGCGCAGCCCCTGTGAAAGCTTTTCAAACGCGATGGGCCTGCCCTCTTCTGCGCTGACAATATGTGGCGCGGTCGGCTCGATAAACGCAAGCGGATTAACCTGTTCATAGCGCAGCGTCAGGCTGCTGTAGCGCTGCAGCGCCAGCGCGTCGCCGTTGCGCACGCCTTCCGGCGTGACGTCGCAGCCGGAGGCGACCGGCTTATAGCCGGCAGTGCGATAGCCCGCCGCGCCCGCCGCCTGCAGCAGCGCGCCGCTGGCGACCGTTTTGCCCACCTCGGTGTCGGTGCCGGTAATAAACCATTTCATCGTTGCGTCACTCCAAAAAGCAGTTGATAGGTCAGGCGACAGCCCTGCGCATCGCGCGGCCACAGCGCCTCAAGCTGGGCCAGCCGCTGCCGCGTCAGCGGCGCGCCCTCCCGGCCCTGGTGCAGATGCGTGGCGCCGATGCCCTTTAGCGATCGCATTGCGCTCAGGGCGTTGGGAAAATGCATCACCTGCGTCTGACGGATAAAGCGCAGGTTGAGCCCGGCGCCCGCCGCGCGCACCTGCGCCTCGGTCAGAAAGCGATTAGCATGCTCCCCGAAGCTGAGTGGCCGCCAGGCGTCGTGCACCTCCTGCAGCGAGTCGGCCAGCAGCGTCGAGAAGAGCATAACGCCGTCGGGGCGCAGCACGCGGGCGAACTGTTGCAGCGCGGTGCGCAAGTCGCTGCTCCACTGCACCGCCAGATTGCTCCAGACGCAGTCAACGCTCCTGCTCGCCAGCGGTAAGGCGTCGATGTCGCCCGCCAGATAGCCGCTCGCCGCATCAAGGCTGCGCGCCTGCCGCAGCATCTGCGGCGAGAGATCGAGCGCCACGACGCGCTGCCCGCGCTGCTGCCAGAGACGGCTATACCAGCCGGTGCCGCAGCCCGCATCGAGCAGGTCGCCAGCGGCCAGCGGCGGCGCCAGCGCCAGCAGCGCATCGCCGCAGCGGCGCTGCAGCTCGGCGTGCTGTTCGTAGTGGCCCGCCGCGCGGCCGAAGGCGCGCGCCACCGCCGCTTTGTTAACCCGCAGCGTCATGCAGCGCCTCCAGCAGTACGTCGATATCATCCGCCTGGTGGGCGGCGGTCAGGGTAATGCGCAGCCGCGCGGTGCCGGGCGGCACCGTCGGCGGCCGGATGGCGCTGACCCAGCAGCCCGCCTGCGCCAGCCGCTGCGCCAGCGCCAGCGCGGCACCATTTTCGCCGACGATCAGCGGCTGGATTGCGCTTTCCGACGGCATCAGCGACCAGGGCAAGCCCGCCGCGCCGCGGCGAAAGCGCTGAATATTGTCGCTGAGCCGCTGACGCAGCGCGTCCCCGCCCTGAATCTCATGCAGCGCCGCCAGCAGCGCGCTCGCCTGGGCGGGCGGCATTGCCGTCGAGTAGATGAGGTGGCGCGAGAACTGCAGGAAATAGTCAGCGGTCGCGTCGTCGCACAGCAGCGCCGCGCCGCTGACGCCAAAGGCTTTGCCAAAGGTCACTACCAGCAGCTCCGGCTTCACGCCCTGCCGCCAGCAGCTGCCGCGCCCCTGCTCGCCCACCACGCCGATGCCGTGGGCGTCATCCACCAGCAGCCAGCCGTCTGCGCCACGCGTGGCGGCAGCGATCGCCTCCAGCGGCGCGCTGTCGCCGTCCATGCTGAAGATCCCTTCGGTGATCACCAGGGTTTCGCCACTGCACGGCGACGCCAGCCGCTGCGTCAGGCTCTCAACATCGTTATGGTGAAAGCGGCGCAGCGCGGCGGGCGTATGGCCCGCCGCATCGAGCAGCGACGCGTGCGCCAGCTTATCGGCGATAATGCGATCCTGCTTCTGCGCCAGCAGATGCACGATCGCCTGATTAGCGGCGAAGCCGGAGATAAACAGCAGCGCGCGCGCGTAGCCGAGCCAGTCGGCGAGCTGCGCCTCCAGCTCGGCGTGGCGGCTGCTGTAGCCTGTGACGTGTCCCGACGCGCCGGCGCCCGGCGCGCCCTGATGCCAGCCGGCGAGCACCGCCGGATGCTGGCTCAGGCCGAGATAGTCGTTGCTGGAGAAGTGGCGGTAGGTTTTGCCCGCGACCTGCAGCGTGCGGGTATCGTTGCGCGCGACCCGCCGCCGCTGCCGCCAGCCGTCAGCGACGCGGCGCGCCTCCAGCGCCTGCGCCATACGCGTGGAGAAGCTCATTACAGCGCCGCGTTGTAGAACTGTTCGGTGTCGGCGTGGAACAGCTGCTCGCTTAGCTGCTGCTGCTGTTCGTTATCGCCGTGCGTGGTGTGGGTATGTTCAGGATTGAGGCCCAGCTTGCGGAACAGCAGCAGGTCTTTGTCCTCTTCCGGGTTCGGCGTGGTGAGCAGTTTGCAGCCGTAGAAAATCGAGTTGGCGCCTGCCATAAAGCACATCGCCTGGGTCTGCTCACTCATCTGTTCACGGCCCGCCGAAAGGCGCACGTGCGAGGTCGGCATCATGATGCGCGCCACGGCGATGGTGCGAATAAAGTCAAACGGCTCGACGTCGTCGTTATCTGCCAGCGGCGTGCCTTTGACCTTGACTAGCATATTGATCGGCACGCTCTCCGGCGGCGTCGGCAGGTTCGCCAGCTGCACCAGCAGCCCGGCGCGATCGCTGACGGTTTCGCCCAGCCCGACGATGCCGCCCGAGCAGACTTTGATACCGGCATCGCGCACTTTGCCGAGCGTATCCAGCCGCTCCTGATAGGATCGCGTGGTGATGATGCTGCCGTAAAATTCCGGCGAGGTGTCGAGGTTATGGTTGTAAAAATCGAGCCCGGCACCCGCCAGGCGCTGCGCCTGTTGCTCGCTTAGCGTGCCGAGCGTCATGCAGGTCTCCATTCCCAGCGCCTTCACGCCCTGCACCATCTGCTCCAGGTAAGGCATATCGCGGTCGTTGGGGTTCTTCCACGCCGCCCCCATGCAGAAGCGGCTCGATCCCGCCGCTTTCGCTTTGCGCGCCGACGCCAGCACCTCCTGCACCTCCATCAGCCGTTCGGACGCCAGGCCGGTTTTATAGCGGGCGCTTTGCGGGCAGTATTTGCAGTCCTCCGGGCAGGCACCGGTTTTGATCGACAGCAGCGTGCTGACCTGCACCTGCCGGGGGTCGAAATGCTGGCGGTGAACCTGCTGCGCCTCAAACATCAGCTCAAGAAAAGGTTTATCAAACAGCGCCTGCGCCTGCGCCAGCGTCCAGTGTTGTGCCATTGCCTACTCCAAAAAAGGGTGTCATCCCGACAGTTAACGTGGTTATACTTGTAAACTAAATCTTTTTATTTTGGTTTACAACTACCATGTTTACCTCTCAGGACGCTGAATTCGACCGCCAGCACATCTGGCATCCCTATACCTCAATGCGCGATCCGCTGCCCTGCTACCCAATCGTCGCGGCGCAGGGCACGCAGCTGCAGCTGGCGGATGGCCGCGAGCTGGTGGACGGCATGTCCTCCTGGTGGGCGGCAATTCACGGCTACAACCATCCGCGTCTCAATAAGGCAATGCAGGATCAGATGGCGCAGATGTCGCATGTGATGTTCGGCGGCATTACGCATCCTGCCGCAGTCGCGCTCTGCCGCCAGCTGGTGGCGATGACGCCCGCCGCGCTGGAGTGCGTGTTCCTCGCCGATTCCGGCTCGGTCGCGGTGGAAGTGGCGATGAAGATGGCGATGCAGTACTGGCTCGGACGCGGCGAAACGCGCCAGCAGTTTCTGACGCTGGCGCGGGGCTATCACGGCGACACCTTTGCGGCGATGTCGGTCTGCGATCCCGATAATTCGATGCACAGCCTGTGGCGCGGCTACTTGCCGGAGCACCACTTTGCCGCGGCGCCGCAGTGCGGCTTTAATGATGACTGGGACGAGCGCGATGCGGATGACTTTGTCCGCCTGATCGAACTGCATCACGCCAGGCTTGCGGCGGTGATACTCGAGCCGATCGTACAGGGCGCGGGCGGCATGCGCTTCTATCATCCGCGCTATCTGCAGCGGGTGCGCGAGTGCTGCGATCGCTATGATCTGCTGCTGATTGCCGATGAGATCGCCACCGGCTTCGGCCGTAGCGGCAAGCTTTTCGCCTGCGAGCATGCAGCAGTGACGCCCGATATTCTCTGCGTCGGCAAGGCGCTGACCGGCGGTATGATGACGCTGGCGGCGACCCTCGCTACGCGCCGCGTCGCCGACGGCATCAGCGACAGCCCGGCGGGCTGTTTTATGCACGGGCCGACCTTTATGGGCAATCCGCTGGCGTGCGCCGTGGCCGCAGAGAGCCTCTCTCTGCTTAACGAAGGCCACTGGCCGCAGCAGGTGGCGCGCATCGAACGGCAGCTGCGCGAAGAGCTGATGCCGCTGCGCGCCGCGCCGCAGGTAGCGGATGTGCGCGTGCTGGGCGCAATCGGCGTGATTGAGACGCACCGTCCGGTCAATATGGCCGCGCTGCAGCGTTTTTTTGTCGAGCGCGGCGTCTGGATCCGTCCGTTTGGCCGTCTGATCTACCTGATGCCGCCCTATATCATCACGCCGCAGGCGCTGCGCCAGCTGACCGAGGCGATTGCGGAAGCGCTGACGCGGGAGGCGCACTTTAGCGCCTGATTGTCGCTAACGGCTGGAACCGTCGTCTTTTTTCGCTAAGATGGAAGACGTTGATACTGAAGGTTTATCACAACCGAGGAGAGAAGATGCGCGTTTACAGCAATGATTTTAACGACGGCGACAAGATGCCGGAGCGCCAGGTGTTTAACGGCATGGGCTATCAGGGCGACAATATCTCCCCGCATCTGGCGTGGGACGATGCGCCGGAAGGCACCAAAAGCTTCGTCGTGACCTGTTACGATCCCGATGCGCCGACCGGTTCCGGCTGGTGGCACTGGGTGGTGGTGAATATTCCCGCCAGCACCCAGCTGCTGGAGCAAGGCGCCGGTTCCGGCCTGGCGATGCTGCCGCCAGGGGCGCTGCAGACGCGCACCGATTTTGGCAAAGCCGGCTACGGCGGCGCGGCACCGCCGCAGGGCGAAAGCCATCGCTATATTTTTACCGTGCATGCGCTGGATGTTGAGACAATCGAGGTGGACGCCGAGGCGAGCGGCGCGATGGTCGGCTTTAACGTGCATTTTCATGCGCTGGCGAGCGCCAGCATTACGGTAAACTATTCGTAACGGAGCCTGAAGGCGGCGCGCGAAAGGCGACGCCGCTACGCCAGCGATTAATGGCAGATTTGCGCCAGCTCCGCCTCGCTCAGGCCGGTCGCTTCCTGTATCGACTCGCTGGGCATGCCCATCTCCAGCAGGCGTCGAGCGACTTCCAGTTTACCCTGGTTACGGCCTTCCTGACGGCCAAGCTGCATACCTTTTTCAAGACCTTGTTCAAGACCTTGTTCAAGCCCTTTTTTAAGACCTTCCTGTTTAAGCTGTTCTGCAATGGTCATCAATTCGTCCCCCTGTTGCGGCATCCGCTGTGCCAGTTCGCGAACAAAAGCTTTGCCGTCCGAGGCTTCGCCAGCCTGAAGAATATAGTGTACCAGCGATATTAACTGCGATGAAGAGAGATAACCGGCCAGCAGGATAGACGCCAGCTTGTCCAGCATCTCGCCCAAATCGCGCTGATGAATGTGCTTTTGCAGCAGCGTCAGCGCAGCCATGGTGCGATGACCGGCAATCTCTTCGTCAGGAATGACGGTGACGTCCACCAGTGGAAAAGCGGTGCCGTAGAGCCTTGCCGCCAGTGCCGGATCGCTAAACTCATCCAGCCAGCAGGTTGACCAGGGATAGGGGCTGCGCTTGCCCACGTAAAACAGCACCGGTATCACCAGCGGCAATTTTTTATGGCCAGCATCCAGATGGCGCTGCATAGCAGCCACCGCATAACGCAGCAGCCTGAATGCCATATGTTTATCCGGCGTAGACTGATGCTCAATCAGAACATGAACATAGCTGTCATCGCCCGCGAGAGTTTTCAGGCTGTAGAGCACATCGCTAAAATACTGACGCAGGTCATCCTCGACAAAAGAGCCGGACTCCAGCTTTAGCGTGTTGAGATCGCAGACGTCGCGCAGTTCAGGCGGAAGGTGGATCAACATAAAATCGCGGGCGATTTCCGGCTGAGTAAGAAACTGCCGGAACGTAGCATCGTGCGGGGTAGACGTGCGGTTTTTCTTCTTCATCGTTCCTGACTCCGAAAAAAAGATCCGCCCATCCTGTCACAGCCAGAAAAGCTCGATATTGATCTCAGAGCAGTATCCTGCTTTTTCGCTAAAGCAGCGGGGCCGCGCCCCCGCTGCGCCTGCGCACTATTCCTAATCGAGCGGGTGGATCACTACCCACATCGGTCCCTGGCCCACCGCATAGCGCGCCAGCGGAGTCAGCAATCCTTGCGGCTCGCTGATACGGTACACTTCGATATGGTGCGATTTCTGACCTGCCGCCACCAGATAACGACCGCTGTGATCGATATTGAAGCCGCGCGGCTGGGTTTCCGTCGGCTGATAGCCCTCGATAGAGAGCAAGCCACCATCTTCGCTGACGCTGAACACCGTAATGGTGCTGCTGGTGCGATCGCAGGCGTAAAGGAAGCGGCCGTTAGGGGTCAGGTGAATATCCGCCGCCCAGCGCGTTTCGTTAAAGCCCGGCGGCATCATGTCCAGCGACTGCACGCGCTCAACTTCGCCGCGCGCATTGCTCAGCGCCCAGACGTCGACGGTGCTGTCGAGTTCGTTGACGCAGTAGGCGTAGCTGCCGTTGGGATGAAACGCCATATGACGCGGGCCCGCGCCCTCTACCGTGTTGACCTGCGCCTGCTCGCGCGGCGCCAGGGTGCCGTCGGCGCTCAGGGAATAAAGGCAGATGCGATCCTGCTTCAGGGCCGGAACGAACAGCGTCTGGTTGGCGTTGTCGATATTGGCGGAGTGACAGCCCTCCAGCTCGCGGATCACCTGAGACGGCGCCTGCGGCAGTCCGTCATCGCCAATCGGGCTGACGCTGACGCAGGCGTCGTTATAGGAGCCGCAAAACAGAAAGTTGCCAGCGCGATCGGTGGAAATATGGGTCGGACTGCCCGGCAGCGGCGCATCGCCCGCTTCGCTCAGGGTGCCGTCGGCGGCAATGCGGAATGCCAGCACGCGAAAGTTCGGGCGCACGCCGACGTAGAGAAAATCTTTCTTCGGGCTGACCACCATTGGCTGAACCTGGCCGGAGACGTCCGTCACCTGCAACAGCGAAAGTGCGCCCTCTTCATCTAACCGCCACGCGTGGATCTGCTGGCTCTCGGGACTGGCGGTATAAACGACTTGTTTCATGCATTCTCCTTGTTCGCAGCCTGTCAGTTTTTTGTCTGTGGCTCACTGTAGCCTGTTTTGCCACGGTGCGCCGGAATCATTTGTGCCCTGCTTTTTGTCTCAGGCCCGCGCCCGGGTGTAGACTCGGTGCCTCAATGCTTTCACACGGAATAAGTCATGAGCTATCGCGTAATCGCCCTCGACCTTGACGGCACACTGCTGACGCCCGCGAAAACCATCCTGCCCCAGTCCATCGAGGCGCTGAAGCGTGCCCGTCAGGCGGGCGTCAAGGTGGCTATCGTCACCGGCCGTCACCACTGCGCCATCCACCCTTTTTATCAGGCGCTGGAACTCGATACACCCGCAATCTGCTGCAACGGCACCTATTTGTATGATTATCAGGCGAAAAAGATGCTGGCTGCCGACCCGCTGGATAAAGACCAGGCGCTGCGCGTGATTGAGATGCTGGATGAGCAGCAGATTCACGGCCTGCTCTACGTCGACGATGCGATGCTCTATCAGACGCCGACCGGCCATGTAATACGCACCCTGAAATGGGCGGAATCGCTGCCGCCGCATCAGCGTCCGCTGTTTGTTCAGGTGCCAGACCTGGCGCAGGCGGCGCGCGACGCGCAGGCGATCTGGAAGTTCGCGCTTTCCCATGAAAACAGGGCCGAACTGCAGCAGTTTGCGACGCGTGTGGAAGCGGAGCTGGGGCTGGCGTGCGAATGGTCGTGGCACGATCAGGTGGATATCGCGCAGCGCGGCAACAGCAAAGGCAAGCGGCTGGCGGAGTGGGTCGCCTCGCTCGGCTTCTCCATGCAGGAAGTCATCGCCTTCGGCGACAACTATAACGATCTGAGCATGCTGGAGGCCGTCGGGCTGGGCGTGGCGATGGGCAATGCGGACGAGGCGATCAAGGCGCACGCGAAACGGGTGATCGGCACCAACCTTGAGCCGGGCATCGCCGAGGTGATTGCGCAGCAGCTGCTTTAATCAGGCGGCAACCGATACGCTTTTAATCTGGGCATAGAGCCACTGATCGGGCCGAATGCCCAGCTCATCCCGCGCCCAGGGCGAAATGCGCGCCCAGAGTTCGCTGACGCCGATGCGCAGACGCACCTCGACCTGATCGCCCACCTCCAGCAGCTCCACCACCTGCGCTGGCAGGATATTGCGTATCGAGCTGTGCTGCGGCGGCTGCAGCGCCAGCGAGACGTCCGCCGAGGCAATACGGATGCGCAGCGGGGTTTTCACCGGATAGTTAACCCGGCTCACCCAGATATGCTGGTCGCCGAGCGACAGCGCGCTCATGGGATAGTCGGGATGATGCTCCAGCACCTGCACGCGCAGCACGCTGGTCAGCTCGCTTACCGGCAGCCAGGGGCGCATCGCGCTGCTGCTCCAGACTTTTTCCAGCGGGCCGAACGCTTTGACGCCGCCGCGATCGAGCACCAGCACGTTTTCCGCCAGCTGCAAAATTTCATCAAGGCTGTGGGTGACGTAGAGCACCGGGATTTCGACCTGCTTCGCCAGCTTCTGCAGATAGGGCATCAGCTCGCGCTTGCGCGGCAGATCGAGCGAGGCGAGCGGCTCGTCCATCAGCAGAATATCGGGCGCGCTCAGCAGCGCGCGGCCAATGGCGACGCGCTGCTTTTCACCGCCGGAGAGCGACAGCGGAAAACGATCCAGCAGCTTTTCCAGCCCCAGCAGCGCTACCAGCGCGTCGAACTGCCCTTTCATCGCGGGCGACATGCCGTAGTGCAGATTGCCGCGCACGCGATAGTGCGGAAACAGCCGCGCATCCTGAAACACATAGCCGACGCGGCGTTTTTCCGGCGGCAACATCACCCTCTTCTCCACGTCGAGCAGCACACGCCCGTTAAGCGCAATCGTGCCGCGCTGCGGCTGCGTCAGCCCGCTGATGGCGTTGATCAGCGATGTCTTGCCGGCGCCGGAGACGCCGAATACCGCAGTAATCCCCTTCGCTGGGATCTGCGCGTCGATATCGAGCTGGTGCTCACCCAGCCGCTGCGAAAAGTTCAGCGTCAGCATCAGGCGCCCATCCTTTTACGGCCCCAGCGCGCCAGCCATTCGGAGAGGAGCAGCGACAGCAGCGCCAGCGCAATGGCGATAGCGCAGAGCCGCGCCGCCGCGCCCTCTGCGCCTGGCGTTTCAATCAGGGTGAACATCGCCAGCGGCAGCGTGCGCGTCTCCTGCGGAATATTGGAAACGAAAGTAATGGTAGCGCCGAACTCGCCCAGCGAGCGGGCGAAGGCCAGCACGGTGCCGACAATAATGCCGGGCAGCGTCAGCGGCAGCGTGATGGTGAAAAAGACGCGCCAGCGCCCGGCGCCGAGCGTGCGCGCCGCCTGCTCCAGCCGCATATCCACCGCCTCCAGCGCCAGCCGGATGGCGCGCACCATCAGCGGAAAGGCGATGGCAGCGGAGGCGAGCGCCGCGCCGCGCCAGCTAAAGGCGAAGCTAAAGCCGAACCAGTCGTAGAGATACTGGCCAATTATGCCGCGTCGACCCAGGCCGATCAGCAGCAGATAGCCCACCACCACCGGCGGCAACACCAGCGGCAGATGAATAAGGCTGTCGAGCAGCGATTTGCCTGGAAACTGGCAGCGCACCAGGATCCAGGCCATAAGGATGCCAAACGGCAGGCTGAACAGCACCGCGATGCTGGAGACTTTCAGGCTAAGCATCACTGCCTGCCATTCGGGATCGCTGAGTATCATGCTTTTGGAGAGAATCCGTAATGTTTGAACACCGCGGCCGCTTCCGGCCCTTTCAGGTAGTCATAAAACGCCTTCACCGCAGCGTTGTTATGCGCCTTGACGATCGCCATCGGATATTCCACCGGCTTGTGGCTGGCAGCCGGGAAAGTGCCGACAACCTGCACTTTGCTGCTGGCTACTGCGTCCGATCCGTAGACGATACCGTAGGGCGTCTCATTGCGCTCGACCAGCGCCAGCGCGGCGCGTACGTTATTGGCGCGCGCCAGCGAGGGCGAAACCTGCTCCCAGGCGCCCAGCGTTTGCAGCGCTTCCTGCGCGTAAATGCCCGCAGGCACATGATCGGGATCGCCGACCGCCAGACGCTCGCCTTTCAACAGGCTTTTCCAGTTGGTCTGCTGATTCAGCGTAACGGGCTTCGCGCTGTCGCCGCGCGGCGCCACCAGCACCAGTTCATTGCCGAGCAGGGTCACGCGCGTGGCGTCCTCCATGCTCTTTTTGGCGACGGCGTCATCCATCCATTGCTGGTCCGCTGAGATAAAAAGATCGGCGGGCGCGCCCTGCTCAATCTGACGCGCCAGCGTAGAGGAGGAGGCAAACGACGACACCACCTCGACGTCGGTTTTCTTTTTATACTGCGTCGCAATCTCCTGCAGCGCGTTGGTCAACGACGCGGCGGCGAAGACGGTGACTTTCTCAGCGGCGGCGGCCTGACCGGCCAGCGTGATGCTCAGCGCGGCGGCGATGCCCCAGCGGATTGATGGTAATGACATGGGTGTTCTCCTGTTTTGCGTTGTATAGTCGATGATACAACGCCCACCTGGGGGAGCGTGATAAAATTATCGGCAGAAAGAGAGGAAGGTTGAGCGAAAGCAAATAAAAACGCCCGCTTGAGCGGGCGTCGTAAAATCAGCGGGTGGAGCGTGAAGCGTGCTCGCGGCGGCCAAATTTCGAGATGACGTTGAACACCTCGCCCAGGCCATAAATCAGGCCCAGCATAATCGCCATCACCACCGGCACCATAATCACCGCTACAGCAAGGCTTTTTAACAGTTCCAGCATGGAAGTCTCACTCAGCAAAGCAAAAAAGTGATTGTAACGTCTGAGGAAAAAAACGCACTGCCCTTTTCGTGCTTTTACTTTTTACGTTGCTCCCCGCTATGATCGTGGCATTCACACGTTCTGGAGACGCCACCATGCAGGCTGAACTTTCCCTCTCCATCCGGCTGCAGCAGAAGCTGTTCGCCGATCCGCGCCGTATCGCGCTACTGAAACGCATCCGCGAAACCGGCTCCATCAGCCAGGGCGCGAAGCTGGCGGGCATCAGCTACAAAAGCGCCTGGGACGCGATCAATGAGATGAACCAGCTGGCTGACGACACGCTGGTCGAGCGCGTGACCGGTGGCAAAGGCGGCGGCGGCGCACAGCTGACGCGCTACGGCGAGCGGCTTATCCAGCTGTTTCAGCTGCTGGAGCAGATTCAGCAAAAGGCGTTCGACGCGCTGCAAAACGACGCCGTGCCGCTCGACAGTCTGCTGGCGACTATCGCGCGCTTCTCCCTGCAGACCAGCGCGCGCAACCAGCTGTTCGGCACCGTAGTGGCCCATGACCAGCAGCACGTGGTGCAGCATCTCCAGGTGCGGCTCGCCGATGGCGGCACCCAGCTTAGCGTGGCGCTGACCGAGCGCAGCGTGGCGCGCCTGCAGCTTGAGGCGGGCAAAGAGGTGCTGGTGCTGATCAAAGCGCCATGGATTCAGGTGAGCCGGGAGGCGTCACAGGCGGATAACCAGCTGCGCGCGCAGGTGAGCCAGATTGAACCCGGCGAGCAGATGAGCGAAGTGCTGATGACGCTGCCGAGCGGCGAATCGCTCTGCGCCACGCTCTCTAACCAGCAGGTGCAGCAGCAGAATCTGCAGCCGGGCGACGCCGTCACGGCAAGTTTTAATGCCGAACACGCGATTATCGCTACGCTGCTCTGACCTGCGCGCCATGATTTGACTTCCCTGACGGCACTGGGTACAACCCGGTATTACAGTGCGTAAAGTGGAACACATCATGGCATTATTGCAAATTTCGCAAGGCACGTTTCGTCTTAGCGACACCCGATTACTCAACCTGAACGATCTGCGACTGACGGGCGGCCAGAGCTGGGCCTTCGTCGGTGCCAACGGCAGCGGCAAATCGTCGCTGGCGCGCGCGCTGGCGGGCGAGCTGGCGCCGGAAAAAGGGGAATTCTCCAGCCGGTTCGCGCGCCCGACGCGCCTGTCGCTGGAACAGTTGCAAAAGCTGGTCGCCGACGAATGGGAACGCAACAACACCGATCTGCTGAGCGAAGGCGAAACCGATACCGGCCGCACCGCGCTGGAGATTATCCAGGATGATGTCCAGGACGCGGCGCGCGCGCTGGCGCTGGCGGAGCGCTTCGCCATCGGCTACCTGCTCGATCGGCGCTTTAAATACCTTTCAACCGGCGAGACGCGCAAGGTGCTGCTCTGCCAGGCGCTGATGAAACAGCCCGACCTGCTGATCCTCGACGAGCCTTTCGACGGCCTCGACGTCGCCTCGCACGCCAGCCTGACGGAGACGCTGGCGAACCTGCAGCAGCCCGACGTCGCGCTGGTGCTGGTGCTTAACCGCTTTGACGACATCCCCGATTTTATTCAGCAGGTCGGCGTGCTGGCGGAGTGCACCCTGACCCACGTTGGCGCGCGCGAGGCGATCCTGGCGGAAGCGCTGGTGGCGCAGCTGGCGCACAGCGAACGGCTGGAGGGCATGGCCCTGCCGGAAGCGGATACGCCCGACCATCTGCCGACGCTGGCGCAGGATACGCCGCGCGTCATCCTGCGCAACGGCATGGTCTGTTACAACGAAAAGGCGATAATCAACGGGCTGAACTGGCAGGTCAATGCGGGCGAACACTGGCAGATTGTCGGGCCGAACGGCGCCGGAAAATCGACGCTGCTGAGCCTGGTGACCGGCGATCATCCTCAGGGCTACAGCAACGATCTCTGGCTGTTCGGCATCAAACGCGGCAGCGGTGAAACCATCTGGGATATCAAACAGCACATCGGCTACGTCAGCAGCAGCCTGCATCTGGAGTATCGCGTCAGCGTCAACGTGCGCACCGTGATCCTCTCCGGCTTCTTCGACTCCATCGGCCTCTATCAGGCGGCGTCGGAGCGGCAGAAGGCGCTGGCGCGGCAGTGGCTGGCGCTGCTCGGTATGGATAACGCGCTGGCCGACGCGCCCTTCCATAGCCTCTCCTGGGGCCAGCAGCGGCTGGTGCTGATCGCCCGCGCGCTGGTGAAGCATCCGGCGCTGCTGATCCTTGACGAACCGCTGCAGGGGCTGGATCCCATCAATCGCCAGCTGGTGCGCCGCTTCGTCGATATTCTGATCGGCGAAGGGCGCACCCAGCTGCTGTTCGTTTCGCACCACGCGGAAGACGCGCCGCGCTGCATCACCCATCGACTCAGCTTTGTGCCTGCCGCCGAGGGCTACGCCTGTCAGCAGGCGCGTCTGGATTAACATTCGCGACGCCGCCAGGCGGCGTCCGCTTTCCCTCGTTAGCCCGAGGATGTAACCGCTACCATTGCTCTGCCCTTTTCACCCTCTTCTTCTCAAGAAAAAGGCTTTGAATAAGAATTTTCAGCTTGTGTAAACGATTCCATTTATCCAGACTTGATCACGCTTTATCGCGCGCTGATGTGCTACTTTTTAACCCTGCCTTTCTGGCTTTTTGACGTTAACCAGGACTCAACATGGAAAAATTTAACCCGGTCGATCATCCGCATCGCCGTTACAATCCGTTGATCGATCAGTGGATCCTCGTTTCGCCCCACCGTGCCAAACGTCCCTGGCAGGGCGCGCAGGAAACTCCTTCGCAAGAGACGCTGCCAGCGCACGATCCCGACTGCTTTCTCTGCGCGGGCAACACGCGCGTCACCGGCGACAAAAACCCCGATTATAAAGGCACTTACGTTTTCACTAACGATTTCGCCGCGCTGATGACCGATACGCCAGAAGCGCCGGAGAGCCGCGACGTGTTGATGCGCTGCGAAAGCGCGCGCGGCACCAGCCGGGTGATCTGCTTCTCGCCCGATCACAGCAAAACGCTGCCGGAAATGTCGCTGCCCGCGCTGGAAGAGGTGGTAAAAACCTGGCAGGCGCAGACCGCCGAGCTCGGCCAGCACTATCCCTGGGTGCAGGTTTTTGAAAACAAGGGCGCGGCGATGGGCTGCTCCAATCCCCATCCTCACGGCCAGGTATGGGCCAACAGTTTCCTGCCTAACGAGGCGCAGCGCGAAGATGAGCATCAGCGCGCCTACTATGCCGCGCACCGCTCGCCGATGCTGGTGGATTACGCCGCGCGCGAACTGAGCGACGGCAGCCGCACCGTGGTCGAGACCGAGCACTGGCTCGCAGTGGTGCCCTGGTGGGCGGCCTGGCCGTTCGAAACGCTGCTGCTGCCGAAAGCCCATATCAAGCGCCTCAACGATCTTTCGCCAGAACAGAGCGCAGATCTGGCGAAGGCGCTTAAGCAGCTGACCAGCCGCTACGACAACCTGTTCCAGTGCTCTTTCCCCTACTCCATGGGCTGGCACGGCGCGCCGTTCAACGGCGAAGAAAACGACCACTGGCAGCTGCACGCGCACTTCTACCCGCCGCTGCTGCGCTCGGCTACGGTTCGCAAATTTATGGTCGGCTACGAAATGCTGGCTGAAACCCAACGCGATCTAACGGCGGAACAGGCGGCAGAGCGTCTGCGTGCCGTTAGCGATATTCATTTCCGCGAGGCACAACAATGTTAAAAACCACCACGCAGCAGATTTTCAACGAGACCTTCGGCTATGCGCCAACCCACACCATTCAGGCGCCGGGCCGCGTGAACCTGATTGGGGAACACACTGACTACAACGATGGCTTCGTGCTGCCGTGCGCCATCGACTACCAGACCGTTATCGCCTGCGCGAAGCGCGACGATCGTCAGGTGCGCGTTGTGGCGGTGGATTACGATAATCAACAGGACAGCTTCTCGCTCGACGCGCCGATCCTCAGCGTGAAAGAGCCAATGTGGGCAAACTACGTGCGTGGCGTGGTGAAACACCTGCAGCAGCGCGACGCCAGCTTCGGCGGGGTTGATATGGTCATCGCCGGCGACGTGCCGCAGGGCGCGGGCCTCAGTTCGTCGGCATCGCTGGAAGTGGCGGTCGGCACCGTGTTTCAGCAGCTCTATCACCTGAAGCTCGACGGCGCGGCCATCGCCGTCAACGGTCAGGAGGCGGAGAACCAGTTCGTGGGCTGCAACTGCGGCATCATGGATCAGCTGATCTCCGCGCTGGGCAAGAAAGATCACGCCATGCTGCTCGACTGCCGCACCCTCGGCACCCGTCCGGTTTCAATGCCGAAGGAGGTCGCGGTGGTGATTATCAACTCCAACTTCCGCCGTAATCTGGTCGGCAGCGAATACAACACGCGCCGCGAGCAGTGCGAAACCGGCGCGCGCTTCTTCGCTCAGCCAGCGCTGCGCGACGTGGATATCGCTCAGTTCAAAGCGGTGGAGCATGAGCTGGATCCGCAGGTCGCGAAACGCGTGCGTCACGTGTTGACGGAGAACGCCCGCACGCTGGAGGCGGCCGACGCGCTGAGCAAAGGCGACCTGAAACGCATGGGCGAGCTGATGGCGGAATCGCACGCCTCAATGCGCGACGACTTCGAAATCACCGTGCCGCCGATCGACGCGCTGGTCGAGATCGTCAAGGCGGAGATCGGCGATTGCGGCGGCGTGCGCATGACCGGCGGTGGCTTCGGCGGCTGCGTGGTGGCGCTGATGCCGTTCGATCTGGTGGATCGCGTGAAAGCCGCGGTGGCGGAACAGTACGAAGCGAAAACCGGCATCAAAGAGACCTTTTATGTTTGCACCGCCTCAGAAGGAGCGGGCCAATGCTAAGCGACGTGAATTCACATGCGCCAGACGGTCAGCCCTGGCGCATTACCGTGCTGCGCAACGCCAGCGGCATGGTCGCGACCTTTATGGACTGGGGCGCCACCTGGCTGTCGGCGCGGGTGCCGATGCGCGACGGCAGCGTGCGCGAAACCCTGCTCGGCTGCGCCACGCCGTCTGACTATCTGCACCAGGACGCCTATCTCGGCGCCACCATCGGACGCTACGCCAACCGCATCAGCCAGGCGACGCTGACGCAGCAGGCGATTCAGCTCGCGACGAATCAGGGCAAGCACCAGTTGCACGGCGGCCCGCAGGGCTTTGACAAGCGCCGCTGGCAGATCGTCAGCCAGAGCGAGAGCAGCGTGGTTTACCGCCTGGACTCGCCGGATGGCGACCAGGGCTATCCCGGCAACCTGCTGGCGCAGGTGCGCTATGAGCTGGACGACGACAACTGCCTGTCGATCAGCTATCAGGCAGAGGTCGATCGGCCCTGTCCGGTCAATCTCACCAACCACGCCTACTTTAATCTTGATGCGCATCATGGCGACGCGCGCCAGCATCGCTTACAACTGCTGGCCGAACATTATCTGCCTGTCGACAGCGAGGGCATTCCCAGCGCGCCGCTGAAAGCGGTGGCGGGCACCAGCTTCGATTTTCGCGCGGGCAAAATTGTAGCGCAGGATTTTCTCGCCGACGCCGACCAGCAGGCCGTGAAGGGTTACGATCACGCCTTTCTGCTCGACAGCGCCGGTGACGCCAGCCAGCCCGCCGCGCACCTCTGGTCTGCCGACGGCGAACTGCAGCTGACCGTGACCACCGCCGCGCCCGCGCTGCAGTTCTATACCGGCAACTATCTGGCGGGAACGCGCGCGCGGGAACAGGAAAGCTATACTGCTTTCCAGGGCATTGCGCTGGAGAGCGAATTTTTACCCGATTCGCCGAATCATCCTGAGTGGCCCCAGCCCTCATGCTGGCTGCAGCCGGGCGAGCGCTGGGAGTCAGTGACGCGCTACCGCTTTACGCCGCGCTGAGCCGCCTGAAAAACGCGCAGTGCGTCGCCGACAGGCTTACACCCTGCGCCGTTTTCCGCTATGGTATGGCGCTATCCATGTGCCGCCGGGCGCGCGCGTCGGGTTGGTTGCAGCAAGGTTTCCATTATCGTAGAAACATCAAAGAGTTAAGGAGTTAACTATGGCCGTAACTAAGCTGGTTCTGGTCCGCCACGGCGAAAGTCAGTGGAACCAGGAAAACCGCTTCACCGGATGGTATGACGTGGATCTTTCTGATAAAGGTCGCACCGAAGCCAAAGCAGCCGGTCAGCTGCTGAAAAAAGAAGGTTTCGTCTTTGATTTCGCTTACACCTCCGTACTGAAACGCGCCATTCACACTCTGTGGAATGTTCTTGATGAGCTGGATCAGGCCTGGCTGCCGGTAGAGAAGTCCTGGCGTCTGAACGAGCGTCACTACGGTGCGCTGCAGGGGCTCGATAAAGCGGAAACCGCGGCCAAATATGGCGACGATCAGGTGAAACAGTGGCGTCGCGGCTTCGCGGTGACGCCGCCGGAGCTGGATCGCAACGACGAGCGTTTCCCGGGCCACGACCCGCGCTATGCGAAGCTGAGCGCTGAGCAGCTGCCGACCACCGAGAGCCTGGCGCTGACCATCGATCGCGTTATCCCTTACTGGAACGAGAGCATTCTGCCGCGCATCAAGAGCGGTGAGAAAGTGATCATCGCGGCGCACGGCAACTCCCTGCGCGCGCTGGTGAAATACCTCGACAACATGAGCGAAGATGAGATCCTTGAGCTGAACATCCCGACCGGCGTACCGCTGGTGTATGAGTTCGACGAGAATTTCAAACCAATCAAACACTACTATCTGGGCGATGCCGACGAGATTGCAGCGAAAGCCGCCGCCGTCGCGAACCAGGGTAAAGCAAAGTAAGCGCAAGCTGAAAGGTAAAAAGGCCAGACACTGTCTGGCCTTTTTTATGGCTGCGAATTGAATGTTGAACACTATAAAGACGCACGGCATTCAAAACGCGGCAAGCATGGACCAAAGAGCAAAGCGTCCCGCGCCATGGACAAAAACGCCAGGAGCGTTTTTGAACAACGCAGCGCATTGGCCCGTTTACGGGCGCACCTCAGGGATGAGGTGCGTATCCGCGCGGGCCGAGCGAGCATGGATGCAATGGACTTTGCGATCGGTCCATGCTTGCCACGTCAGCACCTTGCTGTCCTTCGCTTTTAATCAGCCGCGGCGCTGTTTCACCGCAGCAGCCAGCTGGCGCAGCACCTTGTCGGTGTCAGCCCAGCCGATGCAGGCGTCGGTGATGCTCTTGCCATAGACCAGCGGCTCGCCGCTCTCCAGGCTCTGGTTGCCCTCGACCAGGTGGCTCTCGATCATCACGCCAATCACGCCGCGCTCGCCGCCGGAAATCTGCGCCGACACGTCATCCGCGACGTCCAGCTGCTTCTGATACTGCTTGCTGCTGTTGGCGTGGCTGAAGTCGATCATCACCTGCGGCGGCAGACCCGCCTTCTCCAGCCCGCTTTTCACCGCGCTAACGTGCTGCGCGCTGTAGTTCGGCTCTTTGCCGCCGCGCAGAATAATATGGCAGTCCGCGTTGCCGCTGGTTTCGACAATCGCCGAATGACCATACTTGGTCACCGACAGGAAACAGTGCGGCGAACCGGCAGCGTTGATGGCGTCGATCGCCACCTTGATGGTGCCGTCGGTGCCGTTCTTAAAGCCGACCGGACAGGAGAGCCCTGACGCCAGCTCGCGATGCACCTGCGACTCGGTGGTGCGCGCGCCGATAGCGCCCCAGCTCATCAGGTCCGCCACATACTGCGGCGTGATCATATCGAGAAACTCGCCCGCCGCCGGCAGGCCGCTGTCGTTGATCTCCAGCAGTAGCTGGCGCGCCAGGCGCAGGCCGTCATTCAGCTGGAAGCTGCCGTCCATATAGGGATCGTTGATCAGCCCTTTCCAGCCGACGGTGGTGCGCGGCTTTTCAAAATAGACGCGCATCACCACTTCCAGCTCGTCTTTCAGCTCGTCGCGCAGCGCCAGCAGGCGCGAAGCGTATTCCTTCGCCGCCTGCGGATCGTGAATTGAACAGGGGCCGATCACCACTAGCAGACGATCGTCCTCGCACTGCAAAATCTGATGGATAGCTTCGCGCGCGCGAGCAACGGTGCGCGCGGCATTATCGGTTGCGGGGAACTTTTCCAGCAGCGCAACGGGAGGCAGCAGCTCTTTAATATCCCGAATACGTAAATCATCATTCTGGTAATTCATAAATCATTCCATTTATTCCTGGCCCAACGCGCGTCGGGCACAACCCAACCAATTTATCCGGTTGCGCCCGGAGTGTAAATTCAGGACGCCTCTTAAAGGCTTGCATGAGATTTGCATTTATAGGGTTCTCAGCTAGGCTTTTATATGTAAGCACTGAGGAACGCTTCGCTTACATTATTTATCTCTTCCGGAAGACCTTTGGGTGAAATTAAATTTCGCCGGAATCGCTTTACGTCAAACTGCACCATTGGGTTCAAAACAGCAGCTATCATTGATTACAGGAGCATAATGATGAATAAGTTTGCACTTATCTTTCTGACGGCAGCAATGACTTTAGGCAGCGGCGCGGCAATGGCTGACAATAACGGCACGGCTAACCAGGCGGCTGAAGCAGGCGCAGCAGCGGGCGGCGCAAAACAGAATCTGCCGCCGAATAACGTCGACAACAGCAATATCAATAATACCGGCACCAACACCAATCCTGCGGCCAACGGCGGCAGCACCAGCGGCAGCAATATGTCCGCCAATGAGATGGACCAGAATAGCCAGTGCAAAGACGGCAAATGCCCCGATATTAACAGCAAGGTGCAAACCAAAGAGGGCGGCGGCACCGTCGACCGCAAAACTGACGGCACCTCGCAGTAATATCCTCTGGAGAGCTTCGGCTCTCCATTATTTTTCTCTGGGTTAACTTCCGCTATGCTGGGGCAATGAATTCTGTCAGGAAACGTTCATGGCCTCGCTGTTGTTAATAGACGATCATCCACTGGTCGAAGTGGCGCTGGAAGCGGCGCTCGATCGCGCCCCCTTCTCCATCCTTTTACGTTCCGCCGCCAGCGAACAGCAGGCGCGCCAGCTGCTGACGCAGCCCACCGACATTATCGTGCTGGACATCGGCCTGCCGGACGGCGACGGGCTGGAAATCCTGCGCCGCCTTAAAATCCACTTTCCACAGATCCCCGTGCTGATCTATTCGGCACAGCAGAGCAGCCACTATGTGCGCAGCGCGCAGGCGCTGGGCGCGGCGGGCTACGTGGTTAAAAGCCAGCGTATGGAGCAGCTGCTGAGCGCGATCCTCGCGGTGCTGGGCGGTCAGCTCGCCTTCCCGCCTGAAGTGACCGTCTCCGCTCTGCCGCTCACCAGCAAAGAGCAGCAGGTGCTGGCGCTGCTGGCTACGGGCCTCTCAAATCTGCAGATTGCTGAGCAGCTGCATATCAGCAATAAAACCGTCAGCACCCATAAAAAGAACATTCTGGAAAAAACCGGCGCGCGCTCGGTGGTGGAGCTGGCTGACCTGTGGAAAGCGCAGCAGTGAGGCGCTTCCTGCTGCTGCTGCTGTTGCTCTTTCTGACGCCCCCCCTGACCTGGGCCGAACTGCGGCCCGTCAGCAGCCTGGATCTGCCGATGATGATGCCGGTCAGCGGCGCCGACGCGATGCAGGGCAAGACGCTGCGCGTCGGCCTGCTGGAGGAGAGCAATGCGCCTTGGACGATGCGCGTCGGTGACGAGCTCTATGGCCTTGACGCCGACGCGCTGGCCGCACTGCATCAGCTCACCGGCGCCCGCTTCGCGCTCAGGCTGTTCGCCGATCGCGCGCAGCTAATGGCGGCGCTACAGAGCGGCCAGATCGATTTTGCGCTGGGCGCGCTGCCGAACCCGCTACCGGCGGGTGTGCTGCACAGCGAAAGCTGGTTCAGCAGTCCGCTGCGCATCTATCGCAGCCAGCGCAACGCGCGCGCCGTGATGTTCAACAGTGAGAATGCACAGCTTGCCATCAGCCAGGTCACGCTGGCGCAGCTGCCGGCGACGGTGGCGCAGAAGCACCGCTGGCGCACCTACAGCAACGATCTGCAGGCGATTTCGACGCTGCTTAATCAGCAAAACGACTACGTGGTGGCGGATGAGATCAGCGCCAGCTTTCTGCTTAGCCAGCTGCAGCAGGGCGAGATTTACCAGATCGCCTCGCAGCTGGATGTCGGCCAGCTGACGCTGCGCGCCTTCGCCCGCGACGCCGCGCTGATTGACTGGCTCAACCAGAGCCTGCGCCAGCTGCCCGCCGAACTGGCGACCAGCCTGCAGTCGCGCTGGGGCGCCCCGCTGCCGCGCTATCAGGATACGCAAACCCTGATGCTGAGCGCGGCGGAGCGCGCCTGGCTGAGCGCCCATCCGGTGATCGACTACGCCGCAGAGAGCGATAACGCTCCCTGGAGCTACCGTGACGGCAACGGCGCGGCTCGCGGCTACAGCGTCGATCTGCTTAACGCTATTGCGCAGAGCAGCGGCGTGCGCTTCGCGCCGCGCTGGGTCGCTGGCCCACAGCAGGCGGACGAACTGCTGGCGCAGCGTCAGGTGATGCTGCGGCTGACGCAGCCGCTCAGCGGCGACGCGGCGCAAAACGCCACGCTGCCGGTCTGGCGCGCCCTGTGGGGCATCTACAGCCGCCGCGACGCCAGCTTCAGCCGCTGGCACGATCTGGCGGACAAGCGGGTCGGCATACTGCGCGACGACGTCGCGACGCGGCTGCTGCCGCCCGAGGTGACGCCGCAGGTGTTTGCCGATCGCGCCAGCCTGTACGACGCGCTGGCGAACGGGCAGATCGACGCGCTGGCGGATAACGTGCTGTCGGCGCGCTGGCGCATCGCCGCGCGCTACGGCGATCGGCTGCGTCTCGCCTTCGCCGCCAGCGATATCGCCTGGCCGGTGGCGCTGGGCGTCGCCGCCGACCAGCCGCTGCTGCGGCCGCTCATCAACCGTGCGCTGCAGCAGATACCCATCGATACGCAGCGGCAGATGCGCGACGGCTGGCTGACGCCGCCGCAGCCGGGCAATGCGATGACGATGCGCGCCCTGCCTCAGCTGGTGCTGGCTGCGGCGGGCGCCGCCATCGTTGTACTGCTGCTGCTGCTGGCGCGCCGCTACTGGCAGCAGCGGCGCGAACGCCTTCAGCGTCAGCAGGCCGAGCGCGCCAACGCGATGAAAAGCCAGTTTCTCGCCACCGTCAGCCATGAGCTGCGCACGCCGATGCAGGCGATCCTCGGGCTGCTGGAGCTGGAAAAAGCGCGCTCCGCCAACCTGTCGCTGGTCTACAGCAGCGCCCGCTCGCTGCTGACGCTGCTCAACGATCTGCAGGATCATGCGCGCATCGAGAGCAACAGCTTTACCCTCGCACCGCGTCCGCTGGCGCTGGAGCCGTGGCTGGCGCAGCAGCAGCGCTTTTACCATCCGCTGATGCGCACCGGCGGCCCGACGCTGATCGTCGAGGCGCTGA
Organism: Enterobacter sp. BRE11; assembly: GCF_031844285.1. NCBI lineage: Bacteria > Pseudomonadati > Pseudomonadota > Gammaproteobacteria > Enterobacterales > Enterobacteriaceae > Enterobacter > Enterobacter sp. BRE11. The sequence goes on from NZ_JAUZUX010000001.1 coordinate 137,463, forward strand.
CGCCGCTGCCCGATCGCGTGATGATCGACGCGGATCGGCTACAGCAGGTGATCAATAACCTGATGACCAACGCGCTAAAATTTACCGTCCAGGGCGAAATACGCCTGACGCTCGCCGTCGATGAGCAGCTGATTTTCACCCTGCGCGACAGCGGCAGCGGCATTCCGCCGGAAGAGCAGCCAAAGCTGTTCGATCCCTGGTATCAGGCGCCGTCGGGCAAAAAGGTGTCGGTGCAGGGCAGCGGCCTGGGGCTGTTTATCTGCCGGGAGATTGTGCAGCGCATGGGTGGCGATATCGCGCTGCGCTCACAGCCCGGCCACGGCACCGAAGTCACGGTAACGCTGCCGCTGGAGCGCTGCGAGGCTGCGCCGCAGGAGAGCGCCGTGCTGCCCCGCTACGCCGCGCTGCGCTGCGCCATCGTCGACGATCATCCGGCCAATCTGATGGTGCTGCAGCAGCAGCTGGCGCGCTTCGCCGTCGAGGCGGAGTGCTTTGCCGACGGGCGCGCCCTGCTGCGCGCAGATGCTGAACACCCCTACGATCTGCTGTTTATCGATCAGATGATGCCGCGTCCGGATGGCCAGCTGCTGCTACGGCTGCTGCGTCGCCGCGATCGTCAGCGTCAGCGAGCGGCGCTGCGGGTGCTCTGCTCCGCCGACGCGCAGCTGCTCAGCCTGCCGCTGCAGGCGAACGAGCGCGTGCTGATTAAGCCGGTGCAGCTAGGCGATCTCGCCGCGCTGCTGGCGCATTTCGATCGGGATCCGCTGGCGGCGCTGGATAGCAACCTGCGCCAGCTGGCGCAGAGCAGCGAGAAGTTTCTGACGCGGCTCAGCCATACCCTGCGCGACACGCTGAACAACGACGTGTCGCGCATCACGGCGGCGCGCGCGGCGCGCGACTGGCCGCAGCTGGCGGAAGCGGCGCACCGCATGAAGGGAAGCTGGCTGCTTATCGGCCTGGAGCAAGGCGCCGAACTCAGCCAGCGGCTGGCGGATCGGGCCAACGCGCAGCAGGACGCGCCGGATGAATGGGATTTGCTACTATTACTCACCAACAGGTTACTGATAAAACTGGACTCTTATGGCTCATAACCACGCTCACAGCGCGCCGGCGGGCAATCGCAAACGCCTCGCGGCCGCATTCGCCGTGACGGCAATCTTTATGCTGGCGGAGGCGGTCGGCGGCTGGATTTCCGGCTCGCTGGCACTGCTGGCCGATGCCGGGCACATGCTTACCGACGCTGCCGCGCTGCTGATGGCGCTGCTGGCGGTGCAGTTCGCCCAGCGCAAGCCCAACGCCCGTCATACCTTCGGGCTGCTGCGCCTTACCACGCTGGCGGCCTTCGTCAACGCCATCGCCCTGCTGGTGATTACCGCGCTCATCGTCTGGGAGGCGCTGCGTCGCTTTTACCAGCCGCAGCCGGTGACCGGCGGCCTGATGCTCGGCATCGCGGTTGCGGGCCTGCTGGCCAATATGCTGTCGTTCTGGCTGCTGCACCACGGCAGCGAAGAGAAAAACCTCAACGTGCGCGCCGCCGCGCTGCACGTGATGGGCGATCTGCTGGGTTCGGTGGGCGCGATTGTCGCCGCGCTGATTATCCTCTATACCGGCTGGACGCCCATCGACCCGATTCTGTCGCTGCTGGTGTCGCTGCTGGTGCTGCGCAGCGCCTGGTCACTGCTGCGCGAGAGCCTGCACGAACTGCTGGAGGGCGCGCCGGAGGTGATCGATGTGCAGAAGCTGGGGCGCGACCTGACGCTGAATATCCCAGAGGTGCGCAACGTCCACCACGTGCACGTCTGGCAGGTCGGCGAAAAGCCGGTGGTGACGCTGCATGTGCATGTGATCCCGCCATACGACCACGATGCGCTGCTGCAGCGCATCCACAGCTATCTGCACCAGAAGTATCAAGTTGGGCACGCCACAGTGCAGATGGAGTATCAGCCGTGCGCCACGCCCGACTGCGAGCTGGGCGTCGACGGCGGCTCAGCGACGGCGTATCACCATCATCATCACGGTGAAGAGGCGCACCATCACTGACGCGCCAGCGCGCGCGAGCCGTGCTGCCGTGCGCTGGCGATCCACAGGCGCGAGCCGTTGAGTGCGATCAGCGTCAGAATCAGATATTCCAGCGCCATGGCGTAGACGCCCTGGCGCGCGAAGATCATCACGCTGATCACGTCAATAACCACCCACAGCAGCCAGTTCTCGACATATTTACGCGTCATCAGGATCATCGCCACAATGGAGAGCACCATCATGCTGGCGTCCCAGAACGGGAAGGCGTCGGGCTGCAGCGTCGGCATCGCCACCTGCAGGCCGAGCGCGTTCATCAGCGACACGGCGGTCTGCGTCAGGAAGGCGAAGACCGGGTCGATATAGCGTGTCATTAGCGCAACGGCGACGACGCAGACCGCGCCCCATCCCAGCGCCTTCGGCAGCGGCAGCCAGCGGATTTTCAGCGCCGCCTGGCGATCGTCGGTCTGCCGGCTCCAGGCGTACCAGCCATAGACGTTGGCGACGAAAAAGAAGATCTGCAGCAGCAGGCTGGCGTAGAGCTGGATCTGGAAGAAGATGGCGGCGAACAGCGTGACGTTAATCAGGCCGAACGGATAGTTAATCACTTTCTCCAGGCTGGCGAGCCAGATGCAGAGCAGACCCGCCAGCGTGCCGATGGCCTCAATCCAGGAGAGATCGTAGCCGCCTGCGCCGAGCGGGATATGGACCAGGATATTGCTTGTGCTGAAAAAATCCATCATTGGTTCCTCAGGCGTTCCCTTTTACCTTCAGTTTGAGATCCGCAGCGAAAGCGAGCATGCGGTTGAGCGGCAATAATGCCGCCTCGCGCAGCGCGGCATCAACCTCTATTTCATGCTGTGCGCCGCCCTGCTCCAGACCCTCGGCGATAGCTTTCAGGCCGTTCATCGCCATCCACGGGCAGTGCGCGCAGCTGCGGCAGGTCGCCCCTTCGCCTGCGGTCGGCGCTTCCAGCAGCGTTTTTCCCGGCACCGCCTGCTGCATTTTGTAAAAGATGCCGCGATCGGTCGCCACGATCATCTGCGGATGCGGCAGCTGCTGCGCCGCCTGGATCAGCTGGCTGGTGGAGCCGACCGCGTCGGCAAGATCGACCACCGCCTGCGGCGATTCGGGATGCACCAGCACCGCCGCGTCGGGATAGAGCGCTTTCATGCGCAGCAGCGCCTGGGTTTTGAATTCGTCATGGACGATGCAGGCGCCCTGCCAGCAGAGCACGTCTGCACCGGTTTTCTGCGTGACATAGCGGCCAAGATGGCGATCCGGCGCCCAGATGATTTTTTCGCCCAGGCTGTCGAGATGGTCGATCAGCTCTACCGCGATGCTGGAGGTGACCACCCAGTCGGCGCGCGCTTTGACCGCCGCCGAGGTGTTGGCGTAGACCACCACGGTACGGTCGGGATGGGCGTCGCAGAAGGCGTTGAATTCGTCGATGGGGCAGCCGAGGTCGAGCGAGCACTCCGCCTGCAGCGTTGGCATCAGCACGGTTTTCTCCGGGCTGAGGATTTTGGCGGTTTCGCCCATAAAACGCACGCCCGCCACCAGCAGCGTCGACGCCGGATGCGCGCTGCCGAAGCGTGCCATTTCCAGCGAGTCCGCCACGCAGCCGCCGGTCGCTTCCGCCAGCGCCTGGATTTCCGGGTCGGTGTAGTAATGCGCCACGATAACCGCGTCGCGCTCTTTAAGCAGCCTTTTGATTTTACTCAGGTAACATTCTTTTTCATCGTCGCTGAGACGCGCAGGTTTTGCGGGAAAGGGCCAGGCCACGCTGTCTGTATCGAATAAAGCACTCATCACACCGCTCTCGTTTTATCAAATGAACGAAAATCGCTTAAGACGGCGAAAAAGGACGTTCACTCCGCCATCGTGTTTTATATGCTAAACACGATAGCGGAAACGCGCGGCGGTGTCGTGCTCTTTTTTAGGCGTGCGGCGGTGAAGGCTCCTCGGCGAATAGCGGCAGCACGACCGCCTTTTGCGGCATCTCCAGATCCAGCAGGAAGGCTTTGACCTCCAGACCACCAGCAAAACCGGTCAGCTTGCCATTGGCGCCGATGACGCGATGGCAAGGCGCGACGATAGAGACTGGATTTCTGCCGTTCGCCGCGCCGACCGCGCGCACCGCCTGCGGATGGCCGATCTGACGGGCGATTTCGCTGTAGCTGCGCGTTTCGCCGAAGGGGATCGTCATCAGCGCGTTCCACACTTTTTTCTGAAATTCGGTGCCGACGAAATCGAGCGGCAGCGTAAAGCAGCGGCGCTCGCCGGCAAAGTACTCCCGCAGCTGGCGTTCCGCCTCGAGCAGAAGCGGATGCGATTCGTCGTGCGTCTGCGGCAGAAAGCGCGCGCCGTGCGGGTCATCGTTTTTCCAGAGTATGCCTGCGAGTCCGCGATCGCTCGCCACCAGTTTCAGCTCGCCCACCGGCGTGGAGACAAGTTTGTAGTGATACATGATGTTGTTCTCCCTGTTTGAGACATCCGTTATTGTCGCATTTTGGCCACGGCGCGCTGGCCGTTTTCGGCCATCAGACTAAACTGCTTTGCTGTCCGAAAACAGCGAGTCTGCATCAGAAAGCGGGTATAGGCTCTGTTTATTTGCAGGAGTCACTATGTTCGATCCTGAGATTGCTTATCAGGCGCTCACCTCGCGCGATACCCGTTTTGACGGGGTGTTTTTCGTCGGCGTTACCTCGACCGGCATTTACTGTCGCCCTGTCTGCCCGGTGAAAGCGCCGCAGCAGAAGAACTGTCTGTTTTTCGCCAGCGCCGAAGCGGCGGAGAAGGCCCATTTCCGCCCCTGCTTGCGCTGTCGCCCCGAGCTGGCGCCGGGCAACGCGCCGGTCGATCAGCCTCACCGCGTGGCGGACAGGCTGATTCAGCGCATTGAGGAGGGCATGCTGGAGGAAAACGAAGGACTGGAGGCGATTGCCGCTGAGTTTGGCGTTAGCCTGCGCCAGCTGCGTCGCATCGTGCAGCAGGAGCTGGGGGTGTCGCCGCTGGAGCTGAAGCAGACGCGGCGCATGCTGCTGGCGAAGCAGCTGCTGACGGAGACGCAGCTGCCGGTGACCGATGTGGCCTATGCCAGCGGTTTTAGCAGCCTGCGCCGCTTTAACGATGTGTTTCAGGCGCGCTACCGTATGACGCCGAGCGCGCTGCGCAAGGGCGTTAGCGCCTCGACGCGCGCGCAGCCGGGCGACAGCACCTCTCTGCTGATGGTCTATCGTCCGCCCTACGACTGGGAGGCGATGCTGGCCTTTTTACAGACCCATCTGATGAAAGAGGTCGAGGCGGTGCAGGATGGTGCCTACCGGCGCACCGTAGCGCTGGGCCGCTGTCGCGGCTGGATTAGCGTGTCACATCTGCCGCAGAAGTGCGCGCTGCAGCTGACCTTTTCCATCTCGCTGACGCCGGTGCTGCCGCTGCTGCTGCGCCGCCTGCGCGATCTTTTCGATCTTAACGCGCAGCCGCAGCTTATCGCCGCCCGGCTGGCGCAGGATGCGCTACTGGCGCCGAGCCTGGCGCGCAATCCGGGATTGCGCGTGCCAGGCGCATTTGATGCCTTTGAGCTTGGCGTGCGCGCCATTATCGGGCAGCAGGTGACGGTGAAGGCCGCAACCACCGTGAGCAGCCGTTTTGCCGCCGCCTTTGGCGAGCCCTGCGTGACTCCTTTTGCCGATCTGACGCGCTACGCCGCGCTGCCGGATCGCGTCGCCAGCCTGACGGTGGACGACGTGGCGCCGCTCGGCATCGTGAGCGCGCGCTCGCGTGCCATTATCGCCTTTGCGCAGGCGTGCGCCGCAGGTTCGCTGCGCTTTAACGCCACGCAGTCGCCGGAGACGGTGATGAAGCAGCTGGTGGCGCTGCCGGGCATTGGCCCCTGGACGGCACACTATATTGCGATGCGCGCCCTGCGCTGGCCGGACGCCTTCCCCAAGGAAGATATCGCCATTCGTAATAATCTGGGCGGCCTGAAGCCCGCCGAGGCGGAGGCGCGTTCGCAGCAGTGGCGTCCGTGGCGCAGCTACGCGGTGATGCATATCTGGGAGAATCTGGCGCCTGCGAAAGTGAAATAGATGCGAAACGCGTTAAAGTTTTGGTTGAGGGTTTTGGCGGAGTTGCTTTAGAGAGCGTGCGTGGCGCAGGGCTAACGGGTCCGATCGCAAAGAAGACCTACATCCCTGTAGGTCGGCCTCGCCATCCTGGCTCGGACGCTTTGCTCTTCAGACCCGTTAGCCCCGTACCAGTATGACTAAGGAATGGCTTTAAGAACGACACAGCGTAAAAACGAAAAAAGCGCCCATTGGGCGCTTCTTTCTGAATTGGTGGGTCGTGCAGGATTCGAACCTGCGACCAATTGATTAAAAGTCAACTGCTCTACCAACTGAGCTAACGACCCGCTCGGGGCTTACAATCCGCAAACCTGAAGCCTGCGTTAAAGATGGTGGGTCGTGCAGGATTCGAACCTGCGACCAATTGATTAAAAGTCAACTGCTCTACCAACTGAGCTAACGACCCATCTTTAGGTTGTGAAGCGATGCTGAAGTTTCGCAGCAACAGAGAAGAAAACCTGTTCGCTGAGAAGATGGTGGGTCGTGCAGGATTCGAACCTGCGACCAATTGATTAAAAGTCAACTGCTCTACCAACTGAGCTAACGACCCATCTTCAGGCTTGCCAGACACATTTGCAATCTGTCCCGGCAACGGCGGCATATATTACTGATTTACCGAGGTAGCGCAACCCTTATTTTCCGCCCTCGGCGTCAACTGCTTACCTTTCATGCTGCCAGACCAGAAATCAGGCAAAATCCGGTGCTGGCTGCACAAATTACAGCCCGTCGAGACGTTTTTGCGCCTGCTTCGCCGAATCGGTATTGGGGTAAAGTTTTATCACCTGCTGGAAAACGGCTTTGGCTTTCGCCGTGTCCTTTTTCTCCTGCATGATAACGCCAACCTTTAGCAACGCTTCAGAAGCCTTTGGCGACTTCGGGTAATTTTTAACCACGGTGGCGTAGTAGTACGCCGCGTCATCTTTTTTACCCTTGTTGTAATTCAACTGTCCCAGCCAGTAATTGGCGTTCGGCTGGTAGGTTGAGTCAGGATAGCGCTTGACCCACGCCTGCAGCGCAGCGATCGCCTGATCGTACTGTTTTTTTTCCAGAATCAGCGCCACTGCGGCGTTATAGTCGCTGTTGGCGTCGCCGCTCTGCACCGGCGCGCCTGACGAGGCTGCCGCCGCGCCGTCAGCGCTGGCCGCTGCGCCCGTATCAGCGTTCGCCGCCGGCGCATCAGCGCCGCTTTGTGCCGCACTGTTCGCGCCGCTGCTGCTCAGGCTGTCGATCTGCTGATAGAGCTGCTTCTGCCGCTCGATGACCTGATTAAGCTGGTAGCTGTTTTGCTGGATTTGCCCGCGCAGCGAATCGATATCGCTTTGGTTGTCGCTCATCTGCTGCTGCAGTTGCTGCAGAAGCTGAGCCTGGGCGTTAGAAATGCGTTCAAGAGTGGTGACGCGGTCTTCGACCGAGCCAGAGCCGACGTTACTGATTGATGCCTGGGCATTAGCGGCCCAGGGGGCCGCTACGCCAACCAGTAACGACAGACCCAACAGGTGAAGTCTGAAGTTACTAATCATGTGATTCTCTTAGTAGACCAGAACGGCACGACGGTTTTTAGAGTAAGCCGCTTCGTCATGACCCAGAACAGCCGGTTTCTCTTTACCGTAAGAAACGATAGACATCTGGTCAGCCGACACGCCTTTACCCTGCAGGTACATCTTAACGGCGTTAGCACGACGCTCGCCCAGTGCGATGTTGTATTCCGGCGTGCCGCGCTCATCCGCGTGACCTTCGATGGTCACTTTGTATGACGGGTTGCTGCGCAGGAAGGCTGCGTGCTGGTCCAGCATCTGAGCGTAGTCAGACTGCACGTCATATTTGTCCAGACCGAAGTAGACGATGTTGTTCTGCTGCAGCTGCTGCATCTGCAGACGCGCCTGCTCGTCAGAAGACATGTTGCCGCTGCCGTTCATGCCAGCACCGTTGCCGTAAGCGCCGTCAGCACCCATGCCAGTCTGGTCGTTGTTGTTGTTTTTGTGTGAGCTACAAGCGGCTACAGCCAGAACCGGCAGAGCCAGCATCAACCCTTTCAGCACTTTGTTCAGTTGCATTTTGTTATCCTGTTATATTGTTTATCATACATTTAACCCCCTGCTGCGCAGGGGACCGATGCATTACAGATACGGCGACCAGGCAGGTGACTTGACCTGTCCATCGGTTGCCGGAAGACGCGCTTTGAAACGCCCATCTGTTGATACCAACTGCAACACGGAACCCATCCCCTGAGTAGAGCTATAGATTACCATCGTGCCGTTTGGCGCCAGACTTGGCGATTCATCCAGGAACGTGCTCGTTAACGTTTGAACGGCTCCCGTTACCAGATCCTGTTTGGCGACGTGCTGGGCGCCACCGGCGCTGCTAATCATCACCATGGTTTTACCATCGGCAGAGACGTCCGCGTCCTGGTTTTGTGAACCTTCCCAGGTAATGCGCTGAGGCGCACCGCCGTTGATACCAATTTTATAAATCTGCGGCGCGCCAGCCTGATCCGAGGTGTAAGCCAGCGTCTGGCTGTCCGGGAACCAGCTCGGTTCAGTGCTGTTGTAGCGACCATCGGTGATTTGACGCGTCTGGCCGGAAGCCAGATCCATCACATAGAGGTTCAGGCTGCCCGTTTTAGACAGGGCGAAAGCGAGTTTCGTCCCGTCTGGCGAGAAGGCCGGCGCGCCGTTGTGGCGCGGGAAAGAGGCAACCTGACGAATCGCACCGTTTGACAGCGTCTGTACCACCAGCGCCGATTTACCGCTTTCAAAGGTCACATAGGCCACTTTGCTGCCGTCTGGCGACCAGGCCGGAGACATCAGCGGCTGCGGCGAGCGATGCACGACAAACTGGTTAAAGCCGTCGTAGTCTGACACGCGCAGTTCATACGGGAACTGGCCGCCGTTAGTCTGCACCACGTAGGCGATACGAGTGCGGAACGCGCCTTTAACGCCCGTCAGCTTCTCGAACACCTCGTCACTGGCGGTGTGCGCAGCATAGCGCAGCCACTGTTTAGTGACCTTGTATGAGTTCTGCGCCAGAACGGTGCCCGGTGCACCGCCGGTGTCCACCAGCTGGTATGCAACCTGATAGCTGCCATCTGGATTAGAGGTGACCTGACCGACGACTACCGCATCGATACCCAGTGCGCTCCAGGCGGCAGGCTGTACTTCCTGCGCGCTGGTCGGCTGCTGCGGCAGACGTGAACGATCGATGGGATTGAATTTACCGCTGTTGCGTAAGTCAGCAGAGACGATGCCGCCGACATCTTCAGGCGCGGCGCCTGAGCCAGCCCATTTAAAGGGCACCACACCGATTGGACGCGCGGTGTTTACGCCCTGCGTAATTTCAATGCGTACTTCTGCGTGGAGCATTGCCGCCCACAGCAGAACAAAAAAACCTAAGGTTACACGAAGTGCCTGCTTCATCTTTTCTCCCTTACCTGAACCTGGGTTCACGATAATTCGCACAGTTCCTGAAAAACACGAGTATTCATCTAATACGGCAAGCTAACCTTAGTCCAACCTGCCGTGGGTTACTGCATTATTCCGGTTTGAAACGCATCGGCGCGTTTTTAAACACTTCATACACTGCTTGCGAGGGCGGCTTAGGAATATGAGCCTGCTTCGCGGCAGCGATCGCCGCCTGGCATAACGCCGGGTCGCCGCCTTCAGATTTGACGTCAATCAGCAAACCATCCGGCGCCAGCTTGATACGCAGGTTACACTCTTTCCCCTTATAAGTATCAGCATCGTAGAAGCGGCTCTGAATCGCGCCCACAACCTGCCCCAGATAAGAGTTGATCTCTGCGCCCGATGCGCCCGCTTTTTTCTGGTTGCCCTGCCCTGCCGCGCCGCCGCCGGCCGCGCCACTTTTCGGTGCATTCTTACCAGAGGTCAGGCCGCCAAGCAGATCGTCGACGTCGCTGCTGTTTTTCGCCGCTTCCGCCGCCGCTTTTTTCTTCGCGTCGGCAGCGGCCTTGGCTTTCGCCGCGGCGTCCGCTTTGGCTTTGGCGGCCGCATCGGCTTTCGCTTTCGCCTCGGCCGCCGCTTTCTCTTTCGCGGCTTCCGCTTTTTCTTTGGCTTCCTGAGCGGCTTTTTCTTTGGCCGCTTCGGCTTTCTCTTTCGCTTCCTGCGCCGCCTTCTCTTTAGCCGCTTCCGCTTTCTCTTTCGCTTCTTCGGCCGCTTTGGCTTTTGCCTCCTGCGCTGCTTTGGCTTTCGCCTCCGCTGCCGCTTTCGCCTTCGCATCGGCTGCCGCTTTCGCGTCAGCTACCGCTTTCTCTTTGGCGGCGGACGCGGCGGCGGCTTTCGCCTGCTCTTCCGCTTTTTTCTTCGCCTCGGCAGCGGCCTGTTTCGCCTGTTCTTCCGCCTTCTGCGCCGCCTCGGCAGCCGCTTTAGCCTGCGCCTGCGCTTTCGCATCGGCTTTCGCCTGCGCCGCAGCCGCCTCGGCCGCTTTTTGCTGCTCCTGCGCCGCTTTAGCCGCCGCTTCCGCCTGTTTCTGCTGTTCAGCCTGTGCTTTTGCCGCTTCCTGCGCGTGCAGACGCTCTTTTTCCAGCGCCTTCAGACGCTGCTGTTCCGCGGCCTGCTTCTGCTGCAGCTCTTCAGCCTGCTGCTGCGCCTGCTTCTCACGCTGCTGCTCGGCGCGCTGGCTGTCGCTTTTCTGGTTCTGCTGACGATTGTACTGTTCGACCACGGCGCCAGGATCGACCATCACCGCGTCGATATCGCTGCCGCCACCGCCGCCGCTCGCCTCAATATTCTCGTTGAAGGAGCTCCAGATCAGCAGAGCGATCAGTACCACGTGCAGAGCCACCGATATAATTATCGCGCGCTTTAACTTCTCGTTTTGCTCGGTTGCCTTCGACACACTCGGTTCCCAAAAAACGGTTCGACTTTAAATCGGCTGCGTCATCAAACCGACAGATTTAACGCCTGCCTGATGCAGCAGGTTGAGCGCTTTAATAATTTCGTCATAGGGCACATCCTTTGCGCCGCCAATCAAAAAGACGGTTTTCGGATTAGCCTCGATGCGACGCTGCGCCTCGCTCACCACCTGTTCCGGCGGCAGCTGCTCCATACGATCGTGATCCACCACCAGGCTGTACTGACCCACGCCTGAGACCTCAACGATCACCGGCGGATTATCGTCGCTGGAGACCGTTTTCGAATCGGTGGCGTCCGGCAGGTCCACTTCTACGCTCTGGGTAATAATCGGCGCTGTCGCCATAAAGATCAGCAGCAGCACCAGCAGGACGTCGAGCAGCGGAACGATATTAATTTCCGATTTCAGGTCGCGGCGGCCGCGACCACGTACTCTGGCCATGGATTACCTCCGCTTACTTCGCGCTGTCGCTGGAGAAGGCCTGACGGTGCAGGATGGCCGTGAACTCTTCCATAAAGTTGTCGTAGCCCTGCTCCAGCTTGTTGACGCGCTGGTTCAGTCGGTTATAGGCCATGACCGCCGGAATCGCGGCGAACAGGCCGATCGCGGTGGCGATCAGCGCTTCAGCGATACCCGGCGCCACCATCTGCAGCGTCGCCTGCTTGACCGCGCCCAGCGCGATAAAGGCGTGCATAATGCCCCATACGGTGCCGAACAGGCCGATGTAGGGGCTGATTGAGCCGACGGTGCCGAGGAAAGGAATGTGGTTTTCCAGCGTTTCCAGCTCGCGGTTCATCGAGATACGCATTGCGCGGCTGGCGCCTTCCACTACCGCTTCGGGCGCGTGACTGTTGGCACGGTGCAGACGGGCAAACTCTTTGAAGCCCGCGTAGAAGATCTGCTCTGAACCGCTCAGCTCTTCACGGCGTCCCTGGCTCTCCTGATAGAGACGCGACAGCTCAATGCCGGACCAGAATTTATCTTCAAAGGCTTCCGCCTCGCGTCCCGCCGCGTTCAAAATTCGGGTGCGCTGAATAATGATGGCCCATGAGGCAATAGAAAAGCCGATCAAAATCAACATGATAAGTTTGACCAGAAGGCTTGCCTTCAGGAACAAATCAAGAACGTTCATGTCAGTCACTGCTTGAACTCCGCGACAATAGACTTGGGAAGCGCAATCGGCTTCATAAGATGTGGGTTAATGCAGGCAATCAGGACTTCTGCTTCATTCAGGACTCTGCCTTCTGCATTCACGATACGCTGGGAAAATGTCATGGTTGCTCGCGTCATGGCGGTGACTTCGCTCTGGATCTCCAGAAGGTCGTCAAGACGCGCCGCCGCAACATACTCCACCGTCATGCGCCGCACCACAAAAGAAACCTGCTGTTCCAGCAGCGTTTGCTGATTGAAATGGCGCTGACGCAGCATTTCGGTACGTGCTCGTTCATAAAAAGCGATATAGCTGGCATGGTAAACCACGCCACCAGCATCGGTGTCTTCGTAATAGACCCGAACCGGCCAGCGAAACAGCGTTGTACTCACTCTACATCCCGGTCTCGTTTTTAAACGTTGCTACTATACGCAAGAGATTTGGGGTTGGGAATGGGATGCCAGAGCCAGGAGAAAATAATTATCGGAAGGTAACAATCAGAAGGATTTTCAGTAGATTTCTTGACCTGCCGCTGACAATACCTCACCACCAGCGGCGGGCATAGCGCGTCAGCGCCAGAACCAGTAGAGCGCGAACAGCAGAACGATCAGGGCCAGCAGCGGCGAGAAGAGCGCCTGCCAGCGCGTCTGGCGTGGATGAAAGCCTACGCCATGGATAACGCCAGCGCAGACCGCCCAGATAACCAGAATCCCCTGCCAGACTGAGAGCGTGCTGGTGTGCGCGGCGTAGCGCGAGGGATCCCAGAACAAACAGCCCGCGACAACCAGCGCCAGGATGAGCGAAAGGGCCCGTAAAGGCCCTTTGTTCATCAGACGGTATGACGTCCGAATCAGTTTGCGCATCAGGCGCGCTCGTCGTTTGCGGCGCTATCTTCAACGTGCTCAAGCGCCAGCGCGGTGATGATGCCGAAAGCGCAGGCCAGCAGGGTGCCGAGAATCCAGGCAAAATACCACATGCGTCGTCTCCTTAATCAGTAGAGAGAGTGCGTATTGCGCTCAATATGTTCTTTCGTAATCCGCCCGAACATCTTGTAGTAGCACCAGCTGGTGTAGAGCAGGATAATCGGAACGAAAATAATGGCGGCGAAGGTCATCACCGTCAGCGTGCGCTGGCTCGAGGTGGCATCCCACATCGTCAGGCTCATGCCGGGTTCGATGCTCGACGGCATGATAAAGGGAAACAGCGCGATACCGGCGGTCATAATGACGCACGCCAGCGTCAGCGATGAGCTGACGAACGCCCAGCCGCCCTTCTCGCAGCGCGAGCACAGCACCGTCAGCAGCGGCAGCACCACGCCGAGCAGCGGAAAGAGCCACAGCGCCGGCATATGGTTAAAGTTCGCCAGCCAGGCGCCCGCCTCGCGCACCACGGTTTTACCCAGCGGGTTCGACGCGGCGTGGTGATCGATGGCGCTGGTAATAACGTAGCCGTCGAGGCCATATTTCACCCAGACGCCCGCCAGTACGAAGCAGACCATCATCACCAGCGCCGCCACCTGCGCCACCGCGCGCGAACGCAGATGCAGCTCGCCTGCGGTGCGCATCTGCAGATAGGTCGCGCCCTGCGTCAGGATCATCGCGACGCTGATCACGCCCGCCAGCAGCCCGAACGGATTGAGCAGCTGGAAGAAGTTACCGGTGTAGTCGAGGCGCAAAAATTCATCCGCGCGGAACGGCACGCCCTGCAGCAGATTGCCGAACGCGACGCCAATCACCAGCGGCGGCACGAAGCTGCCGATAAAGACGCCCCAGTCCCACATGCCCCGCCAGCGCATATCTTCAATTTTAGAACGATAATCGAAACCCACCGGACGAAAAAAGAGCGACGCCAGCACCAGAATCATCGCCACATAGAAGCCGGAGAAGGCGGCGGCATACACCATCGGCCAGGCGGCGAACAGCGCCCCGCCCGCGGTGATCAGCCAGACCTGGTTGCCGTCCCAGTGCGGCGCGATGCTGTTGATCATAATGCGGCGTTCGGTGTCGTTGCGGCCCATCAGCCGCGTCAGCATGCCGACGCCCATATCAAAGCCGTCCGCTACGGCGAAGCCCACCAGCAGAATGCCGATCAGCAGCCACCAGACAAAGCGCAAAACTTCATAATCAAACATGGTTGCTCTCCTTAACCGCGTACCGGCTCAGCCGCCGCTACGACCTGCTCATGGTGATAGCGTCCGGTTTTCAGGCTGCTCGGCCCGAGGCGCGCGAATTTAAACATCAGATACATCTCCGCCACGAGGAACAGCGTATAAAGACCGCAGATCAGCAGCATGGAAAAGAGCAGATCGCCTACGGTAAGAGACGAGTTGGCCACCGAGGTCGGCAGCACTTCGCCGATCGCCCACGGCTGACGGCCATATTCGGCGACGAACCAGCCCGCCTCGACTGCAATCCACGGCAGCGGTATGCCGTAGAGCGCCGCCTTCAGCAGCCAGCGATGCTTGCCGACGCGGTTGCGGATCACGCTCCAGAACGAGAAGGTGATAATGCCCAGCAGCAGCACGCCCGCCAGCACCATAATGCGGAAGGCGAAATAGAGCGGCGCCACGCGCGGAATAGAGTCTTTCACCGCCTGCCTGATTTGCGCCTCAGTGGCATCCGCCACGTTCGGGGTATAGCGTTTCAGCAGCAGGCCGTAGCCCAGATCCTGTTTGCTCTGGTCGAAGGCTTCGCGCACCGCAGGATCTTCGCTGCCGCTGCGTAGCTGATTCAGCAGCGCGTAGGCTTTCATGCCGTTGCGGATGCGCACCTCGTGCTGCGCCATCAGATCTTTAAGGCCGGTGACCGGCGTATCGACAGATCGCGTGGCAATCAGGCCAAGCAGGCCAGGGATCTGCACCGCCGCGGCGTTTTCCTGCTTCTCCTGATCCGGCAGGCCGAACAGCGTGAAGGCCGCCGGCGCGGGCTGGGTATCCCATTCGGCTTCAATAGCGGCGAGCTTGGTTTTCTGCACGTCGCCCATTTCGTAGCCCGATTCGTCGCCCAGCACGATAACCGACAGCACCGCTGCCATGCCGAAGCTGGCGGCGATGGCGAACGAACGTTTCGCAAAGGCGACGTCGCGTCCCTTAAGCAGATACCAGGCGCTGATGCCGAGAATAAACATGGCGCCGGTGGTGTAGCCCGCCGCGACGGTATGCACGAATTTCACCTGCGCCACCGGATTGAGCACCAGTTCGGAGAAGCTCAGCATCTCCATTCGCATGGTTTCGTAGTTGAACGCGGAGGCGATAGGATTCTGCATCCAGCCGTTCGCCACCAGGATCCAGAGCGCCGACAGGTTAGAACCCAGCGCCACCAGCCAGGTGACCGCCAGATGCTGCGTTTTGCTCAGGCGATCCCACCCGAAGAAAAAGAGCCCGACGAAGGTGGATTCCAGGAAGAACGCCATCAGCCCTTCGATGGCGAGCGGCGCACCGAAGATGTCGCCGACGTAGTGAGAGTAATAAGACCAGTTGGTGCCGAACTGAAACTCCATGGTCAGACCGGTGGCCACGCCCAGCGCAAAGTTAATGCCGAATAACTTGCCCCAGAATTTGGTCATATCTTTATAGATCTGTTTACCGCTCAGGACGTAAACCGTTTCCATGATCGCCAGCAAAAACGCCATACCGAGCGTAAGCGGGACGAACAGGAAATGGTACATCGCCGTTAAGGCAAACTGTAAACGCGACAGCTCGACGATATCTAGCATAATGACTCCTTGCTCCTCGCATGACCTTACTCTGCGAATAACAACGGCGAACAACGGGTATTAACGCAGAGAATAAGATTCAGGAACGACCGATTATTAATTCCAGCTTTTTGTTACCGACGGATCAGATGCCTCCGCGGCCCGACGTGAGCGAGTAACAGTGGTGAAACTTCCCCGAAAAGCACCATTCAGTTGATTTCAGGCAGGCGAGAGAGAAAAACCGTCGGCGTTGATATAGCGCGGCCTGGCGCAATCTCCTGGATGTTATTGGAAACGACTGAATTGATGCAGCGCAATTAAAACCGGTTGGCTTACGCTTTGACAGCGGTAAAGTTTGTTAAATATCGAGGATTATTGATCTGGATTAACGCTTTTAATTTCCAGATATGTAGCCTTGGGAAGATTGTTAATTAGTTGTCACTGAGAAATAGCGTAATTTAGAAAAGCATTACCTTTGATTTTAATTTTTAACTTTCCGTCGTAAAAAGCATCTACTGCTTCTCGCCCGTTACGCGTCTCGCTGCCGGTGCCTGATTTCGCCTTTTCAGCGCCCTACTCTCTCCTACAGGCAAAAAAAAGCCACCCCGAAGGGTGGCCTGATAGCTGATGCGTGCGCGCTTAGTTAGCCGGCAGCACCGCTTTTACCGCGTCGCCGATGTCCGCAAGGCTGCGCACGGTTTTCACACTGGCCGCTTCCAGCGCCGCGAACTTCTCGTCCGCCGTGCCTTTGCCGCCAGCGATGATGGCGCCCGCATGGCCCATACGCTTGCCTTTCGGCGCGGTCACGCCCGCGATATAGCCAACAACCGGTTTGGTGACGTGCTCTTTAATGAACGCCGCCGCCTCTTCTTCCGCGCTGCCGCCGATCTCACCGATCATGACGATCGCTTCTGTCTGCGGGTCATCCTGGAACATTTTCAGGATGTCGATGAAGTTAGAGCCCGGGATCGGGTCGCCGCCGATGCCGACGCAGGTCGACTGGCCGTAGCCGATGTCCGTGGTCTGCTTCACCGCTTCATAGGTCAGGGTACCAGAGCGCGATACGATGCCGACGCGGCCCGGCTGGTGAATGTGGCCCGGCATGATGCCGATTTTGCATTCGCCTGGGGTGATAACGCCCGGGCAATTTGGCCCGATCATGCGCACGCCCGCTTCGTCCAGCTTCACCTTAATCGTCAGCATATCCAGCGTCGGGATGCCTTCGGTGATGGTGATGATCAGCTTGATGCCCGCTTCGATCGCTTCCAGGATACCGTCTTTACAGAACGGTGCCGGAACGTAAATCACGGTCGCCGTCGCGCCGGTGGCTTCTACCGCTTCGCGCACGGTGTTGAACACCGGCAGACCGAGATGGGTGGTGCCGCCTTTGCCCGGCGTCACGCCGCCAACCAGCTGCGTGCCGTAAGCCAGCGCCTGCTCAGAGTGGAACGTACCCTGACCGCCAGTAAAACCCTGGCAAATCACTTTAGTGTTTTTGTCGATCAGAATAGACATTATTTCCCCTCCGCAGCCGCAACAACGCGCTGTGCCGCGTCTGTCAGGCTGGTTGCTGCAATGATATTCAGTCCGCTGTCCGCCAGTTTCTGTGCGCCCAGCTCAGCGTTGTTTCCTTCCAGACGCACCACAACCGGCACGTTGACGCCGACTTCCGCCACCGCGCCGATGATGCCGTCGGCAATCAGGTCGCAGCGCACGATGCCGCCGAAGATGTTAACGAATACCGCTTTGACCGCGTCGTCGGAAAGGATGATTTTAAAGGCTTCGGTCACGCGCTCTTTGGTCGCGCCGCCGCCCACGTCCAGGAAGTTAGCCGGCTGGCCGCCGTGGTGCTTAACGATGTCCATGGTGCCCATCGCCAGACCTGCGCCGTTGACCATACAGCCGATATTGCCTTCCAGCGCCACGTAGTTCAGTTCCCACTGCGTGGCGTGCGCTTCGCGCGGATCTTCCTGGCTCGGATCGCGCATTTCGCGCAGCTCCGGCTGGCGGAACAGCGCGTTGCCGTCCACGCCCAGCTTGCCGTCGAGGCAGACCAGATCGCCCTGCTTAGTGATCACCAGCGGGTTGATCTCAACCAGCGCCAGGTCGCGCTCGAGGAACAGCGTCGCCAGGCCCATAAAGATTTTTGTGAACTGGCTGACCTGCTTGCCGGTCAGGCCGAGTTTAAACGCCAGCTCGCGGCCCTGATAAGGCTGCGGACCCGTCAGCGGATCGAGCGCCATTTTGTGGATCAGGTGCGGGGTCTCTTCCGCCACTTTCTCAATCTCCACGCCGCCTTCTGTCGAGGCCATAAAGACCACGCGACGGGTCGCACGGTCAACTACCGCGCCCAGATAGAGCTCCTGATCGATATCGGTCGCCGCTTCAACCAGGATCTGGTTAACCGGCTGGCCGTCGGCGTCAGTTTGATAAGTCACCAGGCGTTTGCCCAGCCAGTGCTCAGCGAAAGCGCGAATCTCTTCTTTGCTGTTAACCACTTTCACGCCGCCAGCTTTACCGCGTCCGCCGGCATGAACCTGACATTTCACTACCCACGGGCCAGAACCAATTTTAGAGGCCGCTTCTTCCGCTTCACGTGGCGTAGTGCAGGCGTAGCCGGTGGGTGCCGGCATACCATACCGTGCAAACAGCTGTTTCGCCTGGTATTCGTGTAAGTTCATGATGTTCTATCCATTCAGGTCTGAAAAGAGTAATAAGGTTGGGCGCGCGTTTGGTCGGCGCGCCCGGCAAAAATCAGACGTCCAGCAGCAGACGTGCCGGATCTTCCAGCAGCTCTTTTATCGCCACCAGATAGCTGACCGATTCACGGCCATCGATCAAGCGGTGATCGTAGGAGAGCGCCAGGTACATCATCGGCAGCACCACGACCTGACCATTGACCGCCATTGGACGATCTTTGATGGCGTGCATGCCCAGGATGGCACTCTGGGGCGGGTTGATGATCGGCGTCGACATCAGCGAGCCAAAAACGCCGCCGTTAGTGATGGTGAAGTTACCGCCGGTCAGCTCGTCGACCGTCAGCTTGCCGTCACGGCCTTTCACCGCCAGCTCTTTGATTTTCTTCTCGATGTCCGCCATGCTCAGCGCGTCGACGTCTTTCAGCACCGGGGTCACCAGGCCGCGCGGCGTGGAGACGGCGATGCTGACGTCGAAGTAGTTGTGATACACCACATCTTCGCCGTCGATTGAGGCGTTCACTTCCGGGAAACGCTTCAGCGCTTCCACCACAGCCTTGAGGTAGAAGGACATAAAGCCCAGACGCACGCCGTGACGCTTCTCGAAGGCGTCGCCGTACTGCTTACGCAGATCCATGATCGGCTTCATGTTCACTTCGTTGAAGGTGGTCAGCATGGCGGTGCTGTTCTTCGCCTCCAGCAGACGCTCGGCCACGCGCTTGCGCAGACGGGTCATCGGCACGCGTTTTTCGCTGCGGTTGGCGACGGCTGGCTGCGGCGCAGCTTCAGCGGCGGCTGGCGCAGCTTTCGCCGCGGCAGGTTTGTTCGCCAGATGCTTTTCCACATCTTCACGCGTAATACGACCGCCGACGCCGCTGCCTTTAATCTGCGTCGCGTCGAGATCGTGTTCGGCGATCAGGCGACGGATGGCCGGGCTCAGCGTATCGTTGCTCTCTTCTTCCAGCGACGCGGTCTGGCGCTGCGCTGGCGTGGACTCGTTGGCTTCGGCTTTGGCGCTGGTCTCTTTGCCAGCGCTGTTGCCCTCTTTCAGGCGCCCCAGAATCTGACGCGACGTGACGGTCGCGCCCTCCTCTTCCAGCACGGCTTCCAGCACGCCGTCAGCCTGGGCCGGCACTTCCAGTACCACTTTGTCTGTTTCGATCTCTACCAGCACTTCGTCGCGGCTTACCGCATCGCCTGGTTTTTTGTGCCAGGTTGCCACGGTGGCATCGGCAACGGATTCAGGCAGGTCGGGAACGAGAATATCTACGCTACTCATTATCTTTCCTTTTAAATTAACCAAGGTTCAGCGCGTCATTAACCAGGTCTTGCTGCTGTTGTTGATGTACGGACATATAGCCCACGGCCGGCGAAGCGGAGGCCGGACGGCCCGCATAGCGCAGCGACGCGCCAAACGGAACCACTTCGCGGAAGTGATGCTGGCTACAATACCATGCGCCCTGATTCAGCGGCTCTTCCTGACACCAGACAAAATCCTGCACATGGGCATAATCTTTCAACGCTTCCTGCACCGCTTTATGCGGGAACGGATAGAGCTGCTCAATGCGCACGATGGCGACATCGGTCTGCTCGTTTTTGCGGCGCTGCTCAAGCAGATCGTAGTAGACCTTGCCGGAGCAGAGCACCACGCGTTTCACCTGCTGCGGATCGAGCGCGTCGATTTCACCGATAGCGGGCTGAAAGCTGCCGTTGGCCAGCTCGTCCAGCGACGAGATCGCCAGCGGATGACGCAGCAGCGACTTCGGCGACATAACCACCAGCGGACGGCGCATACCGCGCAGCGCCTGACGACGCAGCATGTGGTAAACCTGCGCCGGCGTGGAGGGCACGCACACCTGCATGTTCTGCTCAGCGCAGAGCTGCAGATAACGCTCCAGACGCGCGGAGGAGTGTTCCGGGCCCTGGCCTTCATAGCCGTGCGGCAGCAGCATCACCAGGCCGCACATGCGTCCCCACTTCTGCTCACCGGAGCTGATGAACTGGTCGATCACCACCTGTGCGCCGTTGGCGAAGTCGCCAAACTGCGCTTCCCAGATGGTCAGGGTACGCGGCTCTGCAGTGGCGTAGCCATATTCGAATGCCAGCACCGCCTCTTCCGACAGCACGGAGTCCCACACCTTAAACTGACCCTGTCCATTATGGATATGGTGCAGCGGCGTGTAGGTCGAGCCGTTAGCCTGGTTGTGGATCACCGCATGGCGGTGGAAGAAGGTGCCGCGGCCGGAGTCTTCACCGGAGAGACGCACCGGAATACCCTCATCCACCAGCGTGGCGTAGGCCAGATTCTCGGCGCCGCCCCAGTCGAAGGGCTTGTTGCCTTCGGCCATCTCTTTACGGTCGTTGTAGATTTTCGCCACGCGCGCCTGCACCTCAACGGCGTCAGGGATTTGGCTGATGCGGCGCGCCAGCTCCTGCAGACGTTTCGGTTCGACGGTGGCCGGGTAGCTCTCATCCCACTCATGGTTGAGGTAAGGCGACCAGGTAAAGGAGTGCAGGCTCATCGGGCGCCATTCGGCGACCACGCATTCGCCCGCGTCCAGCGCGTCGCGATAGAGATTGACCATCTCGGTCGCATCTTCCGTGCTGGCAGAGCCTTCCGCTGCCAGGCGATCGGCATAGAGCTTACGCGGCGTCGGGTGCTTTTTGATCTTTTGATACATCAGCGGCTGGGTCGCGCTCGGCTCGTCGGCTTCGTTATGGCCGTGACGACGGTAGCAAACCAGGTCGATAAAGACGTCGCGCTTGAAGGTGTTGCGATAGTCGAGCGCCAGACGCGTGACAAAGGCCACCGCTTCCGGGTCGTCCGCGTTGACGTGGAAGATTGGCGCCAGCACCATTTTACCGATATCGGTACAGTACGGCGTTGAACGGGCGTCGCGCGGGTTAGAGGTGGTAAAGCCTACCTGGTTGTTGATCACGATACGGACGGTGCCGCCGACTTCGTAGCCGCGCGCCTGAGACATGTTCAGGGTTTCCTGCACCACGCCCTGGCCAATCACCGCAGCGTCGCCGTGAATAGTGATCGGCAGCACCTGGTTGCTGCCCGGCGAATCGAGACGATCGAGACGCGCGCGCACCGAGCCCATGACGACCGGGCTGACGATTTCCAGATGGGACGGGTTGAACGCCAGCGCCAGGTGCACCAGGCCGCCTTCAGTCTCGATGTCAGACGAGAAGCCCATATGGTATTTCACGTCGCCAGTGCCGAGGTGATCTTTATGCTTGCCGGAGAATTCGTCGAAGAGATCCTGCGGCTTTTTGCCCAGCACGTTGATCAGCACGTTAAGGCGACCGCGGTGCGCCATACCCAGCACCACTTCGCGCGTGCCGCTCTTGCCCGCGTGACGGATCATTTCGCGCAGCATCGGGATCAGCGCGTCGCCGCCCTCCAGCGAGAAGCGTTTCGCGCCCGGGAATTTCGCGCCCAGGTATTTTTCCAGCCCTTCTGCCGCAGTCAGCTCTTTCAGGAAACCTTTTTTCTCTTCGCTGGTGAAGGCTGCACGACCCGCCGCCGATTCCAGACGCTGCTGGATCCAGCGCTTCTCTTCGGTGTTGTTGATGTGCATGTACTCTGCGCCGATAGAGCCGCAATAGGTCTGCTGCAGCGCATCGAAGAGGTCGGCCAGCTTCATGGTCTCTTTGCCGATGGCGAAAGAGCCGACGTTAAAGCTTTCCTGAAAATCGGCGTCGGTCAGATCGTGAAAGGCGGGATCGAGGTCCGCGACGCGATCCTGCTTCCACAGGCCAAGCGGGTCGAGATTTGCATGCTGATGGCCGCGAAAACGGAAGGCGTTAATCAGCTGCAGGACTTTAACCTGTTTTGAGTTAGCGGCCGGGTCGGAGACGGTGGAGGTGTAACGAGATGCATCTTTCGCCAGGCGACGAAAGTATTCGCGCGTGGTGGAGTGAAACTGTTCAGGCTTCACGCCGGTGCCCGGCAGCTGTTGGAACATCGTGCGCCACACTGCATCGACAGAGTCCGGATCGGTCAGGAAATCCTCATAGAGTTGCTCTATGTAAGACTGGTTCGCGCCGGCCAGCCAGGAGGAGTCCAGCCAGGGCTTCATCGCGCTGTTCTGCATTGTGATCCCTTAAGCATTACTATGCTTTTTTGAGGTTTCATTTGTTGCCGCTTTCGCGGTTTGCCGTAGTGAGTTCAGCGATACGAGCCTGTGCGCTCACACGCGCCCTGCCCGTAAGGGAACCTTGCTAAGCGTGGCGTCGCCGCGCTTAGCAAGGCTTCCGTAAAACGCCGGGAACCTGAGGTTCCCGGACGGATACTGTTTTATGCGCCCCGCTGCAGCAGCATCGACTTGATATGGCCGATGGCGCGCGTCGGGTTCAGTCCTTTCGGACAGACGCTCACACAGTTCATGATGCTGTGACAGCGGAAAACGCTGAAAGCGTCGTTCAGATTGTCCAGACGCGCTTCCGTTTCGGTGTCGCGGCTGTCGATCAGGAAGCGATACGCGGCCAGCAGGCCCGCAGGACCGACAAATTTGTCGGGATTCCACCAGAACGACGGACAGGAGGTTGAGCAGCAGGCGCAGAGAATGCACTCATACAACCCATCCAGATGCTCACGCTCGGCAGGCGACTGCAGATGTTCACGTGCTGGCGGATTCTCCCCGTTATTCAACAGGTAAGGCTTAATCTTCTCATACTGCGCGTAGAATTGCCCCATATCCACGACCAGGTCGCGAACCACCGGCAGGCCCGGCAGCGGACGAATAACGATCTTCTTCGTGCCGTTGCCCAGCGCCGACACCGGCGTGATGCACGCCAGGCCGTTTTTGCCGTTCATATTGAGGCCGTCGGAGCCGCACACGCCTTCACGGCAGGAGCGACGAAACGCCAGCGTCGGATCTTTCTCTTTCAGCCGGATGAGCGCGTCCAGCAGCATCATGTCGCGGCCATCTTCCGATTCCAGCGTGTAATCCTGCATGCGCGGCGCGGCGTCGACTTCAGGATTGTAGCGATAAATTGAAAACTCAAGTTTCATGATCGTCTCCGCTATTAGTAGGTACGCACTTTCGGCGGGAAGGCCGCGCGCAGTTTCGGCTGCATGTTCACCTCGCGGCGCGTCATGCTCTCGGTTTCGGGGACGTAGAGACTGTGGCACAACCAGTTTTCATCATCGCGATCCGGGAAGTCGAATCGACTGTGCGCGCCGCGGCTTTCGGTGCGGAAGTTCGCCGCAACCGCCGTGGCGTAAGCCGTTTCCATCAGGTTATCCAGCTCCAGGCACTCAATACGCTGGGTATTGAAGTCCGGTGAACGGTCATCCAGACGGGCTGATTTCAGACGCTCGCGAATCTGCTTCAGCTCTTCCAGGCCCTGCTTCATCGCATCGCCTTCGCGGAATACTGAGAAGTTGTTCTGCATGCAGCGCTGCAGCGCTTTGCGGATTTCTACCGGATCTTCGCCGGTCGTGTTGTTTTCCCAGCGGTTGAAGCGCGCCATGGCGGCGTCGATTTCATCCAGCGTGGCGTCGCGCAGCGGGCCCTGCTGTTCGATGCACTCCATCAGATGCACGCCGGCCGCGCGGCCGAATACCACCAGGTCCAGCAGCGAGTTGCCGCCGAGACGGTTGGCGCCGTGCACCGAAACGCAGGCGATTTCGCCGACGGCGAACAGGCCGGGAATCACTTCATCTTCGCCCTGCGCGTTGACGCGCAGCGCCTGACCGGTCACTTTGGTCGGAATGCCGCCCATCATATAGTGGCAGGTCGGGATCACTGGGATCGGCTCTTTGATCGGATCGGCGTGCGCGAAGGTGCGCGACAGCTCGAGAATGCCCGGCAGACGCGACTCCAGCACCTCGGCGCCCAGGTGATCGAGCTTCAGCTTGATGTGCGGGCCCCACGGGCCGTCGCAGCCGCGGCCTTCGCGGATTTCGATCATCATGGAGCGCGCCACCACGTCGCGGCCCGCCAGATCTTTCGCGTTTGGCGCGTAGCGCTCCATGAAGCGCTCGCCGTGTTTGTTCAGCAGATAGCCGCCTTCACCGCGGCAGCCTTCGGTCACCAGCACGCCTGCGCCGGCAATGCCGGTTGGGTGGAACTGCCACATTTCCATATCCTGCACCGGCACGCCTGCGCGCAGCGCCATGCCGACGCCGTCGCCGGTATTGATGTGGGCGTTGGTGGTCGACTGATAGATACGGCCAGCACCGCCGGTCGCCAGAATGGTCGCTTTGGCCTTGAAGTAGACGGTTTCGCCGGTTTCGATGCAGATCGCCGTACAGCCGACGATGGCGCCGTCCTGATTTTTCACCAGGTCGAGCGCGTACCATTCGGAGAAGATGGTGGTTTTATTTTTCAGGTTCTGCTGATAGAGCGTATGCAGCAGCGCGTGACCGGTACGGTCCGCCGCCGCCGCGGTGCGTGCCGCCTGCTCGCCGCCGAAATTTTTCGACTGGCCGCCGAACGGACGCTGATATACGCGGCCATCCTCCAGACGGGAGAACGGCAGACCCATATGTTCCAGCTCCAGAATCGCTTCCGGGCCGGTTTTACACATATATTCGATCGCGTCCTGGTCGCCGATGTAGTCGGAACCTTTGACGGTGTCGTACATATGCCATTCCCAGTTATCTTCGTGGGTGTTGCCGAGCGCGACGGTAATGCCGCCCTGCGCAGACACAGTGTGGGAACGGGTCGGGAAGACTTTCGATAGCAAGGCGCAGCTCTGGCCCGACTGGGAGATTTGCAGTGCGGCGCGCATTCCTGCGCCGCCTGCGCCGATCACCACGGCATCAAATTCTCTGACTGGCAAATTCATTTACACACCCCACACCACAACAGTTCCATAAATTGCATACGACAACAGCGCGACCACAATCACCAGCTGCAGGATCAGACGAAGCGCCAGACCTTTTATGTAGTCGGTCAGCACCTGCCACATGCCAATCCAGCCGTGAATTAGAATGGAGAACAGCGTCAGCAGGGTGAACACTTTGGTGAACGACGAGGCGAAGAAGCCGCGCCAGACATCATAGGTCAGCGTGTCGGTCAGGGCGATAAAGCCCACGATGTAGAGGATATAGAGCGTAATGAGGATTGCCGAAGCGCGCAGCAGCAGCCAGTCCTGAATGCCGCTACGGCCCAACGCGGATGCATTGTTTACCATACGAGAACTCCTGCCAGGATTGAAAGCACGACAGTAATGCCGAAGGTGACCCAGGCGGATTGGCGGCCGATAGCCAGCGTCTCAGCGAGGTAACCAAAGTCCATCAACATATGACGAATCCCGCCCACCGTGTGGAATGCCAGCGCGGTCAGGATGCCCCAGAGAATAAACTTCACGAAGAAGCTATCCATAATGGCGGCAGCGTGCTGGAAACCTTCCGGGGAAGAGAGAGAAGTGCCCAGCAACCAGAGCAGGATACCGAGAGCCACAAAGGTGATGACGCCGGAAACGCGGTGGAGAATGGACGATATTGCAGTAACGGGAAACCGGATCGTCGAGAGATCCAAGTTGACAGGTCTTTGTTTTTTCACGGTTTTGCCCACACAGCTCTTTTTTATTTTGCTTCCTCCGGTCCCTGAGGCGGAGTCGAATCACAGGTGTGTTCAGACTTTAACCGTCACCAAATCAGCAACATCCAGTGTTAATTGACGCGGTAGAAACGCTGGGTGGCTCCTGGTGTCAGGGGGGTTCCGGAGACCTGGCGGCAGTATAGGACGATCACATTCTTATTACAATTACCCTACAATCTCTTTGGGTACATTTGCGTGAAACAGTGATCCGACTCACGAATTTCACATTTAATACAAATTTAATTATCTGATTTGACAAAAGTTCAACAATTCAGTTACAAACTAGGGCATCAAACCCCAGTGATGCACAAAAGTTATGGGGATACACTTTCCCCTAAGCACAAGTTATGTAACATTCTGGTTATGAGCACCCTAAAACAACAGGTTGTTGATTACCAGAAAGTTATGCCCAGACCGGATCTTTAACAACCGCGATATGCAGAATTTCATGACTGCCACGTTCCCTGCCGGGAAACGCCTCTCACTCTGTACCCTGCACCCGCGTTGTTACCGCAGAGTGTTATTGTGAAGTTAATGGCGACCGCAACATGACCGCTTTTCAGGTGTCTAAGATCCATACTTACATAAGGCGCTATGGAGACGAAAATGACAGATAAAAAAGTGACGCTAACCCTACAAGATGACACGGCTCTTGAGCTGGACGTGCTGCAAGGCACACTTGGGCAGGATGTGGTTGATGTCCGCGCCCTGGGCTCCAGCGGCCTGTTCACCTTTGACCCGGGTTTCACCTCTACAGCGTCCTGCGAATCCAAAATCACCTTTATCGACGGCGATGAAGGCATTCTGCTGCATCGCGGCTTCCCTATCGATCAGTTGGCGACCCACTCTAACTATCTGGAAGTGTGCTATATCCTGCTGTACGGCGAAGCGCCCACGCAGAAGCAGTTTGAAGCGTTCCGCGAGACCGTGACCCGTCATACCATGATCCATGAGCAGATTACCCGTCTGTTCCACGGCTTCCGTCGCGACTCCCACCCCATGGCGGTGATGTGCGGCGTGACCGGCGCGCTGGCCGCTTTCTACCACGATTCGCTGGATGTGAATAACGAGCGTCACCGTGAAATCGCCGCGTTCCGTCTGCTGTCGAAGATGCCGACCATGGCGGCGATGTGTTACAAATATTCTATTGGTCAGCCTTTTGTTTATCCGCGCAACGATCTCTCCTACGCTGGCAACTTCCTGCACATGATGTTCGCCACCCCTTGCGAAGAGTACAAGGTGAACCCGGTGCTGGAACGCGCGATGGACCGTATTCTGATCCTGCACGCCGACCATGAGCAGAACGCCTCTACCTCTACCGTGCGCACCGCAGGCTCGTCCGGCGCTAACCCCTTCGCCTGTATCGCTGCGGGCATCGCCTCGCTGTGGGGACCGGCGCACGGTGGCGCAAACGAAGCCACTCTGCGTATGCTGGAAGAGATCAGCACCGTTGAGCATATTCCTGAATTTGTGCGCCGCGCGAAAGATAAAAATGACTCTTTCCGCCTGATGGGCTTTGGTCACCGCGTGTACAAAAACTACGACCCGCGCGCCACCGTGATGCGCGAGACCTGTCACGAAGTGCTGAACGAGCTGGGCATGAAGGATGACCTGCTGGAAGTGGCGATGGAGCTGGAGCATATTGCGCTGAACGACCCCTACTTTATCGAGCGTAAACTCTACCCGAACGTCGATTTCTACTCCGGCATTATTCTGAAAGCGATGGGTATTCCGTCTTCGATGTTTACCGTAATCTTCGCCATGGCGCGTACCGTCGGCTGGATCGCCCACTGGAAAGAGATGCATGACGAAGGCATGAAAATTGCGCGTCCGCGTCAGCTCTATACCGGCTATACCGAGCGTGAGTTTACCTCTGCGCTGAAAAAATAACCGCAGCGGACTCTGCTTCAGACCGCACGTTAGCCTACAGCGCCGGTTTCAGGCCGCACAGAAGCCTGAAGAGCGGGTAACATGGCCCGAAGAGCAAAGCGTCGCGCGCCAGGGATGGCGCGCGCCGAGCGAGCAGGGATGCGTAAAGCGACTTTGCGATCGGGCTATGTTACCCGCGTCGGCTCGATATATCAGACTATGAGCGGAGAGAAATCTCCGCTTTTTTAGATGCTGAAACCCATCGTCTGAAAGACAGATGCCGGTCGCGGGTAGCAATAGACCGTGCCCTTTTAGTGCTGGCAGCCCGGACACCAGTAAAACGGCCGCGACGACAGCGTCCCCTTCTGAATAATCTCGCCGCAGCGGCGGCACTTCTTGCCCTGCCGATGAAACACCTCAAAGCGAAACGCCGCGCCGTGATGGTACTTCTTCATCGTGCCGCGCATCCGGTAGGAGTGACGCGGTATCGCCAGCAGCGCCTCGCTGAGCAGGTCAAGCTGCTCATCCGTTAAATCCTGCGCGCGATGCTGCGCCAGCAGGCCCGCCTGCCAGAGGATCTCCACGCGCAGATAGTTGCCCAGCCCGGCCAGAAACGCCTGATTGAGCAGCAGCCCGCTGAACTGACGACGGCGAAAACGCGGCGACAGCAGCCGCTCGCGCACCGTCGCCACGTCAAGCTGCGCGTCGAGCACGTCGGGACCCACGCGATTTAAAAACGGATGCGCCGCCAGCGAGTCGGCGTTCAGCAGTTCGATATCGGAAGCGCTGTAAAGCAAAATGGCGCGATCGGCGACCGCCAGCCGCACGCGCAGCTGACGTTTGGTTTCCGGCACCGTGCCGCTCTCCACGACGCGCCAGACGCCGTACAGCTGATTATGGCTGTAGAGCGTCAGGCCGTTGGAGAAGTGCGTCAGCAGCGCTTTGCCGCGCGTCTCGATGGCGTTGACCTGCTCGCCCAGCAGCGCGGGCTCGCAGGTTTTAAGCTCGGGAAAGGCAAACCAGACGTCCGTCAACGGCTTGCCGACTATCGCTTCTTCAAGCTGATCCGCCACGCGGCGGATCTCCGGTCCTTCTGGCATAATCGTCCTCTTAGTGCGTGGCGCCGCCGCCGACTTTCAGGTCCGTTTCCGTCTCCAGCGAAACGCGAACGGCGATTTCCAGCGCCTGCATCACGTGATCGCGCGCCATGCTCGGCGCGCCAGGGTGCTGTGCCGCCTGCTCCGGCAGATAGGGAATATGCACAAAGCCGCCGCGCACGCGGTTGCCCTGGCTATGGAGCCGGTGCAGCAGACCGTACATCACGCGATTGCAGGTAAAGGTGCCAGCGGTTTGCGATACCGACGCGGGGATCCCGGCCGCGCGCACCGCGGCGACAATCGCCTTAATCGGCAGCGTGGAGAAATAGCCCGCCGGACCGTCCGCCACAATCGGCTCGTCCACTGGCTGCTGCCCCGCGTTATCGGCAATACGCGCGTCGTCGACGTTAATGCCGATGCGCTCAATGGTGATATCGCTGCGCCCGCCCGCCTGGCCGACCGAGAGAATCAAATCAGGCTCGACTTCATCCATGGCGGCATAGAGCACGCCAAGCACGTCGCTAAAGACCACCGGCAGCTGACGCGCCACGATGCGCGCGCCGCCGATTGTCTTGCCTTCGAGCGCGCGCACCGCCTCCCATGAGGGGTTGATCGTTTCACCGCCAAAAGGCTCGAACGCCGTTACTAATACCGTTTTCATACTGACCTCACCGGAACATCAGGAAATAGAGCAGAAACACGTTAACGATTAACAGTAGCACACCGGTCGGCACCTGAGCCTTGATCACCGCGTTGCGATCCGGCAGCTCCAGCAGCGCGGCGGGCACGATATTGAAGTTGGCCGCCATCGGCGTCATCAGCGTGCCGCAGTAGCCTGAGAACATGCCGATCGCCGCCATCACGGCGGGATCGCCATGATGCTGCAGCACCAGAATCGGAATGCCGACGCCAGCGGTAATAATCGGGAACGCGGCGAAGGCGTTGCCCATCACCATGGTCAGCAGCGCCATGCCGACGGCGTAGACCGTGACGGCGACAAAGCGGTTATCGACCGCCAGATAGTTCTCAGTGAGATGGGAAATGGCGCTGCCAACGCCGCCGCTGGTGAACAGCAGGCCCAGGGTAGCGAGAATTTGCGGCAGGATAAAGGCCCAGCCGATGGCATCCAGCAGTCGACGCGTCTCCTGCATCGACTGCACTGGCTTCTCGTGCGTCATTTTCAGCGCAATCAGCCAGCCAAGCAGACAGCCGATCATCATGGAGAAGAGCGTCACCAGCGTCGCGTGGTTGCCCGCGCCGAATACCGCTTCCTGCAGGCCGGGAATATGGTTAAAGGCGAGCACGCCAATGACCGTCACCACCGGAATCGCCAGCGCGGGCAGGAAAAGCCGGTTGCCGAGGCGGCGAGCGCTGACCTGCTTCTCCTCGTCGCTGCGCTGATGGTAGCGTCCGAGGCGCACGCCGCCACACCCGGCGATCAGCGCCATCGCCACCACCAGCACGCCGACGCCGATGTGCAGATAGCGCGTGCCCAGCTCCGTGGTGCCGAATAGCGCGCTCATCAGCTGCGTGGTCCAGTCGCCGACCAGAAAAATCAGGCCGTAGAGCGCCCAGAACAGGCCGGTGGTGAAGCGGCGCGGGTTATGGCTGTCGCGCCAGGAGAGCACGGCGACGACCAGCAGAATCAGGCCGGCCAGCCACATCAGATACTGTTGCTGAAACATTAGCGGCCTCCTTTCGCTTTCAACGCATCGCCGTTCAGCGCCTGCAGCTCGCGCGCCAGCCGACGATCGAGCCGCACCAGGCGCGCCGAGTGGATAAGAAAGGCCGCCACGGCGGTGGGGATGCCCCAGACGGCGATATGCAGCGGCTCGGTCTGAATATTGGCCGACTCCAGCATAAAGTTGTGCATAAAGATAATGGCGCCGAAGGCGACAAAAATATCTTCGCCGAAGAAGAGCCCGACGTTATCCGTCGCCGCCGACATGGCACGCAGTCGATGCCGCACCTCCGGCGACACCTCGCCATAGCGGTTTTCGGTCGCGCCTTCCGCCATCGGGGCCAGCAGCGGACGCACCATCTGCGGATGACCGCCGAGGCTGGTCAGGCCGAGCGCCGCCGTCACCTCACGCACGAAGAGATAGACGATCAGCAGGCGTCCGGCGGTGGCGGTTTTGATCTGCGCGATCCAGGCCTGCGCACGCTCTTTCAGGCCGTGCCGCTCCAGCAGGCCGATAACTGCCAGCGGCAGCAGCAGGATCAGCGGCAGGTTGCGCGTATTGAGAAAGCCCGCGCCCAGTTTTTCCAGAATATCGCCCAGCGGCATCAGCGCGGCAAAGCCGGTGACGAAGCCGGCGACAATCACCACCAGCACCGGGTTGAAGCGCAGCAAAAAGCCGACGACGATTGCCGCAATGCCCAGAAGCGGCCAGAGGTTTATCACGTTATCCATGTTTACCCTTATGTTGAAAAAGCCCGGCTGCGAGGCCGGGCAAAAAAATGAAAATTCAGGCGCTGGTGACGGCGATCTGCTCGGCGGCGAAGAGATCGCGCAGGCGCTCTGCAAACAGCAGCGCGTGCGCGCCGTCGCCGTGCAGGCAAACGGTCTGCGCGTTCACCGCGACCCATTCGCCGCTGACGCTCTCTACCCTTCCCTCTTTGACCATGGTCAGCGTCTGCTGGATAGCACGCGCCTCTTCTTCAATCATCGCGCCCGGCTGACTGCGCGGCACCAGCGCGCCGCTGCTGAGATAGCCGCGATCGGCAAAGACCTCTTCGCGCGTGCGCAGCCCGTGGCGCGCGGCGGCGCGTATTGATTCACTGCCCGCCAGCCCGACCAGGATCAGATCCGCGTCGATCGCCTTGACCGCGCGCGCGATGGCGTCCGCCAGCGTCGCGTCGACGGCGGCCTGGTTATAGAGCATGCCGTGCGGCTTCACGTGCGCCAGCCGCTCGCCTTCGCTCTCCGCCAGGCTTTTCAGCGCGCCGATCTGATAGATCATCTGCGCGTAGACCGTTTCCGGCGGCAGCTGCATGGCGGTGCGGCCAAAGTTCTCGCGATCCGGGAAGCTGGGATGCGCGCCGATCGCCACGCCGAATGCTTTCGCCCAGCGTACCGACTGCAGCATGGTCTGCGCGTCGCCAGCGTGGAAGCCGCAGGCGATATTGGCCGAGCTCACCAGCTGCAGCAGCGCGCAATCGCTGTCGCCGCCTTCGCCGAGATCGGCGTTCAAATCAATTTTCATTAGCAAGCCCCCATGCCATATGTTCCAGCGCGCGCCGCTGATGCATGCGGGCCTGCATTGCGACCGGCAGCGAACACTGGAGAAAGTGAATCGGCTCGCCCAGACGGATCTGCGCCAGCTGATAGAGATCGGCGTCGATCACGCAGGCGATGCGCGGATAGCCGCCGGTGGTTTGCGCGTCAGCCATCAGCACGATCGGCTGCCCGTTCGGCGGCACCTGCACCACGCCAGGCACCAGCCCGTGCGACAGCAGCTCGCGCGCGGTTTCGCGCTCTAGCTCGGGTCCCTGCAAACGGTAGCCCATGCGGTTGCTCTGCGGACTCAGCATCCAGGGCGTGCGCCAGAAGGCCTGCTGCGCCTCGCGGCTGAACTCGTGATATTCCGGCCCCGGCAGCGCGCGGATGCGGTTGCCCCACAGCAGCTGGCGGACGCCCGCTTTGCGCGTAAAGTGCAGCGTCGGCCTGCCGAGCGGCAAACGGTCACCATCTTCCAGCTTGCGTCCTTCCCAGCCGCCAAAGCCCGCTTTCAGATCGGTGCTGAGAGAGCCGAGTATCGGTTCGACCTCATAGCCGCCGTGAATTGCCAGATAGCTGCGCATGCCGTGCAGCGGCATAGAGAGCGTCAGCACCTGCCCTTTTTTCACCGGCAGACGCCAGCCGGTCCAGACCGGTTTATCATCCAGCTCGGCATTGCAGGCGGCGCCGGTCAGGGCGAACCAGCCGTCGCGCATAAACTCAGCCTTGAACTGGCCCAGTACGATTTCCAGCACCGCGCTGTCTGGATCGTTGCCGACCAGTAAATTAGCGGTGCGCATGGCGGGCAGATCGAGTACCCCACCGACGCTGATGCCGGACTGTCGCCAGCCGGTGCGGCCGCTGTCCTGAAGCGTGGTCGCCAGTCCGGCGCGCAGGATCCTCAACATATGCCCTCCTTTTGCGGCACAAAGCGCACGCTGTCGCCGGGACGCAGTAGCGTCGGCGGCTGCTGACGCGGATTAAACAGCGCGACGGGCGTCTGCCCGAGCAGCTGCCAGCCGCCAGGACTGGCAAGCGGATAGACGCCGGTCTGGCTACCACCGATGCCGACGGAACCGGCAGGCACGCTGACGCGCGGCTCCGCGCGGCGTGGCGTATGCAGTCGGCTGTCCAGGCCTCCAAGGTAGGGGAATCCCGGCTGGAAGCCGATAAAATAGACCATGTAGTCAGTGCTGCTGTGCAGCTCGACCACCTGTTTCGGCGTCATTGCCGCGTGATCGGCCACCACCTGAAGATCCGGTCCGGCAGCCTTGCCGTAAACAACCGGGATCTCGACCAGACGGGACGCGATCTCCAGCTCTTCGCTCTCTTCCCACCAGCGCTGCAGATGTTCGATGGCATCCAGCGCGTTCTGCTGCGGGTCGCGCAGCAGCAGCGTGATATTGTTCATGCCGGGAATCACTTCCGCCACCTGCTCATACTGTTGCAGGCGCTGCGTGAATCCCCAAATGCGCTGCTGGCTTTGCAGCGATACCGGTGGTTCAAGCTCCAGCACCACCGCCTGTTCGCCAAGCAGATAACATCGCGCTCGTTGCAAATCCCACCTCCACTTTTCCGCCGCGCGACGCGCGTGGCGGCTGACCATTATCAGAAGAAAGCGAATAGTTATGCGAAAGTGTCAGAACGGTGTCAACAGATTTGCGCCCGAAAGCGGGCGCAGTGGAGGAGAAAATCAGGCGGGATTGGGAATATCGATAAAGGTGACATCCAGACCATGCTCGCTGGCCAGCCACTCGCCCAGCGCTTTGATGCCGCCGCGTTCGGTAGCGTGATGACCAGCGGCGAAGAAGTGAAGTCCCTGCTCGCGGGCGCTGTGAATCGTCTGCTCGGAGACTTCGCCGGTGATATAGGCATCGACGCCGAAGGCGGCCGCGCTGTCGATAAACCCCTGGCCGCCGCCGCTGCACCAGGCAACGCGACGGATCTCTGCTGGCGCGTTGTCGCCGCAGTGCAGCGGCGTGCGACCGAGTTTTTCTTCAATGCGCTGCGCAAGCGCCTCGCCGCTCAGCGGGGTAGCCAGCTCGCCCCAGAAGACCAGCGGTTGCACCTCGCCTTTCACCTCGATATCGAGCAGCTTCGCCAGCTGGGCGTTATTGCCCAGCGTCGCATGGGCGTCCAGCGGCAGATGCCAGCCGTAGAGATTAATATCATTCGCCAGCAGCACACGCAGGCGGTTGCGCTTCATGCCTTTGATAACCGCCGGCTCGCTTTTCCAGAAATAGCCGTGATGCACCAGAATCGCATCGGCGTTGCGCGCCACGGCTTCATCCACCAGCGCCTGGCAGGCGGTCACGCCGGTGATCAGGGTTTTCACCTCGGGTCGTCCCTCAACCTGCAGACCGTTCGGCGCGTAGTCGCTGAAGGCGCTGCTGTTGAGCTGCTGATTGACGATCTTTTCCAGTTCATAGTGATTCATAACGGCTCCATGCCGCCTCAGGCTGCGTTTTTCGCGCGCACAAAGGCGTCTAATGTCTTTTTACGGGCCTGCTTATGTTCCACGATTGGCGCCGGATAATCGAGTTTCTTGTGGTTTTTCTCCGCCCAGCGCTGGGGCTGATGGATATCGCTGTCCGGCACCTCTTTCAATTCTGGCAGCCATTGACGAATAAAGGCGCCGTCGCGGTCGAAGCGCTCACCCTGGGTGGTCGGGTTAAAGATGCGAAAGTACGGCACCGGATCGGTGCCGGTCGACGCCGCCCACTGCCAGCCACCGTTATTGGCCGCCAGATCGCCGTCGATCAGCTTTTGCATGAAGTAGCGCTCTCCTTCGTGCCAGTCAATCAGCAGATCCTTCACCAGAAAACTGGCGCTGATCATGCGCAGGCGGTTATGCATCCAGCCCAGCGCGTTCATCTGTCGCATTGCCGCATACACAATAGGATAGCCGGTTTTGCCCGCTTTCCACGCGGTGAAGTGGGCCTCGTTGCGCTGCCAGTCAACGTGGCGTGTCCATTCGACAAAAGGCTGATGACGGCAAAGGGCGGGAAAGGCCACCATCAGATGACGATAAAACTCGCGCCAGATTAACTCGTTGACCCAGGTGAAGAGCTGACTCTCCTCCAGCGCGTGTGGATGTTCTTTCAGCACGCGGTGCAGGCACTGGCGTGGCGACAGTACGCCGGTGGTGAGATAGACCGAGAGCCGACTGGTGCCGTCTACCGCGGGCGTATCGCGCGCCGTGCTGTAGTCAACAATCGGCTGGCTGGCGAAATGGCGCAGCCGCGCCAGCGCCGCGCGCTCGCCCGGCGGGAAGCGTTCGCGGTCGTACTCTTCCATGGGATAGTCGAAGCGCGCCGGCGCGGCCCCCGCCTTGATCGCACCGTTGCCGCGCGGTTTCGGCGCGGCGACGCACTCCGGCAACGCCTGCTGCAGCCGCCGCACAAAGGCTTTGCTAAAGGGGGTGTAGACTTTGTACATCTTGCCGTCGCCAGTCTGAACGCTGCCTGGCGGCAGCAGCAGGCTGTCGTCAAAGCCCTGGCAGACCACACCCGCTTTATCGAGACGCTTTTCCGCCTCGGCGTCGCGCCTGCGCTCGTTGAGTTCATACTGGTAGTTGTAAAACAGCGCATCAACGTGATGCTTCTTGCAGAAAGTGCTCAGCAGATCCAGCGATGCGGCGAAGTCGTCGCACGCCTGGGTAAACAGCGCAATGCCGCGATCGGCCAGCGCCTGCTGCAGTTCGAGCAGGCTGTCATAGATAAAAGCCGCCTGTTTCGGCGCCATATCGTGCTGATGCCACTGCTGCGGCGTAGCAATAAACAGCGCGATCACCTTTGCGTCGCCATCGCGGCAGGCGGCGCTCAGCGCCAGATTGTCGTTCACGCGTAAGTCGTTACGCAGCCAGACTAAATGGGTGCGCATCTTACTGACCGTAGCGCAGTCGCAGCGCCTCCGGGTAAGGATCGAAGTAGCGCTGTTGCGTCAGCCAGGGATGCGGATACTGCGACATATAGTGCTTAAGCATGGTAATCGGCGCCAGCAGCGGCTGCACGCCGCAGCGGTAGCGGTCGATCAGCTCCGCCAGCTCCTGACGCTGCGGGGAGCTTAGCTGACGGCGGAAATAGCCCTGCGCATGCATCAGCACGTTGGTGTGGTTGCGACGCGACGCGGGATGCGACAGCAGCTCCATCATGCGATTGCGGTATTCAAAGGCGAAAGCGTCCAGCGAATCCCACTGGCTCATCGAGGCGACAAACGGGCCGAGCTCGCGATACTTCTCCTGCGAATGCGCCAGCATCAGCAGCTTGTAGCGACTGTGAAAGGCAATAAGCTGCGCGCGCGTCAGCCCGCGCTGCCACATCTGGTTAAATTCGTGCAGCGCGCAGATGCGTCCAACGAAGTTTTCACGCAGCGCCGGATCGTGCAGCCGACCGTCCTCTTCGATTGGCAGCCAGGGCAGCTCCGCCTTAAGCTTTTCGGCGAACAGTCCCATGCCCGCTTTACGGTTGTTGTTGGTATCGGGTTCATAGACGCGCACGCGCTCCATACCGCAGCTGGGCGATTTGGCGCACAGGATGTAGCCGCACAGGTGATGCAGTGACTTAACCCGTTGCGCTGACCAGTCGTTCATCTGCTGGGTCAACTCTTCACCACCCTCTTTGCTGAAGCAGAGATGGATCTCTTCATCGTCCTGCTTTACCAGCCGCAGCGCCGGACGCGGCGTCGGCAGGCCTATCGCCATTTCGGGGCAGATCGGTTCAAAGCATACAAAGGGCGCAAGCTCGTTGACGGCAAATGCCAGACGTTTATGACCGCCGTCGAAGCGGACTTGCTCTCCCAGCAGGCAGGCACTGATACCCAGCGGAATTTTTACGCTCATAGTTGTACAACCTCCGAAATCTTGTAGAGGTTTAAGTGTAGCTGAAAATTGAGTGAATAACAGCTCAAGTCAGGGCTGGAGAGGCTTTACTCTGTGACGGGGATTCAGAAACAACAAAGCCCGATGGGGAAATCGGGCTCTGTTCTGTGATGCAGCAGGATTACCAGAAGACGCCGCCTGCGGCTTCGCTCTGCGCCAGCCAGACTGGCTTGGTGCTGGTTTTGCACCACATGCGATGGAGATAGCTGTAGAAACGCGCCCTGTCCTGGCGAAACAGCATCACCGGCAGCGCCACGACGCCAAGCAGGATAACCCACGCGCGGCGCAACAGGATTTTATACATGGGATAGGTTGGATACATCGCTGGCCTCCTTTAAAGCTGTGATTAAAATGTGATCTTGTTCAGATATTACGCTTCCCTGTGTAATTTTACTACTCATCCGACCACTATTTTTCTGCGTTTAAGACACCTCTTCAGATAATAGTGAAAGTAAGTTACATAATGGTTAAAGGCTTGATCGCCATGTGATCAATTCGCAGCCGGATATTTTGCTGCTACAGTAGCGCCAGGTTTTCAGGCATGGAGCACCGCTGCGTGGCCACCGTATTAATCGTTGAAGATGAAAAAGAGATCCGGCGCTTTGTGCGCCTTGCGCTGGAAGGCGAGACGCTGAAGGTGTTCGATGCCGACACGCTACAGCGCGGGCTAATTGAGGCAGCGACGCGCAAGCCTGACCTGGTGATCCTCGATTTGGGCCTGCCGGACGGCGACGGACGCGACTTTATCCGCGAGCTGCGCCAGTGGAGCGCCGTGCCGGTGATTGTGTTGTCGGCGCGCGTAGATGAGCAGGATAAGATCGACGCGCTCGACGTCGGCGCAGACGACTATCTGACCAAGCCTTTCGGCATCGGCGAGCTGCTGGCGCGCGTGCGCGTGGCGCTGCGCCGTCATCCCGGCCAGCAGCCGGAGCCGGTAATCCGTTTCGCCGATGTTTGCGTCGATCTCGCCGCGCGCCGTGTGGTGCGCGCCGATAGCGAGGTGCATCTGACGCCGATTGAGTTCCGCCTGCTGGGCGTGCTGCTGAGCAATATCGGGAAGGTACTGACGCAGCGCCAGCTGTTGAGCCAGGTGTGGGGGCCGAACGCGGTGGAGCACAGCCACTATCTGCGCATCTATATGGCGCATTTGCGCCAGAAGCTGGAGGCGGATCCGGCGCAGCCGAAACATCTGCTGACCGAAACCGGCATCGGCTACCGCTTTATGCCATAAAAAAAGCGCCCGGAGGGCGCTTGATGCTTGTGTCACTGTGCAGACGCGGATGGCGTGGACCGCTCGCAAAGTCCATGGCATCCATGCTCGTTCGGCCCGCGTGATTACGCACCTCATCCCTGAGGTGCGCCCGTAAACGGGCTAACGCACTGCGTTGTTCAAAAACGCTCCCGGCGTTTTTGTCCCTGTAGTGGGACGCTTTGCTCTTCGGTCCATACCATCCGCGTTTTGACTATTGAGCCGCCTGAAAAACCCTCTGGTTTACCAGCCAGCTCAATATCATCAGGCGTTTTTCAGCACTTCGCTGACGATCTCTACCGCTTCTTTCTCGATCTGCGCACGATGCTCCGCGCCTAGGAAGCTTTCGCAGTAGATCTTGTAGGCGTCTTCGGTGCCTGACGGACGCGCAGCGAACCAGCCGTTTTCCGTCATCACTTTCAGACCGCCGATAGAGGCGCCGTTGCCCGGCGCCGCCGTCAGGCGCGCAGTGATGGGATCGCCCGCCAGGGTGTCGGCGCTGACCATCTCCGGCGACAGCTTCGACAGCGCCGCTTTCTGTGCAGAGGTCGCAGGCGCCTGCAGACGATTGTAGCTCGGCGCGCCGAAGCGTGCAGCCAGCTCGTCATAGTGCTGCTGCGGGTTCTTGCCGGTGACTGCAGTGATTTCCGCCGCCAGCAGGCAGAGAATAATGCCGTCTTTGTCGGTCGACCAGGCGGAGCCGTCGAAACGCAGGAAAGAGGCGCCCGCGCTCTCTTCGCCGCCGAAGCCGAAGCTGCCGTCAAACAGGCCGTCAACAAACCACTTAAAGCCCACCGGCACTTCCACCAGCTTGCGGCCGATATCGTTAACCACGCGGTCAATCATCGCGCTGGAAACCAGCGTTTTGCCGACGGCGACCTCTTTGCCCCACTGCGGACGATGCTGGAACAGGTAGTTGATTGCCACAGCCAGGTAGTGGTTCGGGTTCATCAGGCCCGCTGGCGTAACGATGCCGTGACGGTCATAGTCCGGGTCATTGCCGAACGCCAGATCGAACTTGTCTTTATAGGCCAGCAGGCCCGCCATGGCGCATTCGGAGGAGCAGTCCATGCGCACCACACCGTCTTTATCCAGATGCATAAAGCGGAAAGTCTGGTCGATGGCGTCGTTGACGATGGTCAGATCGAGCTGATAGTGCTCGGCGATGCGCTTCCAGTATTCCATACCAGAGCCGCCCAGCGGATCGACGCCCAGCTTCAGGCCCGCTTTCTGGATAGCGGCAAAGTCGATCACCTGCGCCAGCCCTTCTACGTAAGGCTGGATCAGATCTTTTTCGACGATGCGACCGCTGGCCCATGCCTGATCCAGCGGCAGACGTTTGACCTCTTGCAGGCCCGCTTTGATCAGCTGGTTGGCGCGGTCTTCGACCACTTTGGTGACGTTGGTGTCGGCCGGGCCGCCGTTCGGCGGGTTGTACTTGATGCCGCCATCTTCCGGCGGGTTGTGCGACGGTGTAATCACGATACCGTCCGCCTGCGCGCCGCCCTGCTTGTTATGCTCAAGGATAGCGTTGGAGATAGCCGGCGTCGGCGTGTAGCCGTTGTCCTGCTGCACGATGACGTCTACGCCGTTGGCGGCCAGCACTTCCAGCACCGACAAAATCGCTGGCTCAGAGAGCGCATGCGTATCTTTACCGACATAGCAGGGTCCGGTAATGCCGTTTTTCTTGCGCTCTTCCGCGATAGCCTGTGCGATCGCCAGGATATGCTGCTCGTTAAAGCTCTGGCGTCCTGCGCTGCCGCGATGCCCGGAGGTGCCGAATTTCACCGCATGGTCCGGATTCGCCACGTCGGGCTGCAGGACATAATACTGTGATGTTAACTGTGCAACGTTAATCAAATCGCTCTGCTGGGCGGGTTGCCCGGCACGGGGGTGACTGGCCATTGGCGCTTCTCCCTGACGCTTCAGTTTAAATGGTGCCGCAAACTTTCTCTGCCAGCTCCTGCGGGAACTGCATTGAGATCATGATGTGTTCCACCATGCTGCATTTACGGCCGGTATTGGTATTGGTGATCACCCAGTACGGCGTGCCGGGGACATGCTTCGGCTTAGTATGGGTGCCATTTTGCAACAGCGTTTGCTCGTCGCCCGCAAAATAGACGCGAGTACGGCCCTGCAGCGATGCAGTGGCTTCAGCAAACGCCGAAGGATCAAGACGATAGAGCGTTGAGAGAACCATCATAAAGCGATTGACCGCTTTCTTCTGTTCGGCATATTCGTCGGACAGCAGCAGCTCACGCACGGCGCGCACGCGATCCTGCGGGCGGTTTTCCGCGCGCACAGGCTGGATCGTTTTCTGCGCCGCATCGCCAGCGGCTAACGGCGCCGCTGCCGCAGGCGCACTTTGACCGGCATTAAATTTTAGCATCCGCCGTAAAATGTCAGAGGCGCTTTCGCCGATATGTTGCGTGTGGCTGGCGATATAGCGGTAGAGGTCTTCGTCAACTTCGATCGTTTTCATCTTTTTCCGTACGGTTTCGACTCGTGACAGAACCACGCCAGCCTGAAAAACGCCGTTGCAACACTCGGTTGTTCGCGGAGCGGGCGGGTTCTAACATAAGGATTATAAAGTTAAATCCAGGCGGGCTGATAGCCTTCGCACGCGCATACGGCAAAAGTCGGAATATGCCCTAAAGCCTGCCGCATCCTCGCGCCTGGAAAGGT
This sequence comes from Enterobacter sp. BRE11, assembly GCF_031844285.1. NCBI lineage: Bacteria > Pseudomonadati > Pseudomonadota > Gammaproteobacteria > Enterobacterales > Enterobacteriaceae > Enterobacter > Enterobacter sp. BRE11. The sequence goes on from NZ_JAUZUX010000001.1 coordinate 178,572, forward strand.
GAAAGCATGATAACCTAACCCAAGGTCCCCATCTTAAGAACTTTGCCATGATTTTAAATGCTCGTCTGCAAACTGACCAATCAATCGCTGATTCCTTACCCATCCTGTTAATTCACGGCTTGTTCGGCAGTCTGGATAACCTCGGCGTGCTGGCGCGCGGCCTGAAAGACGCGGGCCCGCTGCTACAGGTGGACGTGCGCAACCATGGCCTGTCGCCGCGTGCCGACGAGATGAGCTATCGCGCCATGGCGCAGGATATGCTCGACACCCTGGATGCGCATCAGATCGATCGTGCCGCCGTTATTGGCCACTCAATGGGCGGAAAAATCGCCATGGCGATGAGCGCGCTGGCGCCGCAGCGCCTGGAGAGGCTGGTGATGATCGACATCGCGCCGGTGGATTATCAGACGCGACGCCACGACGAGATTTTCGCCGCCATCCGCGCCGTTAGCGCCGCAGGGGTGCGCCAGCGCAGCGAGGCCGCGCAGGTGATGCGCGCCCATATAAAAGAAGAAGGCGTCATCCAGTTTATTCTCAAATCGTTTCAGGATGGCGAGTGGCGCTTCAACGTTCCGGCGCTATGGGAAAATTACGCTACAATATCTGGCTGGGAAGCGGTGCCGCCCTGGCCGCATCCCGCGCTCTTTATACGCGGCGGCGACTCGCCCTATCTCGACAACCAGCATCGCGATGCGCTGCTGCGTCAGTTTCCTGCGGCACATGCGCACGTCATCAGCGGCGCCGGCCACTGGGTGCACGCCGAGAAACCTGATGCCGTATTGCGCAGCGTCCGCCGCTTTTTTGCGCTTTAAAAGCAAAAGCTTGCCGTTCGCGGTTTACCATTGGCGTCATCACTTCGGCTGGAGTATGATGGCGCGCTAAATTTTGCCGCTGCCTATTTTTTTGCCGCGGTAATGGCCCATTTCGTTATAAACGCGCCTGCTCGCGCCGCTAGTTTTACTAACCCATGGCAAAAGAACACACTGACCGCACTACGCTGGATCTGTTTGCAAACGAGCGTCGGCCCGGTCGACCGAAAACCAGTCCGCTCTCGCGTGATGAACAGCTGCGCATCAATAAGCGCAATCAACTGAAACGTGACAAGGTGCGCGGGCTGCGTCGTGTCGAACTCAAAATGACCAGCGAAGCCGTGGATGCGTTAAACACCCTGGCTGAGCAGCGCAACATCAGCCGCAGCGAACTGATTGAACAAATGCTGCTGGCGCAACTCAAACTGGGCTGAATAGCGTAAAGCGCACGCAGAAGCAAATGGAGCGGCTTTTCGAGTTCCGCCCTTTTGCCCGCTCTGCTATCATTCGCTTAATTGTGCGCTCTGCGCATGCACTCATCATCAGGATTTAAGAGGTTATTTACTCCATGGCAATCGTAGGCATCTTCTTTGGCAGCGATACCGGCAACACCGAAAACATTGCAAAAATGATCCAGAAACAGCTGGGCAAAGAGGTTGCGGAAGTGCATGACATTGCCAAGAGCACGAAAGAAGATCTCGAGGCGTTCGATATCCTGCTGTTGGGCATTCCAACCTGGTACTACGGCGAAGCGCAGTGCGACTGGGACGACTTCTTCCCGACGCTGGAGGAGATCGATTTCAACGGCAAGCTGGTCGCACTGTTCGGCTGTGGCGATCAGGAAGACTATGCAGAGTATTTCTGCGACGCGATGGGCACGATTCGCGACATCATCGAGCCGAACGGCGCGGTGATCGTCGGCCACTGGCCGACCGAAGGCTACCACTTCGAAGCCTCTAAAGGTCTGGCGGATGACAAACACTTCCTTGGCCTGGCGATTGACGAAGATCGTCAGCCGGAACTAACCAACCAGCGCGTCGAAGCCTGGGTTAAGCAGATTCACGATGAGCTGCAGCTGCAGGCCATCATCGACGCCTGATTAGCCACATACTCAATGTGGGCGCTGGCTCACATTGAGTTAATGGTTTTTCCTATAGAAATAATAGCTACAGATTTTTAACTTTTATCTCTGATTCTGTACAATACCCACATCGGTTATCTGCTTATTTCTTCCGCGAGGTCAGGAAGTTAGCGAGATGATAACGAACCTCCTGCATTTCTCCGCCCGGCGCCGTTACGCTTCTTCTTACAGCCCGTGTTGATTTCAGGCGTTTCCCTCGGTTTTCATTTCAAAACTTCGCCTCTATAATGAGACGCAAATGAGAATAGACACCGAACGACATTCAAGGCAAGGCGCCTCAAGTAACCAGCAAAGTAACAGGACAATATCCGCATGACTGACAACAATACCGCATTAAAGAAGGCTGGCCTGAAAGTCACGCTGCCCAGACTGAAAATTCTGGAAGTGCTTCAGGAACCTCAGTGCCATCACGTCAGCGCGGAAGATCTGTATAAACGCCTGATTGATATGGGCGAAGAGATTGGTCTGGCTACCGTTTATCGCGTACTAAATCAGTTTGACGATGCGGGCATCGTTACGCGTCATAACTTCGAAGGTGGAAAATCGGTTTTCGAACTGACCCAGCAGCATCATCACGATCACCTGATCTGCCTCGACTGCGGCAAAGTCATCGAATTCAGCGATGAATCAATCGAATCACGCCAGCGAGATATTGCTACCCGTCACGGCATCAAGCTGACGAACCATAGCCTTTATCTCTATGGACACTGCTCGCTGGGCGATTGCCGCGAAGACGAAACGCTCCACGATCAGTAAAAATGTGTGCTATGCAGTAATGCTATAAGCCGGTCTATGTACCGGCTTTTTTTATGGCCGTCAGGCGACCAGCGTTTCGTGCAGGTAGCGCCAGCGGGGGATTGAGGTAGTGCAGTCGAGGATCGCCAGCGAAATGCGCGCCTGATCGCTGCCGTTCATCATCTGCAGCTCGCAATACTGAATAGTGATCTCATCTTTGCTCTGAGAGATCACCGCGTGTTCGCTGGTGGCGATGCGCATGCCTTCGCGACGCCCCTGCAGCTGCCGAAACAACTCTTCAGTTTGATTCAAATCGAGCAGTCGCCCCTGGGGTGTGACCATGCGGAAATCGGGATGGAAGTGCGAGAGCAGCAGATCGAAGGTATCGTCTTCGCCTGAAGGCTGATTGAATATACGTTCGATTAACTGATGTAAAACTACCACGCTGTGTTTTGCTTCCTGACCAAGAGCTGTCATCATTTTTCCTTTTTATGCCCGCATAGCCTCTTCAAAGAGCGAATAGCCTACCTGAAAAAATGAAATTCACATCTGGAAATTGATTAATTTTCGTTAACTCAGACAACTCCCAGTCTGGTCTGACAAGAGATAATGGATTGTTACATAACAAAAAATGGTCTTGCCGCTAATTGCAGATATAAAAAAGGGCGATTGCTCGCCCTGTCGTAAATGCATATCAAGCCGAATGCGAAAAAATTACTCGCCGATTTTCGCCCAGGTGTCGCGCAGGCCCACGGTGCGGTTAAACACCAGCTGGTTCGGACGCGAATATCGGCTGTCGGCACAGAAGTAGCCTTCACGCTCAAACTGATAAGGCGCTTCCGGGCTGGCGTTCTGTAAGCCTGGCTCGACAAACCCCTGACGAATCTCCAGCGAGTTCGGATTGATGGTGGTCAGGAAATCCTCTTCCGCACCAGGGTTCGGCACGCTGAACAGGCGATCGTAAAGGCGGAATTCCGCCGGCAGCGCATGGTCGGCGGAGACCCAGTGGATCACGCCTTTTACCTTGCGGCCGTCAGCCGGATCTTTGCTCAGGGTATCGACGTCGCAGGTGCAGTAGATGCAGGTGATATTCCCCTCTTCATCTTTTGCCACGCGCTCGGCACGGATCACGTAGGCGTTGCGCAGACGCACCTCTTTGCCCAGCACCAGACGTTTGTACTGCTTATTGGCTTCTTCGCGGAAGTCAGCGCGATCGATCCAGACCTCACGGCCAAACGGCACGTCGCGCGTGCCCATCTCCGGCCTGTTCGGATGATTCGGCATGGTGATGATTTCATTATGACCAGCCGGCAGGTTCTCAATCACCACTTTCAGCGGATCGAGCACCGCCATGGCGCGCGGCGCGTTTTCGTTCAGATCGTCGCGAATGCAGGATTCCAGCGACGCCATCTCAACCACGTTATCCTGTTTAGTGACGCCAATACGGCGGCAGAACTCGCGGATCGAGGCGGCGGTATAGCCGCGACGGCGCAGGCCCGAAACGGTCAGCATGCGCGGATCGTCCCAGCCTTCCACCACGTTTTCGTTGACCAGCTGTGTCAGCTTGCGCTTCGACATCACCGCATATTCGAGGTTGAGACGCGAGAACTCATACTGGCGCGGATGCACCGGTATGGAGATATTATCCAGCACCCAGTCATAGAGGCGACGGTTATCCTGGAACTCCAGCGTACAGAGCGAATGGGTGATATTTTCCAGCGCATCGGAGATGCAGTGGGTAAAGTCGTACATCGGATAGATGCACCACTTTTTGCCGGTCTGGTGATGCTCGGCAAACTTAATGCGGTAGAGCACCGGATCGCGCATCACGATAAAGCTGGACGCCATGTCGATTTTGGCGCGCAGGCAGGCCTTACCCTCGGCAAATTCGCCGTTGCGCATTTTTTCGAACAGCGCCAGGTTCTCTTCGACGCTGCGATCGCGCCAGGGGCTGTTTTTGCCCGGCGCGGTCAGGGTGCCGCGATATTCGCGGATCTCTTCCGGCGTCAGCTCATCGACATAGGCCAGACCTTTGGTGATCAGTTCAACCGCGTAGTGATAAAGCTGATCGAAGTAATCTGAGGAATAACGAACGTCACCACTCCACTCAAAGCCCAGCCACTGCACGTCGCGCTTGATGGACTCGACGAACTCCATATCCTCTTTAACCGGGTTGGTATCGTCGAAACGCAGGTTGCACTGCCCCTGATAGTCCTGAGCAATGCCGAAGTTCAGGCAGATCGATTTAGCATGGCCAATATGCAGGTAGCCATTGGGCTCAGGCGGAAAACGGGTATGCACGCTACTGTGCTTGCCGCTCGCCAAATCTTCGTCGATGATCTGACGAATAAAGTTAGTTGGGCGGGCTTCAGCCTCACTCATCTCTCAATCCTCAATACGTATAGCGGGTGGTTTGTACCACGAAGTAACGGAGTATGATCCACAAAGCGCCGAAGGGAAACAACCGGTTTGTTAAGGCGATAAAACGAAAACAGGCAGGAATCGCTTCCTGCCTGCTTTTTTTTACGGCAATGCGATTAGAGGCTTAGCCTTTTACCTCGTAGAGCGGGGTTTCCCCAGCCACCACTTTCCCGGTCGCCAGCAGCGTCAGCCCGGCGAAATCTTCGCTGTTGCTGATCACAACCGGACTGATCATCGAACGCGCGTTGGCGTAGAGGAAGTCGAGATCCATCTCCAGCACCGGCTGACCCGCCGCGACCGTCGCGCCCTCTTCTACCAGCCGGGTAAAGCCTTTGCCGCCCAGCGCCACGGTGTCGAGGCCCATATGCACCACAATTTCGACGCCGCTGCCGGTTTCCAGGCAGAAAGCATGGTTGGTATCGAAAATTTTCACCACGGTACCGGCAACCGGCGCCACTACGGTTTTACCGGTCGGCTTGATCGCCAGCCCTTCGCCGACCGCCTTGCTGGCGAAGGCTTCATCAGGCACTGCGTCCAGGGCGACCACTTCGCCGCTCACCGGTGCCATCAGCGTCACAATGGCTTTGGTTTCGCGGTTCATCACTGCCTGCGGCTTTACCGCTGGCGCGGCGGGGGCTGCTGACGCGCCGCCCGCCGAGGCGACCGGCCCTTTCGTCAGCACTTTTTTCATTGCGGTGGCGATGCTTTCTGCCTGGGTGCCGACAATCACCTGCACGCTCTGTTTATTCAGGCGGATAACCCCGGACGCGCCCAGATGTTTGGCGACGGACTCATTGACCTGCGCCGAGTCTTTTACGTTGAGACGCAGACGCGTGATACAGGCGTCGATACCGGTCAGGTTGTCGGAGCCGCCGATGGCGCCGATATAGCGACGCGCCAGCGATTCGGTCGCGCTCTCGCCGTTGTCGGTTGTGTCGACGTTAACGTCGTAGCCGTCTGTTTCATCGCCCGCCACCGCCAGCTCGCGGCCCGGCGTCATCAGGTTGAATTTCGTGATGGTGAAGCGAAATACCACATAGTAGAGCGCAAAGAAGACGATGCCCTGCGGGATCAGCATCCACCAGTGTGTCGCCAGTGGGTTACGGCTCGACAGCACCATATCCACCAAACCGGCGCTAAAGCCGAAGCCGGCGATCCAGTGCATGCTGGCGGCGATAAATACCGAAATGCCGGTCAGCACCGCGTGGATAACGTAAAGTACCGGCGCGACAAACATAAAGGAGAACTCCAGCGGCTCGGTAATGCCGGTGAAGAAGGCCGCAAAGGCTGCGGCCAGCATAATACTGCCGACTTTAACGCGGTTTTCCGGACGCGCGCAGTGATAGATCGCCAGCGCTGCGCCAGGCAGGCCGAACATCATGATTGGGAAGAAGCCCGCCTGATAGCGTCCCGTGATGCCGACAATGCCGGTGCCGTTAGCGATTGACTGCGCGCCGCCAAGGAATTTAGGAATATCGTTGATGCCCGCCACGTCGAACCAGAATACCGAGTTAAGGGCGTGATGCAGGCCAACCGGGATCAGCAAGCGGTTAAAGAAGGCGTAGACGCCTGCACCGACCGATCCCAGCTTCTGGATATGTTCGCCAAAGCTTACCAGTCCGTTAAAGATCAGCGGCCAGATATACATCAGAATGAATGCCACTGCGATCATCAGGAAGGAGACGAGAATAGGCACCAGGCGTCGTCCGCTGAAGAAAGCGAGCGCCTTCGGCAGCTCGACATGGCTAAAGCGGTTATAGACCTCCGCGGAGATAATGCCCACCATAATGCCGACAAACTGGTTTTCAATTTTGCCAAAGGCGGCGGGCACCTGATCAAGGGGTATTTTCTGGATCATCGATACGGCAGCTGGCGAGCAGAGCGTCGTCACCACCAGAAAACCGACAAAGCCGGTCAGCGCCGCTGCGCCATCCTTATCTTTTGACAGCCCATAAGCCACGCCGATAGCAAACAAGACGGACATATGCTCAATAATCGCCGCGCCCGATTTTATCAGCAGCGCAGCAAAGGCGTTGCCTGCGCCCCAGGCGTCCGGATCGAGCCAGTAGCCGACCCCCATTAATATCGCCGCTGCCGGCAGGGTTGCTACCGGCACCATCAGCGCGCGGCCAACCTTCTGTAAGTAACCTAACATTTGTCCTTTCCCCCTATGAGACTGGCTTGTCGCCCTGCGCCGCTTGTTTTTTATTGTCAGCCGCAGGGGTTGATTGACACTACACTTCACGTTGCGCAGTGTAATGACAAATTAATTCGCCTCGCAAATTATACGCATCTCTTCTGTGATAATTATCACCAAAAAGCACCATTAACTGCCGAGGCATCTGGCGAACAACCCTAACTTATTTTATGATGAAAAATATTAAGACGCAGCGATCGCAGGCTGAAATCGTTTCACGGCGTTAACGTGATAATGACCGCTACGATGAATGCGTCACCCCCTTTTCTTTTCTCAGAATGAGGTGAAACATGCGACTGATTCCTTTGGCTACCCCTACGCAGGTCGGTAAATGGGCAGCCCGTCATATCGTCAACCGCATCAATGCTTTTAACCCTACCGCGGATCGCCCCTTCGTGCTGGGCCTGCCGACAGGCGGCACGCCGCTGGAAGCGTACAAGCATCTTATCGAGATGCACAAAGCGGGCCAGGTCAGCTTTAAGCATGTGGTGACGTTCAATATGGACGAATATGTCGGCCTGCCGAAAGAGCACCCGGAAAGCTATCACAGCTTCATGTACCGCAACTTTTTCGATCACGTTGATATTCAACCAGAAAACATCAATCTTCTGAATGGCAATGCGTCAGATATTGACGCAGAATGTCGCCAGTATGAAGAGAAGATTCGCGCCCTGGGCAAAATCCATCTGTTTATGGGCGGCGTCGGCAACGATGGCCACATCGCCTTTAACGAACCGGCCTCTTCCCTTGCCTCGCGCACCCGCATCAAAACGCTGACGCACGATACCCGCGTGGCGAATTCACGCTTCTTCAACGGCGATGTGGATCAGGTGCCGAAATATGCGCTGACGGTCGGCGTCGGCACGCTGCTGGATGCGGAAGAGGTGATGATTCTGGTGACAGGCCATGTCAAAGCGCAGGCGCTGCAGGCCGCCGTAGAAGGCAACGTCAACCATATGTGGACCATCAGCTGCCTGCAGCTGCATGCGAAATCAGTGGTGGTATGCGACGAACCCGCCACCATGGAACTGAAAGTGAAAACCGTAAAATATTTCCGCGAAATGGAAGCGGAAAATATGAAAGGCGTGTAGGAAAATGTTGTAAATGCCCGCCGCGAGGCTCTGGCGGGCTCAGCCGGGAGAACCACGATGTACGCATTAGTTAACGGCCGGATTTATACCGGCCATGAAATTCTGGATAATCACGCGGTGGTTATCACCGATGGGCTGATCGAACGCGTCTGTCCGCGCGACGCGCTACCTGCCGATATCGCGCTGCGCGACGTTTCCGGCGCGCTGATCGCTCCCGGCTTTATCGATTTACAGCTGAACGGCTGCGGCGGCGTGCAGTTCAACGACGACATCGACGCCCTGAGCGTCGAGACGCTGGAAATCATGCAGCGCGCCAATGAGAAGTCAGGCTGCACCAGCTTTCTGCCCACGCTGATCACCAGCAGCGACGCACTGATGAAGCGCGCCATCGACACCATGCGCGCCTATAAAAGCAAGCATCAACACCAGGCGCTCGGCCTGCATCTGGAAGGCCCCTGGCTGAATAAAGCCAAAAAAGGGACCCATAATCCTGACCTCATCCGCCTGCCCGATCCGGCGCTGGTGCGCTATCTGTGCGATAACGCCGACGTCATCACCAAGGTGACGCTGGCACCGGAAAACGCTGGCGACGCGGTGATCCGCCAGTTGACGCAGGCGGGCATCATCGTCTCTGCCGGCCACTCCAACGCCACCTATGACGAAGCCAAAGCGGGTTTCCGCGCGGGCGTGACCTTCGCCACTCATCTCTATAACGCCATGCCCGCTTTCGCCGGACGCGAGCCGGGCCTGATTGGCGCGCTGTTTGATGCGCCGGATGTTTATTGCGGCATTATTGCAGATGGGTTGCACGTCCATTACGCTAACGTACGCAACGCGAAACGCATCAAAGGCAATAAGCTGGTGCTGGTCACCGACGCTACCGCCCCTGCAGGCGCTGAAATTGATAAATTCATTTTCGCTGGCAAAACAATATACTATCGCGATGGCCTGTGCGTGGACGAGAACGGCACGCTGAGCGGCTCTGCGATTACCATGATTGAATCGGTGCGCAACGCCGTCGAACAGGTCGGCATCGCGCTGGATGAAGCGCTGCGTATGGCAACGCTCTACCCCGCGCAGGCAATGGGCGTGGACAAACAGCTGGGCACGGTCGAAGCGGGAAAAGTCGCCAACCTCACTGTTTTTACGCGTGATTTCAAAATCATTAAGACGTTTGTCAATGGAGACGACGTCCTGAGCGAGTAAGCACTGAATGACCACTGGCGGCCAGGCACAAATAGGAAATGTCGATCTTGTTAAGCAACTCAATAGCGCGGCCGTTTACCGGCTAATCGATCAGCAGGGCCCTATTTCGCGCATCCAGATTGCCGAACTGAGCCAGCTTGCGCCTGCCAGCGTCACCAAAATTACCCGTCAGCTCATTGAACGCGGGCTGATTAAAGAGGTGGATCAACAGGCCTCCACCGGCGGTCGCCGCGCCATCTCTATCGTCACCGAAACGCGCCAGTTCCACGCTATCGGCGTGCGGCTCGGCCGCCATGACGCCACCCTGACGCTGTTCGATCTCAGCGGCAAATCGCTGGCGCAGGAGGATTATGCCCTGCCGGAGCGCACGCAGGAGACGCTGGAGCATGCGCTGTTCGCTGCTATCGACAGCTTTATCGCGACCCACCAGCGTAAAATTCGCGAGCTCATCGCCATCTCGGTGATCCTGCCCGGCCTGGTCGATCCGATAAATGGCGTCATCCGCTACATGCCCCATATCGCCGTCAGCCACTGGCCGCTGGTGGCCGGACTGCAAAATCGTTTTAACGTTACCAGCTTCGTCGGCCATGATATCCGCAGCCTGGCGCTGGCAGAGCACTACTTTGGTGCAAGCCGCGACTGCGCCGACTCGATTCTGGTGCGGCTCCATCGCGGCACCGGCGCCGGCATCATCGCCAACGGCCATATTTTCCTCGGCAGCAACGGCAACGTAGGCGAAATCGGCCATATCCAGGTCGATCCGCTCGGCGAACGCTGCCATTGCGGCAATTTCGGCTGTCTGGAAACCATTGCCGCCAACGGCGCGATTGAAAACCGCGTGCGCCATCTGCTCAGCCAGGGCTACCCCAGCGTGCTAACGCAGGACGCCTGCCAGATGGCGCAGATTTGCAAAGCCGCCAACCAGGGCGACGCGCTGGCCTGTGAAGTCATTGAATATGTCGGACGCTACCTGGGCAAAGCGATCGCCATTGCGATTAACCTGTTCAACCCGCAGAAAGTGGTGCTGGCGGGCGAAATCACCGACGCCGAGAAAGTGCTGCTGCCGGCCATTGAAGGCTGTATCAACACGCAAGCGCTCAACGCCTTCCGCAAAAATCTGCCAGTCGTGCGTTCCGAGCTCGATCATCGATCGGCGATAGGCGCCTTTGCGCTGGCAAAACGCGCTATGCTCAACGGCATTCTGCTACAACATTTACTGGAAGAGTAAACGCGACCCGGACTGAACCTATGACGATAAAAAGCGTAATTTGCGATATTGACGGCGTGTTGATGCACGACAACACCGCCGTGCCAGGCGCGCAGGAGTTTCTGCAGCGCATCCTGCAAAAAGAGATGCCGCTGGTGGTGCTGACCAACTATCCTTCACAGACTGCGCAGGATCTGGCAAACCGCTTCGCCAACGCTGGCGTCGAGGTGCCCGACTCGGTGTTTTACACCTCTGCGATGGCGACCGCCGATTTTCTGCGTCGCCAGGAAGGGAAGAAAGCCTACGTAATTGGCGAAGGTGCGCTGATCCATGAACTCTATAAAGCGGGCTTTACCATTACCGACGTCAATCCCGATTTCGTCATCGTCGGTGAGACGCGCTCCTTCAACTGGGAGATGATGCATAAGGCTGCCTTTTTCGTCGCCAGCGGCGCGCGCTTTATTGCCACCAACCCCGATACCCACGCGCGCGGCTTTGTGCCCGCCTGCGGCGCCCTCTGCGCCGGCATTGAAAAGATCTCCGGCCGGCGCCCGTTTTACGTCGGCAAACCGAGCCCTTACATCATGCGCGCCGCGCTGAATAAAATGCAGGCTCACTCTGAAGAGACGGTGATCGTCGGCGACAACCTGCGCACCGACATTCTGGCCGGCTTTCAGGCGGGACTGGAAACTATTCTGGTGCTCTCTGGCGTTTCGACGCTGAGTGATATCGACGCCATGCCTTTCCGCCCCGACTGGATCTACCCTTCTGTCGCGGATATCGATCTCTTTTAATTCTTCTTGCCGCGCCGCCTGACGCCAGGCGGCCGCTTCTCTCTGAAACCGTCTCTGACCTGTCTCTTTTTTAGCCAAGCCTGGCCATTCATTGCCGATCCGTTAATGAAATGCGCATCAAATTGAATAATATTCAAATAAAAAGCCCAGCAAACAATCTTTTTATCAGTAAAAGGCAAATATGCTTGCATTGACTGCATGAAATAGCGCATTTTCTTATACATCACGCAGCCGCTGGCTGCCGGACAAGGCAACGATAACATCGCCGACAGGCGAGCTCAGGAGTCAGAATATGTGTTCTATTTTTGGTGTGCTGGATCTGAAAAGCGATCCGATTGATCTGCGTAAAAAAGCGCTGGAGAGTTCTCGCCTGATGCGTCACCGCGGACCGGACTGGTCTGGCGTGTATGCCGACGATAAAGCGATTCTCGCGCATGAACGCCTCTCTATTGTCGACGTCAACAACGGCGCTCAGCCGCTCTATAACGCCGATCACACCCATGTTCTGGCAGTCAACGGCGAGATTTACAACCATCAGGCGCTGCGCGCCGAGCTGAGCGATCGCTACCAGTTCCAGACCGGCTCCGACTGCGAAGTTATTCTGGCGCTCTATCAGGAAAAAGGCGTCGACTTCCTCGACGAGCTGGAAGGCATGTTCGCCTTTATTCTGTGGGACAGCGAAAAGCAGCAATACCTGATCGGCCGTGACCATATCGGCATCATCCCGCTCTATATGGGCAACGACGAACACGGCAACCTGTTTGTCGCGTCAGAAATGAAAGCGCTGGTGCCGGTGTGCCGCTCAATTAAGGAGTTCCCGCCGGGAAGCTACCTCTCCAGCACCGACGGCGAAATTCGTCGCTACTGGCAGCGCGACTGGATGGAGTACGCCGCGGTAGAACATAACGTTACCGATGCGGCGGGCCTCAAGCATGCGCTGGAAGAGTCGGTGAAAAGCCACCTGATGTCGGACGTGCCGTATGGCGTGCTGCTCTCCGGCGGTCTGGACTCCTCTATCATCTCGGCGGTAACCAAACGCTTCGCCGCGAAACGCGTCGAAGATCAGGACAAGAGCGACGCCTGGTGGCCGCAGTTGCACTCTTTCGCGGTCGGCCTGGAGGGCTCGCCGGATCTGAAAGCGGCGAAAGCGGTGGCTGAACATCTGGGCACGGTGCATCACGAGATTCACTTTACCGTGCAGGAAGGGCTGGACGCGATTCGCGATGTGATTTATCACATTGAAACCTATGACGTCACCACCATTCGCGCCTCGACGCCAATGTACCTGATGTCGCGTAAAATTAAGGCGATGGGCATCAAGATGGTGCTCTCCGGCGAGGGTGCGGACGAAGTGTTTGGCGGCTATCTTTACTTCCATAAAGCGCCGAACGCCAAAGAGTTTCATGAAGAGAACGTGCGCAAGCTGATGGCGCTGCATATGTACGACTGCGCCCGCGCCAACAAAGCGATGTCCGCCTGGGGCGTGGAAGCGCGCGTGCCTTTCCTCGACAAGAAATTCCTCGACGTGGCGATGCGTATTAACCCGCAGGATAAAATGTGCGGCAGCAACGGCAAGATGGAAAAACACATCCTGCGCGAATGTTTCTCCTCCTATCTGCCGGAAAGCGTCGCCTGGCGTCAGAAAGAGCAGTTCTCTGACGGCGTCGGCTACAGCTGGATCGATACCCTGAAAGAGGTTGCGGCGCAGCAGGTCAGCGATCAGCAGCTGGCAACCGCGCACTTCCGCTTCCCTTACAACACGCCGGCGTCGAAAGAGGGCTACCTCTATCGCGAAATTTTTGAAGAGCTGTTCCCGCTGCCGAGCGCGGCTGAATGCGTGCCGGGCGGCCCGTCGGTGGCCTGCTCCTCCGCCAAAGCGATTGAGTGGGACGAAGCGTTCAAGTCGATGGACGATCCTTCAGGTCGCGCGGTGGGCGTGCATCAGTCTGCTTATAAATAAGTAAACTAAGCCATAGCAAAATGGGCCTTGCGGGGCCCCTTTTTTTTAGCTTTGATGTGGTTACGATCAAAACTTGCCGAATAATTCGCCACCCTGGTTACAAGCCAGACAAACAGGCGTGCGAAGGCGAAAATCGGCAAAAAATGTGTTGACGCTCCAGAGCTCAATACGCATAATGCGCCCCGCAACGCCGATGAAGGTAACGCGAAAAAAAGATGGCTACGTAGCTCAGCTGGTTAGAGCACATCACTCATAATGATGGGGTCACAGGTTCAAATCCCGTCGTAGCCACCATCTTTTTTGCGGGAGTGGCGAAATTGGTAGACGCACCAGATTTAGGTTCTGGCGCCGCAAGGTGTGCGAGTTCAAGTCTCGCCTCCCGCACCATTTCAGTCTTCGGCAGCCGGATGGGGTATCGCCAAGCGGTAAGGCACCGGTTTTTGATACCGGCATTCCCTGGTTCGAATCCAGGTACCCCAGCCAATCCGATACGCTCTCGTGGATACGAGTCGACGAATGGGATATCGCCAAGCGGTAAGGCACCGGTTTTTGATACCGGCATTCCCTGGTTCGAATCCAGGTATCCCAGCCACATCGGGTGCAGTAAGCAGTACATTTGGCTACGTAGCTCAGCTGGTTAGAGCACATCACTCATAATGATGGGGTCACAGGTTCAAATCCCGTCGTAGCCACCAAATTATTGGGGTATCGCCAAGCGGTAAGGCACCGGATTCTGATTCCGGCATTCCGAGGTTCGAATCCTCGTACCCCAGCCATATAAGACAATTTGAAAAGACACTATTGGGGTGTCGCCAAGCGGTAAGGCACCGGATTCTGATTCCGGCATTCCGGGGTTCGAATCCCTGCACCCCAGCCAAATTGACAACAGGCCCGCTTTTGCGGGCTTTGTTGTTTTTGTCGTCTGGTCACTTTTGCTTTAAAACAGCAACACTGCTGTTAAGTCCGGTCACAGAGGCGCTTCCCGAAGAGCAAAGCGTCCCGCGCAAGGGACTGCGCGGGCCGAGCGGTCATGGATGACGAACAGCGACTTTGCGATCGGGAAGCCCCCTCTGTGGCCGCGCACGGATACCGCAGCCACACCTGTTCTCAGGCCCCCATATTATAGCCACGCCCGCTCTTCGGCCCGAAAGACGCAGCCGCGTCTACAAACCCAGCGCGTAGCGCAACACCTTACGCTTCAGCGCGCCCGAACGCTCAGCGGCCATCAGCCCCAGGTTACGGGCAAACTTCAGCGGCGGCAGCCGATTGCTGAAGGCAAAATAGAACAGATCCATCCCGCCCTGCATCAGCAGATTATCGCGACGTCGCTGCGACTGATAACGACGCAGCACATTCTCAGACGCCCACTCCTGCGCGTTGGCGCGCGCCTCCACCAGCACCTCAACCAGCGCGTCGACGTCGCGATAGCCCAGATTAACGCCCTGCCCCGCCAGCGGATTAATGGTATGCGCCGCATCGCCGATCAACGCCAGGCCCGGCAGCACATAGCGCTGCGCATGACGGCGCACCAGCGGAAAACCGCCCGCCGCATGCGCTTTAAAACGCCCCAGCCGCGCAGGAAAGGTCGCGGCGATCTCTTTTTCCAGCTGCGGCAGCGGCATCGCCTGCAGCTGGCGAATGCGCGCTGGCGCGTCATACCACACCAGCGAAGCGCGATTATCATACAGCGGCAAAAAAGCGCGCGGCCCCTGCGGCGTAAACTGCTGCCAGGTCGCGTCGCCCGCCGGGTGCTCGCAGGTCACGCTAATCAGCAAACAGGATTGCGCATAGCTCCAGCCGTCGATGCCGATGCCCGCCATCTGCCGTACCTGTGAGTTGGCGCCGTCGGCGCCGACTACCAGCCGGGCATGCAGTGCTTCGCCATCGCTGAGATCGAGCCGCCAGCCGCCGTTCTCCTGCTGTAAACCTGCGAGCGTCGCGGGACAGCGCAGCGTAATACCGAGCTGCGCCATCCTTTCCCACAGCGCGCGCTGCAGCACGCTATTCTCGACCATAAACCCCAGCTCCGGCAGGCCGAGCGACGCAGCGTCGAAACTCACGTGCGCCGTCTGCCACTCCCAGGTCTCCAGCTTGCGATAGGGCGCGCAGCGCATCGCCTGCACGCGTGGCCAGACATCGATCTGCTTCAGCAGACCCACCGAGGCGCTGCCGATGGCGGAGATACGCACGTCGGGATCGCTGTCGGCCTCAAAAGGCGCAGGCTCGGCGCGCTCCACCACCGCGACGCGAAATTGCTGAAGCGCCAGACCGCACGCCAGCGCGGCGCCGACCATGCCGCCGCCCACCACCACCACATCAAAGCGGTTATCCTGCATTGCTCATCTCCTTCTGAATCTTTACCCGCGGCAAAAAGCGGGATAACTGGCGCAAAGTGTACCGGAAAAACGCCCGGGCGGCAGAAATCGCCTGCCTGGCAAGAGAGGGATCGCCGCTTGTGCCGCAGATATGCGAAGTATGGCGGCTCTGCGCTGGTCACAACAGCGTCAAAGCATTACAATACGCGCCCTGCACCTCACTGCACTGAATCAATGGCTAGTTCGACAATGAAAAAACTGCATATCAAAACCTGGGGCTGTCAGATGAATGAGTATGATTCATCCAAGATGGCTGACCTGCTAAACAGCACCCACGGCTACACGCTGACCGAGGAAGCTGAAGAGGCGGACATTCTGCTGCTCAACACCTGCTCAATTCGCGAAAAGGCGCAGGAAAAAGTTTTCCACCAGCTGGGACGCTGGAAAAGCTTTAAAGAGCGCAACCCTGATTTGATTATCGGTGTCGGCGGCTGCGTGGCGTCGCAGGAAGGGGATCATATTCGCCAGCGCGCCAGCTATGTGGATATCGTATTCGGCCCGCAAACCCTGCATCGCCTGCCGGAAATGATCAACAGCGTGCGCGGCAGCAAAAGCCCGGTCGTGGATATCAGCTTCCCGGAAATCGAAAAATTCGACCGCCTGCCGGAACCGCGCGCGGAAGGCCCCACCGCCTTCGTCTCCATCATGGAAGGCTGTAACAAATACTGCACCTTCTGCGTTGTGCCCTATACGCGCGGCGAAGAGGTCAGCCGTCCCTGCGACGATATCCTGCTGGAGATCGCGCAGCTGGCAGCGCAGGGCGTGCGAGAAGTGAACCTGCTCGGCCAGAACGTCAACGCCTATCGCGGCGCGACTTTCGACGGCGAAATCTGCACCTTTGCCGAACTGCTGCGCCTGGTGGCCGCCATTGACGGCATCGACCGCATCCGCTTCACCACCAGCCACCCAATCGAATTCACCGACGACATTATCGAGGTCTACCGCAACACGCCTGAGCTGGTGAGCTTCCTGCACCTGCCGGTGCAGAGCGGCGCGGACCGCATTCTGACGCTGATGAAGCGCGCCCATACCGCGCTGGAGTACAAAGCGATTATCCGCAAGCTGCGCGCCGCGCGCCCGGATATCCAGATCAGCTCTGACTTTATCATCGGCTTCCCTGGGGAGACCCAGCAGGACTTCGAACAGACCATGAAGCTGATCGCCGACGTCAACTTCGACATGAGCTTCAGCTTCATCTACTCCGCGCGTCCCGGTACGCCGGCGGCGGATCTGCCGGACGACGTCACGGAAGAGGAGAAAAAGCAGCGCCTCTATATCCTGCAGGATCGCATCAACCAGCAGGCGATGGCCTGGAGCCGCCGTATGCTCGGCACGGTGCAGCGCATTCTGGTGGAAGGCACCTCGCGTAAAAACGTCATGGAGCTGTCTGGCCGTACCGAAACCAACCGCGTGGTGAACTTCGAAGGTTCGCCGGAGATGATCGGCAAGTTCGTCGATGTGGAGATCGTCGACGTCTACACCAACTCGCTGCGCGGCAAAGTGGTGCGCACCGAAGATGAGATGGGCCTGCGCATCGTCGAAAGCCCGGCATCGGTTATCGCGCGCACGCGCAAAGAGAACGAGATCGGCGTCGGTACCTTCCAGCCTTGATACGCGCTTCACTCCGCGGCGGCGCCTGCTGCGTCGCCGCTCTTTTCTTCTGCACGCCCTTGGTTTCTGGACGCGCTGCCCAAATATCATTAGTTACGCTTGCGCCCCGGCGACATGCCATAAATAATTTCTCAAAATGCCGTCGTTAATTAACCCGGCATCAGCACACATTCTAACTGGCCCTGAGTGACCCAAAGGATTCGTTTGAATATCGAAACTCGTGAAATCGCCCTTGAACCGGCAGATAACCGCCGACTGATGAGCCTGTGCGGTCCGTTCGACGACAACGTCAAACAGCTTGAGCGTCGTCTGGGCATTGAAATCAACCGTCGCGACAACAGCTTTAAGCTGGTTGGCCGCGCGCTCTGCGTCAACGCCGCTGAAGATATTTTGCGTACCCTTTACGTCGATACCGCGCCGGTGCGCGGCGTCATCCCGGATATCGATCCAGAGCAGATCCATCTGGCGATTAAAGAGAGCCGCGTGCTGGAGCAGACCGCCGACAGCGTGCCGGAGTTCGGCAAAGCGGTGCATATCCAGACCAAACGCGGCGTGATCAAGCCGCGCACGCCGAATCAGGCGCAGTACATCGCCAATATTCTCGATCACGACATCACCTTCGGCATCGGCCCGGCCGGTACGGGTAAAACCTACCTTGCGGTTGCGGCGGCGGTGGATGCGCTGGAGCGCCAGGAGATTCGCCGTATTCTGCTGACGCGTCCGGCGGTGGAAGCGGGCGAAAAGCTCGGCTTCCTGCCAGGCGACCTGAGCCAGAAGGTCGATCCCTACCTGCGTCCGCTCTATGATGCCCTGTTCGAGATGCTCGGCTTCGAGCGCGTTGAAAAGCTCATGGAGCGCAACGTGATTGAGGTCGCGCCGCTGGCCTATATGCGCGGCCGCACGCTGAACGACGCCTTCATTATTCTTGATGAGAGCCAGAACACCACCATCGAACAGATGAAGATGTTCCTGACGCGCATCGGCTTCAACTCCAAAGCGGTGATCACCGGCGACGTCACGCAGATCGACCTGCCGCGCAGCACTAAGTCGGGCCTGCGCCACGCCATTGAAGTGCTCTCCGATGTCGAGGAGCTGAGCTTCAACTTCTTCCATAGCGAAGACGTGGTGCGTCACCCGGTTGTGGCTCGAATCGTCACCGCCTATGAAGCCTGGGAAGAGGCGGATCAGAAACGTCGCGACAAGCTGGCGGAAGAGCGCAAACGCGACGCGCTGGCGGCACAGATCGAGGCGCAGGAGAGTAAATGAGCCAGGTGATTCTTGATCTGCAGCTGGCCTGCGAACAGACTGGCGGCCTGCCTGACGAGGCCGCTTTCCAGCGCTGGCTGGAGGCGGCGGTTACCCCATTTCAGCCGGAAAGCGAAGTCACCATTCGCCTGGTGGACGAGGCGGAGAGCCATGAGCTTAATCTGACTTATCGCGGCAAAGATAAGCCGACCAATGTCCTCTCTTTTCCCTTCGAGGCGCCGCCGGGCATTGAGCTGCCGCTGCTGGGCGACCTGATTATTTGTCGTCAGGTAGTGGAGCAAGAGGCGGAAGAGCAAGGTAAAAGCGTTGAAGCGCACTGGGCCCATATGGTGGTGCACGGCACGCTGCATCTGCTCGGCTATGACCATATCGAAGATAGCGAAGCGGAAGAGATGGAAGGGATTGAGACGGAGATAATGCTTGCTCTTGGTTATCCCGATCCGTACATTTCGGAAAAAGAAGACGCCTGAGCCGCTGGCTCAGTTTATCCCGCTGTCGGCGAGGACGCCGACAGCAACCACCCTCACCAGAGAGATCTCTAAAAAAACGCCATGAGCGACGACCATTCTCAAAACAGCGACGCACCCAGTAGTAAAAAGGGATTTTTTTCCCTGCTTATCAACCAACTGTTTCACGGCGAACCGCAAAACCGTGATGAACTACTGGAGCTGATCCGCGACTCCGAGCAAAAAGAGCTGATTGACGAAGATACCCGCGACATGCTCGAAGGGGTGCTGGATATTGCAGAGCAGCGCGTGCGCGACATCATGATCCCGCGTTCGCAAATGATTACCCTGAAGCGCAACCAGACGCTGGACGAGTGCCTGGATGTGATTATCGAATCTGCGCATTCACGTTTCCCGGTAATCAGCGAAGACAAAGACCATGTCGAAGGCATTTTGATGGCGAAAGATCTGCTGCCGTTTATGAGCAGCGAATCAGAGCCGTTCAGCATGGAAAAAGTGCTGCGCCCGGCGGTTGTGGTGCCGGAAAGCAAGCGCGTCGACCGCATGCTGAAAGAGTTTCGTTCTCAGCGCTATCATATGGCGATCGTTATTGATGAATTCGGCGGCGTCTCCGGCCTGGTCACCATCGAGGATATCCTTGAGCTGATCGTCGGTGAAATCGAAGATGAGTATGATGACGAGGAAGATCGCGATATCCGTCAGCTGAACCGTCAGACCTATACGGTGCGCGCCCTGACCCCGATTGAAGATTTCAACGAGGTGTTCGGCACGCAGTTCAGCGACGAAGAAGTGGACACCATTGGCGGACTGGTCATGCAGGGATTCGGCCATCTTCCCGGACGGGGAGAGAGCATTGACATCGACGGTTACTATTTCAAAGTCGCGATGTCCGACAGCCGTCGCATCATCCAGGTGCACGTCAAGATCCCGGAAAACGCGCCGTTACCCCAACTGGATGACGAATAACCCTATGTCATTGGCCTTACTTTACCCGCGCCAGCGGGTACGTTTGTTGCTGGCGGTAGTAACGGGTGCCCTCGGCACCCTTGCCTTCTCACCCTATGATTTCTGGCCCGCCGCGCTGCTGTCGCTGGGCGGCCTGCAGCTGCTGACGCTGGATCGGCGCAGCGGCCAGGCCACCGCTATCGGTTTCGCCTGGGGATTTGGCCTGTTCGGCAGCGGCATTAACTGGGTCTACGTCAGTATCGCCACTTTTGGCGGCATGCCCGGCCCGGTCAACGTCTTCCTGGTGGTTTTGCTGGCCGCCTGGCTGTCGCTCTATCCTGCGCTCTTTGCCGGCGTGCTTAACCGCCTCTGGCCGCGTGCGACGCTGTGGCGCCTGGCGCTGGCCGCGCCGGCGCTGTGGCAGCTTAGCGAATTTCTGCGCGGCTGGGTGCTGACCGGCTTTCCCTGGCTGCAGTTCGGCTATAGCCAGATCGACGGCCCGCTAAAAGGGCTGGCCCCGCTGGCGGGCGTGGAAACCCTGACCTTTATTCTGATGATGGTCGCAGGCCTGCTGGCTTACGCCCTTCACCAGCGCAGCGTGAAAAGCGCGGTCGCCGCGCTGCTGCTGCTGGCGCTGCCGTGGCCGCTGCGTTATATCCACTGGACCCAGCCGCAGCCGGCGCGCAGCGTCGAGGTGGCGCTGGTTCAGGGCAATATTCCGCAGTCGATGAAGTGGGATCCGCAGCAGCTGCTCAACACGCTGCGCGCCTACAACGGCCTGAGTCAGCCGCTAATGGGCAAGGCCCCGCTGATTATCTGGCCGGAGTCAGCGATTACCGATCTGGAAAGCAATCAGCAGCCCTTTTTGCACGCGCTGGACGGCGAACTGCGCCAGCGCGGCAGCGCGCTGATTACCGGCATCGTCGATTCCCGCCTGGAGCAGAACCGCTATCACGACTACAACTCGGTGATCGTGCTGGGCGGCGAGAAGCCCTACAGCTATCAGAGCATGAACCGCTACCAGAAAAACCATCTGGTGCCGTTCGGCGAGTTCGTGCCGCTGGAGAACCTGCTGCGCCCGCTGGCGCCCTTCTTCGATCTGCCGATGTCCTCTTTTAGCCGCGGCGACTATCTGCAGCCGCAGCTGCTGGCGGCGGGCTACCACCTTACCAGCGCCATCTGCTATGAGATCGTGCTGGGCGAGCAGGTGCGCGCCAATTTCCATCCCGACACCGATTTTCTGCTTACCGTCTCTAACGACGCCTGGTTCGGCCACTCTATCGGCCCCTGGCAGCACTTCCAGATGGCGCGCATGCGCGCACTGGAGCTGGGGCGTCCGCTGCTGCGCGGCACCAATAACGGCGTGACCGCTGTGGTGAATGCGCAGGGCGACGTCGAGAAGATCCTGCCGCAGTTCACCCGCGGCGTGCTGCTGGATAAGGTGACGCCGACCACCGGCGAAACGCCTTACGCCCATGCCGGCCTGTGGCCAGTCTGGCTGCTGACGCTGGGTGCCGCGCTGCTGGCGCTGTGGCGCCGCAAAGCCTGACCTGCCGTACACGGCGGTGAGCACCCTGCTCGCCGCTTCTCCCCATATTCCACTCGCTTTCTCGCTCTCTGCCCCGATTTTCTGCTGTGCCGTTGACCTGGCACGATGCTTGCTACCAGTAACCCTGTTTCCTGTAAACCTGGCGGACTAACGCGTTAACGCGAGCTGCGCTGCACCGTTTAAAGGCAGAGCGACGCACCCTGAGCGCGCAACCTGAAAAATACGCCTCAATTTGGTGCGGAACACTTCGCAAAATAAGAAACTTTTTCGTTTCATAACGTTAACAATCCGCTATGTTAGTGAATATTCTTAGCGCGCCGACGCGATGAGATAACAAAAAAAGCAGCAGGAAATACACACAACATCACACATCTGCGCAGTTTATATTCTGCGCGACATCTCTTGAAGGAGTTGGACCATGCAGATTCGCAAAGTGGCACTATCGCTTTTGCTGGCAGGCGTTGCGGCAGCAGGCGCAGCTCAGGCGGAAGACCTCAGCGGCACCCTGAAGAAAATCAGCGATAATGGCGTTATCGTCGTGGGGCATCGCGAGTCATCTGTTCCTTTTTCTTATTACGACAATCAGCAAAAAGTCGTGGGCTATTCGCAGGCTTACTCCAACGCCATCGTCGAGGCGATTAAAGCGAAGCTGAACAAGCCGGATCTGCAGGTCAAAATGATCCCGATTACCTCGCAGAACCGTATTCCGCTGCTGCAGAACGGCACCTACGACTTTGAGTGCGGCTCGACCACCAATAACCTCGAGCGCCAGAAGCAGGCGGCGTTCTCCGATACCATTTTCGTTATCGGCACGCGTCTGCTGGTGAAAAAAGGCGGCGACATCAAAGATTTCGCCGATCTGAAAGGCAAAACCGTGGTCGTGACCTCCGGTACCACCTCGGAAGTGCTGCTGCATAAGCTGAACGACGAGAAGAAAATGGATATGCGCATCATCAGCGCGAAAGACCATGGCGACTCGTTCCGCACGCTGGAAACCGGTCGCGCCGTCGCCTTTATGATGGATGACGCCCTGCTGGCCGGCGAACGCGCCAAGGCGAAGAAGCCGGATAACTGGGAGATTGTCGGCACGCCGCAGTCGAAAGAGGCCTATGGCTGTATGCTGCGTAAAGATGACGCCCCGTTCAAAACGCTGGTGGACGATACCATCGCCAAAGCGCAGACCTCGGGCGAAGCCGCGAAGTGGTTCGACACCTGGTTCAAGCAGCCGATTCCGCCGAAGAACCTGAACCTGAACTTCGATCTCTCGGCAGATATGCAGGCGCTGTTCAAAACGCCGAACGACAAAGCACTGAACTAACAACGACAACAAGGGCGGCCTCGCTGCCCTCTCGATTGCTGAAAACCCGGCGCGGACAGACAAGCTGCTCAGGTCGTTCCCCTGAAGCAGGCAATACAGACGCCGTTCATCAATCTTCAGGGTAGCTTAGCTACCCTTTTTTACCGGAGCTCGTTATGGGTATCGACTGGAACTGGGGCATCTTTCTCGAACAGGCCCCGTTCGGCAACACGACCTACCTTGGCTGGCTGTGGTCCGGATTTCAGGTGACCATTGCGGTCTCCTGCTGCGCCTGGATTATCGCCTTTCTTGTAGGATCCTTATTCGGCATTCTGCGCACCGTGCCTAACCGCCTGCTTTCGGCGATCGGCACCTGCTACGTAGAGCTGTTCCGCAACATTCCGCTGATCGTGCAGTTCTTCTTCTGGTATCTGGTGGCGCCGGAGCTGGTGGGCGAGAAGCTCGGCATGTGGTTTAAATCGGAGCTGGACCCCAATATCCAGTTTTTCACCGCGTCGGTCATCTGTCTCGGCCTGTTTACCGCCGCACGCGTCTGCGAGCAGGTGCGTGCCGCCATTCAGTCGCTGCCGCGTGGGCAAAAGAACGCCGGTCTGGCGATGGGCCTCACCCTGCCGCAGACCTATCGCTACGTGCTGCTGCCCAACGCCTACCGTGTGATTGTGCCGCCGATGACGTCGGAAATGCTCAACCTGGTAAAGAACTCCGCTATCGCCTCGACCATTGGGCTGGTGGACATGGCGGCGCAGGCGGGCAAACTGCTCGACTACTCGGCGCACGCCTACGAATCCTTTACTGCGATTACGCTGGCCTATATCGCCATAAACCTGGTGATTATGCTGATCATGAGTCTGGTGGAGCGCAAGGTGCGCCTGCCGGGTAATCTGGGAGGAAAATAATGTACGAGTTTGACTGGAGTTCCATTCCTCCCAGCCTGCCCTACCTGCTTAACGGTATGGTGATTACGCTGAAGATTACCGTGACTGCGGTGGTGTTCGGCATTATCTGGGGCACGCTGCTGGCGGTAATGCGGCTGTCGAGCTTTAAGCCCATCAGCTGGTTCGCCAAAATTTATGTCAACCTGTTCCGCTCGGTGCCGCTGGTGATGGTGCTGCTGTGGTTTTATCTGGTGGTGCCGAGCTTTCTGCAGCAGGTGCTGGGGCTGTCGCCCAAAACCGATATCCGCCTGATTTCCGCCATGGTCGCGTTTTCGCTGTTCGAAGCGGCCTATTACTCAGAAATTATTCGTGCCGGCATTATCAGTATCTCACGTGGGCAGGGTAACGCCGCGCTGGCGCTGGGCATGACGCAATGGCAGGCGATGCAGCTGATTATTCTGCCGCAGGCGTTTCGCGCTATGGTGCCGCTGCTGCTGACGCAGGGCATCGTGCTGTTCCAGGATACCTCGCTGGTCTATGTCTTGAGCCTGGCGGACTTTTTCCGCACCGCATCGACGATTGGCGAGCGTGACGGCACCCAGGTGGAAATGGTTCTCTTCGCCGGTCTGGTCTACTTCGTTATCAGCCTGAGCGCATCGATGCTGGTCAGCTATCTAAAAAGAAAAAGGACGGTTTAAATGATTAACCTGAAAAATGTTTCTAAGTGGTATGGTCACTTTCAGGTGCTGACCGACTGCACGACCGAAGTCCAGAAAGGGGAAGTGGTGGTCGTATGCGGGCCGTCAGGCTCGGGCAAATCGACCCTGATCAAAACCGTTAACGGCCTGGAGCCGATTCAGCAGGGCACCATTCTGGTGAATGGCACCGAAGTGAACAACAAGAAAACCAATCTGGCGCAGCTGCGCAGCAAGGTTGGCATGGTGTTCCAGCACTTCGAGCTGTTTCCCCATCTCAGCATCATCGATAACCTGGTGCTGGCGCAGGTGAAGGTGCTGAAGCGCGACAAGAGTGCCGCGCGGGACAAAGGTCTGAAGCTGCTGGATCGCGTCGGGCTGACCGCGCATGCACAGAAGTTTCCCGGCCAGCTGTCGGGCGGCCAGCAGCAGCGCGTGGCGATTGCGCGCGCGCTCTGCATGGATCCTATCGCCATGCTGTTCGACGAACCGACCTCGGCGCTCGATCCGGAAATGATCAACGAAGTGCTCGATGTGATGGTAGAGCTAGCGCAGGAAGGCATGACGATGATGGTGGTGACGCACGAAATGGGCTTCGCCCGCAAAGTGGCGAACCGCGTCATTTTTATGGATGAAGGCAAGATTATCGAAGACACGCGTAAAGACGACTTCTTTAATAATCCGCAGTCAGATCGCGCGAAAGATTTCCTGGCGAAAATTCTGCACTGATTATCCTGACGCACGTCATCAACCACTGAACGACGACGCATTTGCCAGGCAAGCGGATGGGATGGCGCGAAGTACAAAGCGTGCCGCGCGTTTTAAACACCCCAACACCTTGGCCCGTGCCGGGCGCACCTCATGGATGAGGGGCGTATCCACACGGGCCGCACGAGCAGGGAGGCGCAAAGCGCCTATACGATCGGGCTATCTCCTCCGCATTAGCCCAATCGCCCCGCCCGCCTCTTTTTACGGCTCAAACGGCTGGCGCTGGAACTGATCGTGCCCGCACTCCGGGCAGCGCGTTAATGTCTCTGGGGTATAAATCGCGCGCGTGAAGTGGCATTTCTCGCACACCAGATTGCCCAGCCCCACCACCTCGCCGCTCTGATACACGCCGTGATGATGGAGATCCTGAAATACCTCGCGCCACTCCAGCTGGCTTTTATCGGTAATATCCGCCAGCTCCTTCCACAGGCTCTCACGTATAATGCGCATAAACAGCGAATCATTCGCCTTCTCTGGCTGATGGATCTCCTGATAGCTGCGAGCAAACTCCTCTAAATCGCGTCGAACCGCCGCCAGCGCCTGGTCGATCTCGCCCGGCGTCGCGGAGTCGCTGGCCATGAGCTGCTGACGTCGCGACGTCACCAGCGCGTCGATATTCCGATCGCCCTGGCGCAGTCGCTCCGTCAGCGCGGCCAGGGATTCACGGTAAATGTGCGCCACTTTGTTCATTTTATTCTCCTTTCTGCGCGGGTAAGCCAGCTTTAAGTTTAGCCGCTTTGCGCCGTTTGCCGCGTTGTTTAGCAAAGCGAATCGCAATATGAGAGCAGGATGCGGCCTTCCGCGAGAAATCGCCGTAACAGGGCGGTGAAGTGTTGTTGACCGGCAGCCATATGGGTATGCTATGCGGATCTTAAAGTAAGCTAAGCGTTATTCATTAAGGACCACAGGCTGCCATGCAAGAGCAATACCGCCCGGAAGAGATAGAATCCCGCGTCCAGCAACACTGGGACGAAAACCAAACGTTCAAAGTGACCGAAGATGAGAGCAAAGAGAAATATTACTGCCTCTCCATGCTGCCCTATCCTTCCGGCCGCCTACATATGGGCCACGTGCGTAACTACACCATTGGCGACGTGATCGCCCGTTACCAGCGTATGCTCGGCAAAAACGTGCTGCAGCCGATCGGCTGGGACGCGTTCGGCCTGCCAGCGGAAGGCGCGGCGGTAAAAAACAACACCGCGCCCGCGCCATGGACCTATGACAACATTGACTATATGAAGAACCAGCTGAAACTGCTGGGCTTCGGCTATGACTGGAGCCGCGAGCTGGCCACCTGCAAGCCGGAATATTATCGCTGGGAGCAGTGGTTCTTCACCAAACTCTATGAAAAAGGCCTGGTTTATAAAAAAACGTCTGCGGTGAACTGGTGCCCGAACGATCAGACGGTGCTGGCTAACGAACAGGTTATCGACGGCTGCTGCTGGCGCTGCGACACCAAAGTCGAGCGCAAAGAGATCCCACAGTGGTTCGTTAAAATCACCGACTATGCCGACGAGCTGCTTAACGACCTCGATACGCTGGAAGAGTGGCCGGAGCAGGTCAAAACCATGCAGCGCAACTGGATTGGCCGTTCCGAAGGGGTCGAGATCACCTTTGACGTCGCCGACAGCGAAGAGAAAGTGACCGTTTACACCACGCGTCCGGACACTTTCCTTGGCGCCACCTACGTCGCGGTCGCCGCTGGCCATCCGCTGGCAGTGCAGGCGTCGATGGGCAACCCGGTGCTGGCTGACTTTATCGCCGAATGCCGCAATACCAAAGTTGCTGAAGCAGACATGGCGACGATGGAGAAAAAAGGCATGGCGACCGGCCTGTTCGCCATCCATCCGCTGACCGGCGACAAAGTGCCGGTCTGGGTCGCCAACTTCGTGCTGATGGAGTACGGCACCGGCGCCGTCATGGCGGTTCCGGCGCACGACCAGCGCGACTGGGAGTTCGCCACCAAATACGATCTGCCGATTAAACCGGTGGTGCTGAGCCAGGACGGCGGCGAGCCGGACGTCAGCGCCGCCGCAATGACGGAAAAAGGCACCCTGTTCAACTCCGGCGAATTCAGCGGCCTGAGCCATGAAGCGGGCTTCAACGCTATCGCCGACGCGCTGGCCGCAAAAGGCGTCGGCGTGCGCAAGGTCAACTACCGTCTGCGCGACTGGGGCGTCTCCCGTCAGCGCTACTGGGGCGCGCCGATTCCGATGGTGACGCTGGAAGATGGCACCGTGATGCCGACGCCGGAAGATCAGCTGCCGGTGATCCTGCCGGAAGATGTGGTGATGGACGGCATTACCAGCCCGATAAAAGCGGACCCGGAGTGGGCGAAAACCACCGTCAACGGCCAGCCAGCGCTGCGTGAAACCGACACCTTCGATACCTTTATGGAGTCCTCCTGGTACTACGCGCGCTACACCTGCACCAACTATGATGAAGGCATGCTGGATCCAGCTGCGGCAAACTACTGGCTGCCGGTCGATCAGTATGTCGGTGGAATCGAACACGCCATCATGCACCTGCTCTACTTCCGCTTCTATCACAAGCTGCTGCGCGATGCGGGCCTGGTCACCTCAAACGAGCCAGCGAAGCGTCTGCTGTGTCAGGGTATGGTGCTGGCGGACGCCTTCTACTACCTCGGCGTCAACGGCGAGCGCAACTGGGTCTCTCCGGTCGACGTCACCGTCGAGCGCGATGAGAAAGGCCGCATCGTGAAAGCGACCGACAGCCAGGGCCGCGAGGTGATCTACGCTGGCATGAGCAAAATGTCGAAGTCGAAAAACAACGGCATTGACCCGCAGCTGATGGTCGAGCGCTACGGCGCAGATACGGTTCGCCTGTTTATGATGTTCGCTTCGCCAGCGGAAATGACGCTGGAGTGGCAGGAGTCAGGCGTCGAAGGCGCAAACCGCTTCCTCAAGCGCGTGTGGAAGCTGGCCTACGAGCATACGGCGAAAGGCGCAACGGTCGCGCTGGATATCAGCAGCCTTAACGACGATCAGAAAGCGCTGCGTCGCGATCTGCACAAAACCATCGCCAAAGTTTCCGACGACATCGGCCGTCGTCAGACCTTCAACACCGCCATCGCGGCGATCATGGAGCTGATGAACAAGCTGGCGCGCGCGCCGCAGGAGAGCGAGCAGGATCGCGCGCTGATGCAGGAAGCGCTGCTGGCCGTCGTTCGCATGCTCTACCCGTTTACTCCGCACGCCAGCTATGTGCTGTGGCAGGAGCTGGGCGGCGAAGGCAGCGTAGACAACGCCGACTGGCCGGTAGCGGACGAGGCGGCGATGGTGGAAGAGTCGCTGCTGGTGGTTGTGCAGGTAAATGGTAAAGTGCGTGGTAAAATTACCGTGGCCGCCGACGCGACGCAGGAGCAGGTTCAGGCTCGCGCCGCCCAGGAACACCTGGTGGCGAAGTACCTTGAGGGTGTCACCATCCGCAAAGTGATTTATGTACCCGGCAAACTGCTTAACCTGGTCGTAGGTTAAGTTCAGGAGGAACTGTGCGACATCTGATTATCAGGCTGTTTGTCCTGTTGGCGGTGATGATCACCGCCGGCTGTGGTTTTCATCCGCGCGGCACCACCCAGGTGCCGAGCGAGCTGAAAACGCTGATCTTGAACAGCGGCGATCCGTACGGCCCGCTGGCGCGCACGGTGCGCCAGCAGCTGCGTATCAACAACGTCACTATCGTTGAAGATACCAGGCAGAATCGTACCGATATCCCGACGCTGCGCCTGGGCGCTGAAACGCAGGGCCGCGACACCGCCTCGGTGTTTATCAGCGGTACGACGGCGGAATACTCGCTGATGATGAACGTGACGGCGCAGGTTCTGCTGCCTGGCAAAGGCATCTATCCGATCAGCACCACGGTGTATCGTTCGTTCTTCGATAACCCGAACGCGGCGCTGGCGAAAGATGCCGAGCAGGATATGATCGTGCAGGAGATGCGTCAGCGCGCCGCAGAGCAGCTGGTGCGTAAGCTGCTGACCGTGCATGCCGCGCAGGTGAACCAGAAAGAGACGCTGCCGGCGTCGGCCAGCGAACCTGCGGTGCCCGCGCCAGCCTCCTCCTCTTCCGCTACCAGTACGCAATGATCAGGATCTATCCTGAGCAACTCGGCGCGCAGCTCCGTGAGGGGCTGCGCGCTTGCTATTTGTTAGCCGGAAACGAGCCGCTGCTGCTGCAGGAGAGCGCTGACGCGGTTCGCGCCGCTGCCGTCGCGCAGGGGTTCGAGGAGCATCTCAGCTTTACGCTTGATGCCCAGACCGACTGGGAAAGCCTCTTTGCCAGCTGTCAGGCGCTCAGCCTGTTCGCTCAGCGCCAGACGATGACGCTGCTCTTCCCGGAAAACGGCCCCAACGCCGCGATCGCCGAACAGCTGAATAAGCTGGCGGGCCTGCTGCATGCCGATATTTTGCTGATTTGCCGCCTGGCGAAGCTGACTAAAGCCCAGGAGAACAGCGCCTGGTTTAAAGCGCTCTCCGCCCATGGCGTGCTGGTGCCGTGCCAGACGCCGGAGCAGGCGCAGCTGCCGCGCTGGGTGGCGACGCGCGCCAAAAGCATGAAGCTCTCGGTAGACGACGCGGCGATCCAGCTGCTCTGCTACTGCTATGAGGGCAATCTTCTGGCGCTGGCGCAGGCGCTGGAGCGCCTGTCGCTGCTCTGGCCCGACGGCAAGCTGACGCTGCCGCGCGTGGAAGAGGCGGTCAGCGATGCGGCGCACTTTACCCCATTTCACTGGGTGGACGCGCTGCTGGCGGGCAAAAGCAAACGCGCGCTGCACATTCTGCATCAGCTGGAAAAAGAGGAGAGCGAGCCGGTTATTCTGCTGCGCACCCTGCAGCGCGATTTGATGACGCTGCTCCACCTGCAGCGCCATCAGGCGCAGCAGCCGCTGCGCGCATTGATGGATCAGCAGCGCATCTGGCAGAATCGCCGCGCGCTGTTTACCGAGGCGCTGCAGCGCGTAGATGGCGTGCGCCTGCAGCGCGCAATTCGCCTGCTGACGCAGATTGAACTTACCCTGAAGCAGGATTACGGGCAGCGTATCTGGCCGCAGCTGGAGACGCTCTCTCTGCTGCTCTGTCATCGACATTTTCCTGCGAGCTTCGCCAGTGTCTGAACTTCACGCCCTGTTCGGCGGCACCTTCGATCCCATCCACTTTGGTCATCTACGGCCGGTAGAGGCGCTGGCGCAGCAAACCGGCCTGGCGCGCGTGCTGCTGCTGCCCAACAACGTACCGCCGCACCGCCCGCAGCCGGAAGCGAGCGCGGCGCAGCGCGTTGAGATGCTGCGCTGCGCCATTCAGGACCGGCCGCTGTTCGACATCGATACCCGCGAGCTGCTGCGCGAAACGCCGTCGTGGACGGTGGCGACGCTGGAGGCGCTGCGCGCCGAACGCGGGCCAGAGCAGCCGCTGGGATTTATCATTGGCCAGGACTCGCTGCTCAACCTGTCGGGCTGGCACCGCTGGCACGATTTGCTGTCGCTTTGTCATCTGCTGGTGTGCAAACGTCCCGGCTATCCGACCGAGATGGCCTCGCCGGAGATGCAGCGCTGGCTGGAGGAGCATCTGGCCGTTAATACCGCGCAGCTGCATCAGCAGCCCGCCGGTTTTATCTGGCTGGCCGATACCCCGCTGGTGAACATTTCTGCCACGGAAATCCGGCAGCGCCGTCACGCTGGCCTGTCGTGCGAAAAGCTGTTGCCGCCAGCCGTTATTGATTATATCGACCACGCTGGCCTCTATCTCAAATAAGCGCGCGCCGGGCGTATATCGCACAGGCAAAGGCGTGCTATACTGCGCGGCTTAATTTTTTGGCTGCCTTATCGGGGCCAGCAGCCGGCCCGCTACTATCCGTATTAAAGGGGAACCTTTTGCAAGGTAAAGCACTCCAAGAGTTCGTTATTGATAAGATTGATGATCTTAAAGGTCAGGATATCGTCGCGATCGACGTTCAGGGTAAATCCAGCATCACCGACTGCATGATCATCTGCACCGGCACCTCGACGCGCCACGTCTCCTCTATCGCCGATCACGTCGTGCAGGAGTCGCGCGCCGCCGGTTTGATCCCACTCGGCGTGGAAGGCAAAACTGCTGCTGACTGGGTGGTGGTCGATCTGGGCGACGTCATCGTGCACGTCATGCAGGAAGAGAGCCGCCAGCTTTATGAGCTGGAAAAACTCTGGAGCTGACGCGTGAAACTGCAGCTTGTGGCCGTGGGCACGAAGATGCCCGACTGGGTGCAAACCGGTTTCACTGAGTATCTGCGTCGTTTTCCCAAAGATATGCCGCTGGAGCTGGTGGAAGTGAGCGCCGGAAAACGCGGCAAAAACGCCGATATCAAGCGTATCCTGGAAAAAGAAGGCAAGGCGATGCTGGCCGCAACCGGCAAGGGCAACCGTATCGTAACGCTCGATATTCCCGGCCAGCCGTGGGAAACGCCCCAGCTTGCACAGCAGCTGGAGCGCTGGAAACAGGACGGCCGCGACGTCAGCCTGTTGATTGGCGGCCCGGAGGGGTTATCGCCCGCCTGCAAAGCCGCCGCCGAGCAGAGCTGGTCGCTTTCCGCGTTGACGCTGCCTCATCCGCTGGTGCGCGTGCTGGTCGCTGAAAGCCTCTATCGCGCCTGGAGCATCACCGCCAATCATCCTTATCATCGTGAATAACCGGTAAGGCTAACCCCGACATTTTAAGTAGCGGATGAAATTACAAAGCAACGCCTTTCGCGATTACAGTGCCGAGCAAAAACTCTTTGTCCGTCGGGCGTTAATTGCGTTCTTCGGAATTCTGGTGCTCTCCAGTGTGCTGGTGGTCAATCTTTACCACCTGCAAATCCTGCGCTTTGAAGATTACAGTACCCGCTCTAACGAAAACCGCATCAAGCTGGTGCCGGTGGCGCCGAGCCGCGGCATTATCTACGACCGCAACGGCACCGCGCTGGCGCTTAACCGTACCATCTATCAGGCGGAGCTGGTGCCGGAAAAAGTCGACAACCTCAGGCAGACGCTGGAAGATCTGCGCCCGGTACTGGATATCACCGACGAGGACATCGAGGCTTTCGACAAAGAGCGCAAGCGCTCGCGTCGCTTTACCTCGATTCCCGTTAAGGTCGGCCTTAACGACGTGCAGGTGGCGCGTTTCGCCGTCAATCAGTACCGTTTTCCCGGCGTTGAGGTGAAAGGCTATCAGCGTCGCTACTACCCCTACGGCCCGACGCTGACGCACGTCGTCGGCTACGTCTCCAAAATCAACGATCGCGACGTGGCGCGCCTCGATAAAGAGGGCAAGTGGCCGAACTACGCCGCGACGCACGATATCGGCAAGCTGGGCATCGAAAGCTACTACGAAGATGTGCTGCACGGCATTACCGGCTATGAAGAGGTCGAGGTGAATAACCGCGGCCGCGTGATCCGCCAGCTGCACGAGCAGTCGCCACAGGCGGGGCGCGACATCTGGCTGACCATCGATCTCAAGCTACAGCAATACATCGAAACGCTGCTGGCCGGCAGCCGCGCAGCGGTGGTGGTCAGCGATCCGCGCACCGGCGAAATTCTGGCGATGGTCTCCACGCCCAGTTACGATCCCAATCTTTTCGTTGACGGTATTTCGAGTAAAGATTACCGCGGCCTGCTCAATGACGAAAACCGCCCGCTCTATAACCGCGCCATTCAGGCTTCCTATCCGCCCGCCTCGACGGTGAAGCCCTATGTGGCGGTCTCCGCGCTGAGCGCTGGCGTCATCAACCGCAATACCAGCCTGTTCGATCCGGGCTGGTGGCAGTTGCCTGGCTCGGAAAAGCGTTACCGCGACTGGAAAAAGTGGGGCCACGGCCGCCTTAACGTGACCAAATCGCTGGAGGAGTCGGCGGATACCTTCTTCTACCAGGTGGCGTATGACATGGGTATCGATCGCCTGTCGGAGTGGATGAACAAATTCGGCTACGGCCACCGCACCGGCATCGATCTGCCGCAGGAGAGCGCAGGCAACATGCCCACACGCGACTGGAAGATGAAGCGCTTTAAAAAGCCATGGTATCAGGGCGACACCATTCCGGTCGGCATCGGCCAGGGTTACTGGACCGCCACGCCGCTGCAGATGAACAAGGCGCTGATGATCCTGATTAACGACGGCGTGGTCAAAGTGCCGCACCTGCTGCGCGCCACCCGCGAGGGACGCACCATGGTGCCCTGGCGTCAGCCACCGGGCGAACCCATTGGTGACATTCACTCCGGCTACTGGGAGATCGCCAAAGACGGCATGTACGGCGTAGCGAACCGCGCAAACGGCACGGCGCATAAGAGCTTCGCCGATGCGCCCTATAAGATCGCCGCCAAATCGGGTACCGCGCAGGTCTTTGGCCTGAAAGAGAACGAAACCTACAACGCGCACAAGATCGCCGAGCGTCTACGCGACCATAAACTGATGACCGCGTTTGCCCCCTATGACAAACCGCGCGTCGCCGTCACCATGATTCTGGAGAACGGCGGCGCAGGCCCGGCCGTCGGCACGGTGATGAGACAGATTCTCGACCACATTATGCTGGGCGACAACAATACGGCTCTGCCGGACGCAGCCCCTACCCCGCCCGGCTACGAAGGTGAATAACGATGTCGATGAATGACAGCCCGCAGAAAAGATCGATCTGGATGCGAATCCATATTGACCCGCTATTTATGCTGGTCATCCTGGCGCTGCTCGCCTATAGCGCCATCGTAATCTGGAGCGCCAGCGGCCAGGATCCAGGCATGATGGAGCGTAAAATCGGCCAGATTGCGATGGGCCTGGTGATGATGCTGGTGCTGGCACAGGTGCCGCCGCGCGTCTATGAGGGCTGGGCGCCCTATCTCTATATCGTCTGCGTCATCTTGCTGATCGCGGTGGACGCTTTCGGCCATATCAGTAAAGGGGCGCAGCGCTGGCTCGACCTCGGCGTGGTGCGCTTCCAGCCCTCGGAAATCGCCAAAATCGCCGTACCGCTGATGGTGGCGCGCTTTATCAACCGCGACGTCTGCCCGCCGACCTTGAAGAATACCGGCATCGCGCTGATCCTGATCTTTATGCCGACGCTGCTGGTCGCGGCGCAGCCCGACCTCGGCACCTCTATCCTGATTGCCGCCTCCGGACTGTTCGTGCTGTTTCTTTCCGGCATGAGCTGGAAGCTGATTGGTGTGGCGGTGCTGCTGGTGGCGGCCTTTGTTCCGGTGCTCTGGTTCTTCCTGATGCACGACTACCAGCGCGACCGCGTGATGATGCTGCTCGATCCGGAAAGCGATCCGCTCGGCGCGGGCTACCATATTATTCAGTCTAAAATCGCGATTGGCTCCGGCGGATTGCGCGGCAAGGGCTGGCTGCACGGCACCCAGTCGCAGCTGGAGTTTTTGCCGGAGCGTCACACCGACTTTATCTTTGCCGTGCTGGCGGAAGAGCTCGGTCTGGTGGGCGTGCTGATCCTGCTGGTGCTCTACCTGCTGCTGATCCTGCGTGGGCTGGTAATCGCCGCGCGCGCCCAGACCACCTTCGGCCGCGTGATGGCGGGCGGATTAATGCTGATTTTGTTCGTCTATGTTTTCGTTAATATTGGCATGGTAAGTGGTATCTTACCGGTGGTGGGCGTCCCTCTGCCGCTGGTCAGCTATGGCGGCTCGGCGCTTATCGTCCTTATGGCGGGATTCGGCATCGTTATGTCGATCCATACTCACAGAAAAATGTTATCTAAAAGCGTTTAAGAGGCTGCACATGCGTAAGGAATGGCCTGCTGTTGCTCTGGCACTACTGGTTTTGACTGCCTGTACCACCACTCAGGAACCGCAAAACACCGCGCCGCCGCAACCGGCCTATAGTGGCCCGGTGGTGGAAATCCCGGGCGTCGAGCCAAAATATGAGCCCGTTAATCCCGGCACCAGCCAGGATTACAGCGCGAACGGCAAGTCTTACCGTATCGTGAAGGATCCCTCTAACTTCAGCGAAGTGGGTTTAGCCGGCTGGTACGGCGAGGAAGCGCAGGGCAAGCACACCGCTATCGGCGAAAGCTACGATCCCGATGCGCTGAGCGCGGCGCACCCTACGCTGCCGCTGCCCAGCTACGTGCGCGTGACCAACCTCGCCAACGGTCGCCAGATCGTGGTGCGCGTCAACGATCGCGGTCCTTATACGCCGGGACGCATTATCGATCTGTCGCGTGCGGCGGGCGATCGCCTCAATATCTCTAACAATAGCCGCGTGCGCGTCGACTACATCAAGGTTGCGCCGGATGGAACCCTCTCTGGCCCCGGCACTATTGGCACCGTAGTGGCGAAGCAGAGCTACGCCCTGCCCGCCCGCCCCGATCTCGGCGGCAACGGCGTGATGAACGGCAGCAGCGCACCTGCCGCCGCGCCGGTGCCGGCGCAGGATATTCGCGCCGTTGATAACCGTACCCTGCAGAGCAACGGCGAGATGGGCGCACCTGTCAGCAGCAGTGGCTTCCTCGGCGCCCCGCAGCCGCTGGCAAATGGCGTGCTGGAGGGCAGCGAGCCTGCGCCACAGCCAGTCGCCGCGCCTGTGGCCGTACCCGCGCCGGTCGCCAGCAGCGCGACCGCGCAGCCGTCCGGCAGTTTCGTGGTGCAGGTGGGCGCTATTAACGACGCCGCGCGCGCGCAGCAGATGGCGCAGAGCCTCGGCGCAAAATATGGCGTGCCCGGCTCGGTGGAGAATGCGGGCAACAACGTCTATCGCATTCAGCTCGGCGGTTTTAAAAACCGCGCCGACGCCGCTGCCCTGCAGCAGCGCCTGAACGCCAACGGCCAGGCTTCATTTATCACCAGCGCGCGTCGTTAAACACACGGCTTGCCGCGCCGGACATCTCTGCTAACAACAGAATGCCAAAGCCAGATGCCTGTAAAACAGGCATTTGCTATGATGAGCCACTTTTTTTTAACCTTAACTCACGGATGTTGTAGTCCATAACATGAACACGCTGAAACCCTCTCGTTTTCTGAAACGCCTGACAGTGGGATCACTGGTCGCCTTTTCACTCAGCCACGTAGCATTTGCTGATGACGTTAACCTTAAAACGATGATCCCGGGCGTGCCGGATATCGATGCCGAAGCCTATGTGCTGATCGACTACAACTCGGGCAAAGTGCTGGCCGAGAAGAACGCCGATGCCCGTCGCGATCCCGCCAGCCTGACCAAAATGATGACCAGCTATGTAATTGGTCAGGCGGTCAAAGCAGGCAAGATTCACCAGGATGATATCGTGACCGTCGGCAAAGACGCCTGGGCGACCGGCAATCCGGTGTTCAAAGGCTCGTCGCTGATGTTCCTGAAGCCGGGCGATCGCGTGCCGGTTTCCCAGCTGACGCGCGGTATCGTGCTGCAGTCGGGCAACGACGCCTGCGTGGCGATGGCGGACTACGTCGCCGGCAGCCAGGATGCCTTCGTCGGCCTGATGAACAACTACGTGAAGGCGCTGGGCCTGCAGAATACCCACTTCCAGACGGTGCACGGCCTGGACGCGGACGGCCAGTACAGCTCGGCGCGCGATATGGCACTGATCGGCCAGGCGCTGATTCGCGACGTGCCGGATGAGTATTCGGTTTATAAAGAGAAAGAGTTCACCTTTAACAATATCCGCCAGACCAACCGCAATGGCCTGCTGTGGGATACCAGCCTCAATGTCGACGGCATTAAAACCGGCCACACCGAAGCGGCAGGCTACAACATCGTCTCTTCCGCTACCGAAGGCCAGATGCGTCTGATCTCGGCAGTGCTGGGTGGCCGCACCTTCAAAGGACGCGAAGTCGAGAGCAAAAAGCTGCTCACCTGGGGCTTCCGCTTCTTTGAAACCGTGGCGCCGCTGAAGGCGGGCAAAGAGTTTGCCTCTGAGCCGGTCTGGTTCGGCAACAGCGATCGCGTACAGCTGGGCGTGGAAAAAGACGCTTACCTGACCATTCCGCGCGGCCGTATGAAAGATTTGAAAGCCAGCTATGTGCTGACCAACAGTGAACTGCACGCCCCGCTGCAGAAAAACCAGGTGGTAGGCAGCATCAACTTCCAGCTTGACGGCAAGACCGTAGAACAGCGCCCGCTGGTGGTGCTGAACGAAGTGCAGGAAGGCGGATTCTTCAGCCGCATCATCGATTACATCAAGCTGATGTTCCATCACTGGTTCGGCTAAATGGCCTGGCGGTTGAAAAGTCGCCACGTCGTCGCCATAACTACGCTATGATAATGCTCCCGCTTCGGCGGGAGCCTGTTTTTTATGCACCGGAGTCAATATGAAAACCAAACTGAATGAACTGCTCGAATTCCCTACCCCTTTTACCTATAAAGTGATGGGACTGGCGCAGCCGGAGCTGGTTGATCAAGTGGTTGAAGTGGTGCAACGCCATGCGCCAGGCGACTACTCGCCCGACGTCAAGCCAAGCAGCAAAGGCAACTACCACTCGGTATCGATCACCATCAACGCCACGCATATCGAACAGGTGGAAACCCTGTATGAAGAGCTGGGCAATATCGATATCGTGCGCATGGTGCTGTAAGTGCCGGCGTCGGCGAAGGGTCTTGGTCTTGCCCTTTGCCGACGTTATACTCAGCCTTTCCTCCTTAACCGGACCGCCGTTTTGTCAGCAGATACGCTTCTTATTCGTCAGCTCGGCCAGCGCGACTGGCAACCCGTCTCCGATGCCATGCATCAGTTCACCGATCGCCGTAACGGCGACAGCCGCGACGAAGTCTGGCTGGTGGAGCATCACGCCGTTTTCACCCAGGGACAGGCCGGCAAGGCCGAACATCTGCTGATGCCGGGCGATATTCCGGTGGTCCAGAGCGATCGCGGCGGTCAGGTCACCTATCACGGCCCGGGCCAGCAGGTGATGTACGTGCTGATTGACGTTAAGCGCCGCAAGATCGGCGTGCGCCAGCTGGTGACCGCGCTGGAAGAGACGGTGATCGGCACGCTGGCACACTTCGGCGTCGCGGCGCGCGCGCGTCCCGACGCGCCGGGCGTCTATGTCGGCGAGGCGAAAATCTGCTCGCTCGGCCTGCGCATCCGTAAAGGCTGCTCTTTTCACGGTCTGGCGCTTAACGTCGCGATGGATTTAACCCCCTTTCAGCGCATCAACCCCTGCGGCTACGCCGGGATGCGCATGACGCAGCTCAGCGCTTTTCAGCCCGGCGTCAGCCTGGCAGACGTGCAGCCGCTGCTGGTGGCCGCCTTCGCACGCCAGCTGGGCTTTACCCAGGTTGAGTGGCTGGCGGCTGAAACCGCGCCGCTGCCTTAACCGTGCATGCGACTTTACAAAATTGTAACTTTTCCCGCCGCCGGACGGCTGCTTCTGCCAGGCGGAACTGATATAATTTTTGAAATTTTATCAAATAAAGTTGAAAGCTTTACCACTGACCTGAAGGCGAAAGCTCTCGCTACGCAATCCGACCGGAACCTGCAGACTTATGAGTAAACCAATTCAGATGGAACGCGGCGTCAAATATCGTGACGCAGATAAAATGGCGCTGATCCCGGTGAAAACCGTGGTGACAGAACGTCAGGAGCTGTTACGCAAGCCCGAATGGATGAAAATCAAGCTGCCTGCGGATTCCAGTCGAATCCAGGGCATCAAGGCGGCGATGCGCAAAAACGGCCTGCACTCGGTGTGCGAAGAGGCCTCCTGCCCTAACCTGGCCGAATGCTTTAACCACGGCACCGCGACCTTTATGATCCTCGGCGCCATCTGCACCCGCCGCTGCCCCTTCTGCGACGTGGCGCACGGCCGCCCTAACGCGCCAGACGCTGGCGAGCCGCTGAA
This sequence comes from Enterobacter sp. BRE11, assembly GCF_031844285.1. NCBI lineage: Bacteria > Pseudomonadati > Pseudomonadota > Gammaproteobacteria > Enterobacterales > Enterobacteriaceae > Enterobacter > Enterobacter sp. BRE11. Next base: position 217,802 of record NZ_JAUZUX010000001.1, read on the forward strand.
GCTGGCGCAGACTATCGCCGATATGGCGCTGCGCTATGTGGTCATTACCTCGGTGGACCGCGATGATCTGCGAGACGGCGGCGCGCAGCACTTCGCCGACTGCATCAGCGCGATTCGCGAAAAGAGCCCGACCATCAAAATAGAAACCCTGGTACCTGACTTCCGTGGGCGTATGGATCGCGCGCTGGAGATCCTCACTGCCACGCCGCCGGACGTCTTCAACCACAATCTTGAGAACGTGCCGCGCGTCTACCGCCAGGTGCGTCCGGGAGCCAACTACGAGTGGTCGCTGAAGCTGCTGGAACGCTTTAAAGAAGCGCACCCGTCGATCCCGACGAAATCGGGTCTGATGGTGGGCCTGGGTGAAACCAATGCGGAAATCATCGAAGTGATGCGCGATCTGCGCCGTCACGGCGTCACCATGCTGACGCTGGGCCAGTACCTGCAGCCGAGCCGTCACCATCTGCCGGTTCAACGCTACGTCAGCCCAGCCGAGTTCGACGAGATGAAAGAGGAAGCGCTGGCGATGGGCTTTACCCATGCCGCATGTGGTCCTTTTGTACGCTCCTCCTATCATGCGGATATGCAGGCGAAAGGTCTGGAAGTGAAATAAGCTCCGCCCTGTCGCAGGCAATAAAAAACCAGACGCTGTAAGGTCTGGTTTTTTTATGTCCGTGAGAAATAAATATTTACATCTATTCTCTGGCGGTCATGCATCACTCTTTATGGGTGACGCGCTCTGCCGGAACATCTTCAGCCGTTGTCCTGGTTGCGGTGGGTTCTTCATCTTTCATGGCTTTTTTAAAGCCTTTGATCGCGGAGCCCAGATCGCCACCCAGTGAACGTAACTTGTTGGTGCCAAAAAGCAGTACGATGAGCGCACCGATGATCAGCAGTTTGGCAATACTGATACCTTCCATACTTTACCTTTCAACCTAAGCGAAAATGAACAGTGCTATTTACGCGCAGATCGCCGCCAACCTCAACTAGATTCTGTAACAGAGTAAGATTGTTGATGCAGCGTTAAATAAAACGGCTCAGAAACGCCTGGGTTCGCGGATGCTGCGGCTGCGCAATCACCTGCTCGGGCGGCCCCTGCTCCACCACCACGCCACCATCCATAAATACCACCCGATCGGCCGCTTCGCGCGCGAAACCAATTTCGTGGGTCACGACGATCATAGTCAGTCCCTGATCCGCCAGCGTGCGCATGGTGGCCAGCACTTCGCCGACCAGCTCTGGGTCAAGCGCCGAGGTCGGCTCGTCGAACAGCATCAGCGTCGGCTTAATCGCCAGCGCGCGAGCAATCGCCACACGCTGCTGCTGACCGCCGGACAGATGCCGCGGCCAGGCGTCCGCCTTGTCGCTCAATCCTACCGTCGCCAGCAGCGAACGCGCATAGGCGATCGCCTCGTGACGCGGAAATTTATGCACGCCGATCGGCGCTTCGATAATGTTCTGCAGCACCGTCAGGTGGGGATAGAGATTGAACTGCTGAAACACCATACCGATCTTCTGCCGCTGGTGGGCAATCTTACGCGGCGAGAGACGATGCAGAATGCCCTTTTTCAGCTCGTAGCCAATCTGCTCATCTCCCACCATGATCGAACCGCCGTTCATATCTTCCAGATGGTTGATGCAGCGCAGAAAGGTCGATTTGCCCGAGCCGGACGGCCCGAGTATCACCACCACCTCGCCGGGAAAAACGTCGAGATCGATCCCTTTCAGTACCTGGTTATGGCCGTAACTTTTATGGACGTTACGCGCGCTGACCAGCGGCGCGACAGCACTCATAAATCCTCCTTCTGCAGCAGGCGCGCGCCGGAGAGCGGCGTGGATGCGCGCGATGTCGCCGCTTCTACCGTACGGCGCGTGCCGCGCGCGTAGTAGCGCTCTATCGCCGACTGGCCGACGTTCAGGATTGAGGTAATCAGCAGATACCAGATCACCGCCACCATCAGCATCGGGATAATTTCAAAGGTGCGGTTATAAATAGCCTGCACCGAATAGAGCAGGTCGCCCATTGCGATGACGCTGACCAGCGAGGTCGCCTTAATCATGCTGATCAGCTGGTTGCCGCTGGGCGGAATAATGGCGCGCATCGCCTGCGGAATAATGATGCGTCGCAGCGCGCGGCTGCGGCTCATGCCGAAGGCCTGGGTGGTTTCAACCTGGCCGTTGTCCACCGACAGCAGGCCGGCGCGGATAATCTCCGCCATATAGGCCGCCTCGTTCAGCGCCAGCCCGGCGATGGCCGCCGTCAGCGGCGTGATCAGGTCGTTGGTGTTCCAGCTCGCCCAGGTCACGGATGTCCAGGGCAGCGTCAACGAAAGCGTGGGAAACAGCGTCGACAGGTTGTACCAGAATATCAGCTGCACCAGCAGCGGCGTGCCGCGAAAGAACCAGATATAGAGGCTGGCGATGCCGCTCAGCAGCCGATTTTCCGACAGACGCCACACTGCCAGCAGCAGTCCCAGCCCGGTGCCGAGGATCATTGAGATGACGGTCAGGCCGAGCGTGATTTCCAGCCCCTTCAGCACCGATTCCTCGGTAAACCACTGCAGCACCACCTGCCATTCGAAGTTAGGATTGGTCGCCACCAGCCAGAGAAAGTTGGAGCCGAGGATCAGCGCCACAATCCAGGAGACCCAGCGTCCCCAGGCGGGCGCGCTGCGGGCGAAAGCCACGTCGCGCTGCTGCACGTCGGGCCTGTCCGTGGCTCGTGTATTGTGGATGTCTGAACTCATTTTACTGCCCCTTTCGCCAGGTTGAGACCCGGCGCGCCAATCATATTGCCGTCCAGCTTCCACTTTTTCATGATGGCGGCGTAGGTGCCGTTTTGGTAAAGCAACTTATAGCCATCCAGCACCACCTGGCCTAACGGCGATCCTTTCGGCACCACCGTGCCCTGGAAAATATCGCCGAAGCCGTTTTTCTGCCCTTTGCCCGCCAGCTCAAGCTGACCGCTCGCCTGCTCAATAAAATATGTCAGCGGCGCCTGCGAGGAGAAGAAGGCGTCAGATCGCTTCGAGCGTACCGCCAGAATCGACGAAGGCTGATCGGTAAAGGATTGCACCACCACGGCCGGTTTACCTGCCGCCACGCACGCTTCCGACTGTTTGCGGATCACCTGCTCTGCCGATCCCGCCGCCATCACCGCGATGCGTTTGCCGCAGGTATCCTCCAGCCCGTTAATCTTTTGCGGATTGCCTTTTTGTACCCCGAACACCACGAACTCCTGCACGAAGTCGATAAAGTCCACTTTCTGCTGACGATCCGGGTAGTCCCCAATCGGGCCGATCGCCAGCTGATAGCGCCCCGAGTTAATGCCGGAGAGCACGCCAGAAAGACCGCTGACCGTGGCGTGTTCGATTTTCACCCCCAGCAGCTGGCTCAGCGCGCTGCTGAGGTCGGCGGAAGCGCCGTCCATGGCGTGCGGGCCGTTGACGATTTCATAGGGCGGAAAGGATCCGTTGTTAACCGAGATCATCTTGCCCGCCTGCTTAATGGCGTCGGGCAGGCGGTCATGCAGTCCCTGGTCAACCTGCTGCGTTGGAATAGCCTCGGCGGCGTTGGCCAGCGAGGCGTTCAGGCCAAGCGCCAGCAAAATGGCGGTTGCACTCTTTTTCACGGTGATTTCTCCCAGACGTGCTTATTCTGTTTTAAGTTCTGGACGGGCGAAGCGACGATTTTCCAGTACCGGCAGCACGCTGCGCGCATAGGCGATACGCTGCGGATCGAGCTCTGCAAACACCAGCGCGGTCGACTCCGGCGCTTTGGCGATGGCGACGCCCAACGGATCGACGACCAGGCTGTTGCCGATATTGCGCGGTCCGCACTCGCCCACCGCTACCATATAGCAGGTGTTTTCCAGCGCGCGCGCCGTGGTGAGCAGCTCCCAGTGCATCTCTTTCAGCGGACCTTTCACCCAGGCGGCGGGCAGCACCAGCACCTCGGCGCCGTCCAGCGCCAGACGCCGCGCCAGCTCAGGAAAACGCACGTCGTAGCAGGTCATCAACCCCACCTTCATGCCGGCGACCTCAACCAGCGGCGGGATAGCGGCACCGGGATTAACGCGCTGTGATTCCTGCATGGCGAAGGCGTCGTAAAGGTGCAGTTTTTCATAGGCGGCGATGATTTCGCCGTTGCGCAGCGCAACCAGCACGTTCAGCGCTTTGTCGCCCTCAGTCGGCACATGAATGCTCATCATGGTGGTCAGCGCGCTGTCACGGCTTTTTGCCAGCAGCTGCGTCAGAAACGGGCCGTCCAGCGGCTGGGCCGCTTTCAGCACCAGATCGGGATCGGCGATATCACGCGCCAGCACCCCTTCCGGCAGCACCAGCAGATCGGCGCCGCCCGCTTCGGCGCGCGCCATCAGATCGAGGCAGATAGCCGCGTTTTCCTGCCACTCGCGGCTGACCGCGAACTGCCCCATCGCTACTTTCATCATATGTCCCCCTTGCTGGCCGCCGGGAAGAGCGCTTCCGGCGTCAGGCGCGTTTTCGTTAAACCCTGCAGATAAAGCTCATCGGCGAAGTCGGCAATCATCTTCTTGTTAACCTCAAACCCGTTCTGATTCCAGCTGGCGGGCAATTCCTGCGCGGTGCGTCGCAAATCGTCCAGCAGCCAGGGCGTGGTGTCGGCGTACTTCTCCCGCTTTTGCATCCACAGCCGCCATGAGCGATCGATAATCTCGCTGAGCGCCTGCGGCAGCCAGGGGTGCGCCTCGGCCAGCGCCGGCTTGAGCGCCAGGATATGAATACCCGGCACATAGCCGACGCGGCGGAAATAGTCGCGCTCCGCCTGCTGGAAATCGACCTGTAGCTGACGCAATCCGGAGTCTGGCAGGAAAAAGCCTTCCGGCATAAAAGGCGTAAACAGCGCGTCCAGCTCCCCTGCCCGCAGCAGATCGAGCAGCGGACGCTCGCCCGGCGCCGCCTCGATGCGGCCTGGACGGCCAAAGCCTGCCAGGCGATCGACAACAGGATGCGCCTCCGTCAGGCGACCGGCATACCAGTAAGCATCGTCGATCTCTATGCCCGCCTCGCGCAGCACGGCACGCGTCCAGGTGTTGCCGGAGTCCTGCCAGCCGGTGACGCCGATACGCTTGCCTTTCAGCTGCGCTGGCGTCGTGAGCGGGCTGTCGACGGTGGTGATAATGCAGCGCTGACGAAAGCCGCGCATCAGAAAGTGCGGCAGCCCGAGCAGGCCGGTTTCGCCGCGCGCGCGTCCCTGGGCATAGCGGCTGAAAGAGACTTCACCGCCCTCATAGTCGGAACTCACTGCCAGGTTATCGACCAGCGTGCCGACGCGGTCAATCACTAGCTCAAAGCCCTCCGGCCGCAGGTCGCCCAACGCCAGCGGCGTAAAGTAATCCCAGTCGCGCACGGCCAGTCTGACGGTTAATCTGCTCATGTTTGCCCCGTTAGCAGGCAGCGCCCTGCGGCACCGCTGTTTTATTCATCAAATAGTGCTTGAAATTGATACTAGTTCGGGAATACTAATCTAAACAATCATTAATTCGTTACTGAACAAAGTATTTTCTTATGACGCAAACGGTGGATATCGACTGGCTGAGCGAGCAGATAAGCGACGCCTCAGTAAAAGGCATTGCGCTGGCCGCTTCCACGCTGATCCGCGAGGGCAAGATTACGGTAGGTATGCAGATGCCTGCCGTACGCGAGCTGGCGGAGAAGCTGGGGGTCAGTCCGGCAACGGTGTCGGCGGCCTGGGGGCAGCTTAAAAAACATAAGGTGCTGGCGGGTAAAGGACGCAGCGGCGTCTGGGTGTCGGGCAATACCGTGATGCCGCGCCCAATTCGCTTTGAAAAGATCGGCAACTACGGCGACAGCATCCGCGCCGATCTGGCGATGGCCTCGCCCGATCCCGCGCTGCTGCCCGATCTGCAGCCAGCCCTACAGGCCGCGCTGCAGTCGCCGCATCTGAACAGCTATGTACGCGAGGCCATTTCGCCGGTGCTGTTGTCCGCTATTAAGCCGCGCTGGCCCTATGCGGCCGAAGCCTTTCTGGCGACGGACGGCGGCTTTGACGCGATGAATCTGGTGGTGCAGACGCTGGTATCGCCGGGCGATCGCGTGGTGATTGAGGATCCCACCGCCACGCGACTGCTGGATATGCTCGATAACGTCGGTGCGGAAATCCTGCCGTTAGCCTGCGACGATGAGGGACCGCTGCCGGAGATGCTTGCCGCGCTGCTGCAGAAGTCGCCGGTAATGGTGATTTACCAGCCGCGTACCCATTCCGCGACCGGCAACAGCGTCAGCGAAGCGCGCCAGGCCGCGCTGGCGCAGACGCTGGCGCACAGCACAACGCTGATTGTCGAAGATGACGGGCTGGGCGATCTCTCCGCGATCCCCGCCTGGAGCCTCGGCAATATTTTCCCTGACCGCACGCTGCACGTCCGCTCCTTTTCCAAAGCGTACGGCCCCGATCTGCGGCTGGCGGTGCTCTCCGCGACGGCGGAGATGGTGAGGCGCATTCAGGCGTGGCGTAACTTCGGCGTCAGCTGGACCAGCCGAATTTTGCAGGATAGCGTCGCCTGGCTGCTGCAGGACGCCGCCACGCAGGCGACCATCGCTGACGCGCGCGCGATCTATCGCCAGCGTCGCGAGCACATGCTGGCGGCGCTGGCGGCGCAGGGGCTGCGGCTGCCGATACGCGACGGCCTGAGCATCTGCATACCGGTGGCGTCGGAGCAATATGCGATGATCACTCTGGCGGCGCGCGGCATCGCCGTGCTGCCCGGCGAACGCTGTCGGCTGGGGCCGACGCAGTTTATCCGCGTCAGCATCGCCTGTTTGCAGGAGAGGCAGCTGGAGATGCTGGCCAGTGCGCTGGCGATTGCCGCCGGACGCGAGACGCGGCTTAGCTCAGACCTTTGATATGGTAGCGCGGCGACTCTTCATAGCCTTCGCGCAGGTAAAACTGATTCGCTTTGAGCCGCGAGGCGTGGCAGTGTACTTCCATACGGTCGCAGCCGCGCTGCATCGCCATCGCTTCGGCGTGCTGGAGCAGCTGCTGACCAACCCCCTTACTGCGCTCCCCTTCTGCGATGCAAAAATAGCTGATGCGCGCAAAGTCGCCCGCCAGCGCCAGCTGAGGAATAAAATGCATCGACAGGAATCCCAGCACCTGGGTGCCATGCTCCGCCACCAGCAGCATCTCGTCGGGATCGCTGCGCAGCTGGGCAAGACGTTTGTCGATAAAGCTCTCGGTGCCGCCATAGCCTAATTCGGCCAGCAGTGCACCGAGCGCAAAGCTGTCTTTCGCCTGTGCCTGACGTATATTCATCCTGCCTCCTGAAGAAGATAATGCTGCCGCTCTGTTATATAGCGTCAGCAACAAAAAAGCTGTAAATAAGGATTGTTATAATAATGTTATGAGGATTTTATGTGACTGGCGCCGTAGTTCGTGCGGCGTCAGGCATGCATAGTGCGCGAATCAGGTGAGGCGAATGCTGGTCAGCAGGTAGGGCAGGTTTTGCGCCTTTTTAAGGCATAAAAAAACCCGCCATAGGGCGGGTTTTTGAAATTCTGACTGTTAACTTACAGGCTGATAACGTTAGCAGCAGATGGGCCTTTGGCGCCTTCGGTGATTTCAAACTCTACGCGCTGACCTTCAGCCAGAGTTTTGAAGCCGTTGCTCTGGATAGCAGAGAAGTGTACGAACACGTCTTTGCTGCCATCTTCCGGAGTAATGAAACCGAATCCTTTAGATTCATTAAACCACTTAACGTTACCTTTAATCTTGGACATCTATATTACCTTTACATGAAAAATGGACACTAAACTGTGTCGCCATCTAGTACAGCAATTGCCGTGACATTTGTCCAGTGAGAATTGATGAAAAAGTGATAAATATCGCCTTTTTTTCACTTCTCCCCCGCCTGGCCGATGCCCCGAAAAGTTAAAACTGAAACCGCAGCCAGGCGAAGTAAACGTTGCCGTTATTGTAAGTGCCCGGAATATAGGTCATCTGAAAATTCAGCGGTCCATAACCTACCGACGCCAGCGGCAGCAGCGCGGGCACCGGAATATAGTGCCAGTTATCGCGCGCCGTGACGCCAGCGGTATAGCCCGCGCCGATATGGAAACGGCTCCCGTCGATGGGATGCCACGTCGCCTCCCAGCCGTAGCCGGTGAACGGCTCCCACTTGTTATAGGAGTCCTTGAAGGCCATCAGGTAGAGGCCGTGCCAGTTGCCCTTGTCGTCATAGCGCGAGATGCCGCCGCCCGCGCCCCAGGGGCGCTCATTGTAGCGCCGGATATGCTCGTCGTCGTAGGTCCAGCGATTATGCCAGGTGATGGCAGGCAGATAAAAATCGCTGTTCTGCGGCTGATGCCAGGTCTGCTGCACGTTGCTGGTAAAGGTATTCCAGCCGTTCTGTACAGGCGAAAGCGTCGCAGCCTGAAGGGAAGATGAAAAAATAAGCGCGGAGCAGGTGCCGACTATGGCGCCTGAAGAAAACCGGTTCACAACTCTTTTCCTGTATAAATCGGCGGCGCATCGATCGGCTTGCTCCTGTCCGATCGCTTACGTCCTGGTTGAATACAATCCTGCGTCAGGGGCGCGATTATATCTGACTGAAACCAAACCGAAACCAAACTGAAACCAAACTGAAACCAAACTGAAACCAAACCGAAAAAAGTGACGTTTTTAGACGCCTGTACAGGGCGGCTTGCGCCCTTTCAATGCCTTGTCAGGTCGCTTCTGGTATGCCACTCCGCGTCAACGTCACCCAAAGCAACAGTAACAACATGCAATTATCAAATAATTAAACATAAATTCAAAAAGATAACGCGCATTAATTGTTTAGGATTTTTGATAAATAAACTGGAGGGATTTGTTAGAATGTCGCCTGTTCGATTGAGGCAAGGAGAGCAGTAGTATGGTAATGAAGATTCGCTGCACCGCCTGTGGCAGTGCGAAGTTTACTTTTACCCACAATCTTTCAGCCGATCCGGCCTTTCATGGTGCACGCTGCGCCAGCTGCAATAAGCGCCTGACGGCACGTGATCTGCTGCCGAACACGTTCGGCGATCCTATCGCGCGCTGTCTGGTTGCGCAGGCATCAAAGAAAAGCAGAAGCAAGGGCACCTGAGCGGTGCCCGCGTTGATTCAGAAAATTAACTTAAATACGCCGGTCAGCGTTAGTAATCCAACAATGAAAATGATGGCGATAATCCACAAAATTATTTTCATATCCATGTTCCTTTGCCAGTAAAAAACCTTTCCAGATAAGAGTATAGACTGTCACTGCGTTTTTGCTGGGCTCCTTTCCACGCAGGCCTGCGCGCCTGCTCTCCAGATAAGCCTGAACTATTTTTGCGACGCCGGTCGCAGCAGCTCTTTTTTTAACCGCCTTACGCTTCGTTTCCCTCTTTTGCATCCGCTAAACTTTTAGCGGCAAAGGCAGGCCTCTGCGACGATCACCGTTAGATGAGCAAGAAGGAGACACCATGAGCATGATAAACACCAGTATGGGTCGCTACAGCCTCAAGGCGAAAAATGCTGGCGACCACATTAAAGGGTCTTTCGCTATCAATGATGAAGGCGGCACGCAGCTCAGCATGCAAGAGTTCAATGAGCACTATATTGATGATGTTATCAACAATGTCATCTACCCCGTGACCGGCGGTAATCGCGAAATTTCGCGCGCACTACGCGAGCAAATGGTCAAAGCCGGCTTTGAACAGCCGCATTAACCGCCTCTTTGGGCCACGCATTGTGGCCCATCTCTTCTCCTGAATTCTCAATGCTGAATGAAGCAGAAGCCTTTCTCGACTGGGTGAGGCGATCGCCGCAGAGCGGCAGCGAGCCGATTCAGGTGCCGGGAGAGTGGGAAGAGGCGAGTCGCGCGCAGCGCGAGGGAAACCTGCTGGGCGCCAGCAGCTGGAGGCAAATTTGCCTGGCGGCGACCCAGATGGGAATATCTGACGAGAAGCTGGCCGCGTTTCGCGCGCTGGCCAGCTAACACGCATTGCCGGGCGACGCCCGGCGGTGAAGCTTAAATCACCATCGACAGCAGCATACAGCCCACCAGACCGCACACCGAAATAATGGTTTCCAGCGCCGACCAGGAGCGGATGGTCTCGCCAATCGTCAGGTTGAAATACTCCTTAAACAGCCAGAAGCCGGGATCGTTGACGTGGGAGAAGATGACGCTGCCTGAACCTACCGCAATCACCATGAGCTCCGGGCTGGCACCGCTGCTGGCGATCAGCGGCGCGACGATGCCGCCCGCGGTAATCGCCGCCACGGTGGCGGAGCCGAGCGCAATACGCAGCACTGCGGCAATCGACCAGGCCATAAAGATCGGCGAAACGTTGCTCTCCTGCATCATCGCGGCGATATATTTATCGACGCCGCTGTCTACCAGGACCTGTTTGAACGCCCCGCCGCCGCCGATAATCAGCAGCATCATGGCGATAATTTTAATCGAATCGGTAATGGTGCCCATCACCTCATCCATGCTGCGTCCGCGATTGAGGCCAAAAGTAAAGATGGCGATCAGCACCGCAATCAGCGTCGCCATTACCGGGTCGCCGAAAAACTCCGCATAGGGCAGCAGCACATGCCCTTTCGGCAGCACCATTTCCGCCAGCGCGCGCAGCGCCATCAGCACCACCGGCACCAGCGCGGTCCAGACGCTGACGCCAAAGCCCGGCATCTCTTCTTCGCTAAAAGTTTTCGGGTTATAGAGCCCTTCCGGGATCGGTTTATCGATGCTTTTCAGGAAGCGGGCGTAAACCGGACCGGCGAGGATCACCGTCGGGATGCCGAGCAGCGTGCCCCACAGCAGGGTTTTGCCCATATCGGCGTTAAACAGCGTCGCGATCGCCGTCGGACCGGGATGCGGCGGCAAAAAGCCGTGCGTCACCGACAGCGCAGCCGCCATCGGCACGCCGACGTAGAGCAGCGGCACGCGCGCCGACGCGGCGATGCTGAAAACCAGCGGCAGCATCAGCACGAAGCCAACCTCATAAAAGAGCGCGAAGCCGACGGTAAAACCGGTCAGCACCAGCGCCCACTGAATATGCTGCTTGCCAAACTTCTCAATCAGCGTGGTGGCGATGCGCTGCGCGCCGCCGCAGTCGGCCAGCAGTTTGCCGAGCATGGCGCCGAAGCCCATAATCAGCGCCAGACTGCCGAGCGTGCCGCCGACGCCGTTTTTAATCGAAAGGATCACTTTGTTGACCGGCATGCCCTGCATCATGCCGACCACCAGCGCCACCAGAATGAGCGCGATAAATCCATTAAGTTTGAAGCGGATCATCAGCAGCAGCAGTAACGCCACGCCGAGCGCCACAATAAGTAAGGGCATAGGTTTTCTCCACCTTACTGACCGGCCAGCGCCAGCAGCATATTGTTATCATGAGTCCAAAACGGACATTGGGTACGGCATCGAAAAAAGGGCGTAACAGCCAGATACAACCTGTTACCAGTAACATGTTAAGGGTAACATCCTGATGAAAGCACCTCCCCGCACGGGCTGAATTTCTGTTTTGCGAAGGTGATCAACTTTTCATCGCCGTGTTATCAGAAAGTTTGCCGCTGCCGCCGTTCGGCTTTTGGTTACACTCTCTCTTTTCCTGATGACATAAGGATGTTGCGGTGAGTGAGAACCTGATCGAGCTGTACAGTAATCAACGAACCCTCTCTGGACGCGGCAGCATCAGTAAGCTGGTGCCGCTGCTGAGCGCCGATCCTCAGCCTACGCTGCTGTTCTGCGGGCGCTCTTTTCTTAACGGCCCCATCTATGCGCGGCTGAAAAGCGAACTAAACGATCTCATTATTGGTTATGAAATCGTGGCGCATGAAGCGTCACCGGCTGAGATTGACGCCTGGGTCACACGCTGGCGCGGCCACGTGGATCGCGTAGTGGCGATTGGCGGCGGCAGCGTGCTCGACGGCGCCAAGGCGTTCAGCGCCATGGTGCAGCATCCGCTTCCCACCGCGCGCTATCTGGAAAAGGTCGGCGATACGCCGGTGCAGGCGGTCACGCTGCCGCTGATCGCGGTGCCGACCACGGCTGGCACCGGCAGCGAGGCGACGCAGAACGCCGTGGTGACCGATCAGCATGACATCAAGGTTAAGGCGTCGCTGCGCCATCCGGTATTTGTGCCGCAGGTGGCGATTCTGGATGCGGATCTGCTTAAAGGTGCGCCCAATCAGGTGCTGGCGACCTGCGGCATCGACGCCTTTACCCATCTGTTCGAGGCCTATCTCTCCAGCAAGGGGAACCTGTTCACCCGACAGCTGGCGTTGACCGGGCTGCGCCAGTTTATTCAGGCCTGGCCCGCGCTGAACCGCGATGATGCGCAGGGCGACGCGGCGCGCGAAGCGATGATGATGGCCTCCTGGCTGGGCGGCGTCTGCCTCAGCAGCGCCGGGCTGGGCGTAATCCACGGCATCGCTGGCGAGCTGGGCGCCATCAAGCCTTATCATCACGGCGAAGTCTGCGGTCGGCTGCTCTTTCCGTTTCTCGATCTGCTGGCGGAAAGCGACGATGCGCAGCAGCAGCAGCTGATGCAGGATCTGCAGCAGCAGCTTTTCGCCACGCCGGAGGCGCAGCCCGCGCGCTTTTTGAAAAACTGGCTGCAGCAGCAGGCGATTGCGCCCTTCTGGCAGGCAGAACAGACGCTGAGCAGCGAAGAGATGGAGTGGATTCTGGCGCGCGCCAACAGTAAAAATTCGCTGGTGAACTACAGCCAGCAGGCGATGCGCGCGATGCTGACGCAGGCGTGGCGCGTGCTGCCCGCGCAGGCATAACGGGCAGCGCCGCCGCCGCCCGCGCAGTCTTCAGGCGAACGGCGGCGCGCCCGCCAGCATCGTCTCAATCACCTGCAGTACGCCCGCCTCGTTATTGCCGGGCGCAGCGTAGCGCGCCGCCTCTTTCACCCGCTGCGGCGCGTTGGCCATGGCGAAGCTGAATCCGGACTGCCTGAGCATCTCCAGATCGTTGCCGCCGTCGCCAAACGCCAGCACCTGCTGATGATCGATGCCCCAGCGCTGCGCCAGAATATTCAGGCCGTTGGCCTTGTGGTGGCCCGGCACGATAAGATCCACCGAGCCGTGACCGCTTGAGGTCGCCGCCGCCGCGCCCGCGTGCAGCCGCTGAATATCCGCCATCAGCGGCTCCACATAGTCGTCGGAGAGGTTAAGCGCGAACTTGAACAGCCGATCGTCGCCGGTCTCTTCCAGCGAGTCGATCGCTTTCAGCCGATGGCAGTAGTGGCGCATTTTCGCCAGCCACTGCTCTTCCACCACGCCACTGAAGTAGTAGGCGCTTTCGCGCCCGCACAGGATATAACGCAGTCCGGGATAGTTGCCGTTTTGCAGCGTATCCAGCACCGCGTGCACGTCCGGGCGAGAAAATGCGCCACAGAACAGCTCTTCTTCGCCATCCAGGATCCAGGCGCCGTTTTCCGCCACAAAGGCGATCTCGCTGGCGATAGCGGGAAAGAAAGATTTCAGCTGGTAGTACTGATTGCCGCTGGCGACGACAAACTTAATGCCGCGCGCTTTCATCTCTTCATAGCAGCGCATAAAGCGCGGGCGATCGTACTGCTTCTGGTTATCAAGAAAGGTGCCGTCCATATCGACCGCCACCATTTTTACCGCTGTCATCTCGACTCCTTATCCGGCGAAAGGGAACAGTGTGGAAGCAAAGCATAGCCTGGGGAGCGTGAAAAAAAGAGGAACAGGCGTGGGCGCAGGCAGCCGGTTTTTAGAAGAGCGAGGCGGGAACCAGGGAGAACGGGCGGCCCGGGGCCGCCCGAATGGCAGGCTTAGTTAAAGGCGTTGCCGAGGATCAGCGAGGTGATAATGCCGGTCGCGGCGGCAATCAGCACATAGTTGCCGTCGATATAGGACCAGTACTCGCCGCGCGGCGGCTCCGGCAGGCGGCGTGCGCGCCAGTCGTCTACCCGATAGTGCGGGCCGCGATATTCGTGCGGCATTGGGTGGCCGCGGCGAAAATCGTGTCCGTTCCAGGCGAAATGATCGCGATCGCGGTCGCGATAGTCCTGTCGGTCGCCATGCGGGTTGCCGGCAAAACGGTCGCGATCCGGGCCATGCCCCTGCGGACCACGGCCGCGATCGTCGTGGCGGTCGCCATCGCGACGATCGCCGTCATGCTGCCAGGGCTGGCCATGATGGTCGCCTGGACCATCAGCCCAGGAAACGGTAGAAATCAGTGAGCTGCATGCAATAAAAGTCGCGATAACGCGTAACGTTGTTTTTTTCATCGTAAACCTCCAGTGGCAACAGCGAATGTCGCGCCGTTGAGCGCTACTATCGGCGATCTGCATGGCGCTTTCATCTCCAAAACTCTTAAAAATCTGCAACTTACAGAACATTACGCCGTTTAGCGCTTCCTTAACACTCGGCAGAAATTATGGAGAGCGCGGGAGCGGCGGGCGGCGTGATGAACAGAATGGAGGCGTAACGCGTAAAATAGCGGTCGAAGAGTGAGGAAAAGAGACTCAGGCAGAAATGAAAACCCGACCGAAATCGACCGGGGGAATCGAAATTCCTGAATACCGAAAACCGGCTAATCCTTGCCAAATCAAGGAAAAAACTAGAGGAGACAACACCACATCACTAGTGTTGAGCAAAGAGATTAACACTGTCGCTATTATTTTGGCAGCGCTAACACTCCTGATTAGGATATTTCCTGATATATGCCTCATCGCACCCGCTTATATTTCGGCGTGAATCAGAAGCGCCATTAAATATCCCCTCGCAACATTTTAATCAGGCAAAACAGGTATGGGGTCTGACCAGAGAGCGGAATTAATTATTTGCCCTATTAATTTGTCTGCTAAATATTGCCCTGTGGAATTTTTTGCACGCGGCCTGGCGGTTTGCCCGGCTACCGCGTCAACACGGCGCGTAACGAAGTCCAGCGCGAACGTAAAAACAACCTTATTTTCGTTTTATTTACGTTTTACCCGCCCTGCTTAGCCAGGCTCATTCATTGCGCGCTTTTTAACGAAAGCGATAGCGCGCGCAATAAAAAGCGTCAACCGAAAAGCTGTGGTAAATCCTCTATCTCCAGCGCGCTAAAATAGTGTCCCTGCAGACCGTAAAGCGGAATATCTTCCAGCGTCGCAAGATCCTCTTTATTCTCGACGCCCTCTACGATGATCTGCGGACAATAACGCTGAATATTGGCCATCAATACCGAAAAGATCGATTTATCCTTCTGCTCCCAGAAAAAGCGCTTGTCGATTTTTACCGCCTCAAACAGGCCGGTATAAAGTGCTGCCAGATTGGCGAAGCCGGTACCGAGATCGTCGAGAAAGAAACGAATGCCGCGCGCCTTTAGTCGATGCAGCGTGTCGCGCGCCTCGCGATCCTGATGAAAGTCGATCGCTTCAGAAACCTCTAACCGTACGACGCTGGCGGTGCTGAGCAGCCAGCCCAGCCGCACATCCTCCTCCAGCATGGTCACCATGTCGCGGTCTACATTGATACTGACGAACAGGTTGCGCGCCTCAAGCAGCGCCACGACCGGCGACAAATCGCTCAGCTGCTCATAGAGCAGATCGCGCTTTTCGCTGCGCGGCATATTTTCAATCACCATAAAGGGATTGCGCGATTTCCCCGCCAGGGAGGTATAGCGCGTCAGCAGTTCAAACCCGACAAAGCGGCCGCACTGCGACATAACCGGCTCAAGAATAAATTTTTTACTCAGCGTAGAGGCCAGGGAGTGTGAATTCATAAATACCTCGGGCAGAGCCTGAACGGCAGC
This sequence comes from Enterobacter sp. BRE11, assembly GCF_031844285.1. Taxonomy (NCBI): domain Bacteria; kingdom Pseudomonadati; phylum Pseudomonadota; class Gammaproteobacteria; order Enterobacterales; family Enterobacteriaceae; genus Enterobacter; species Enterobacter sp. BRE11. Next base: position 233,580 of record NZ_JAUZUX010000001.1, read on the forward strand.
GTTCTGTGCAGAAAGCCCGCTGGCTAACCTGACGGCGACGCTACCTTATTGATCGTCTGTTTTGCACTCCCTGCTGCACGGTTTATTGCGTCCGCGCGAAATAAACGCGCGCATTTCACCACGTTTTTTGATTTTGGCAATCTTTTTCAACTGGCGGCACAAAAGGTGCATGAAAATAGCGGAAACAAAAGTAAACGGCGGTATGTTTAAGCGTAGCGAAAGTTCGCGCGGCAGGAAGGTAAATTAACCGCGCGTTTTGTCAACGCGCGGTGGGCGGTTCAGGGCGCGCTTAAGGTGATCGGCGCGTCCGGCAGGTGGGTAAAGTGGGTCACGATATAGTGGAAGTCGGCCGTGGGATCGAGCTTTGCAAACGTCTGCGGATAGAGATCTTTCGCCAGAATCTCCATGCCGATGATGTTGTAAGGATGATTATAGAAGTGGTGATAAACCCCATAAACACGGCCATTCTTGACCGGGGCGATCTGCTTCAGGCCGGTGCGGTTCAGCAGGCCGCTAAAGGTGGCGGAAACCTCCTGCGGCGTCGTGTTATAGCCAAACGGCAGTACGCCAGAATTAGGACGCTTTGAGCCGCTCATAATATAAACGTCCGGCTTCATGGCGATAATCTTTTCCAGTGAAACGAAGCCAGCGTTGCCCGGCAGCAGCGCGGAGCCGATATTCTTACCGCCTACCGCCTCTACCAGTCCGCCCCAGCCGTTATGGCCGTGGGTGAAACAGCAGTTGTCGCTGTTGCCAGCGATCGGCTCGATAAACACCGTCGGCTTCTGCGGCACTGTTGCGATAGCCGCGTCGAGCTGCTGTAAACGCTGCTGATAAAAGGCGGTATAGTCGGCCGCCTCTTTCTCCCGGTTAAGCACCTTACCGAGCAGCGTCACGCTGCGCGCAGTGTTCTCTTTCGGGTGCAGCTCATAGTCGATAAACAGCACCGGAATGTTGAGCCCTTTTAGCGTATTCAGCACGCCTGACTGCTGCAGCGCCGATTTCGCGCGCAGCTGGGCGATCATCAGGTCCGGCTTCTGCGCCAGCACGCTTTCGAGATTAACCTGCCCCTGATCGTTGAAACCCATATCAACAATGCTGCTCGCCTGCGGCCAGCGCTGCTTCAGCAGATCCCAGGTCTGGGTATCCTGCTTTTTCGGCAGGTTATTCCAGGCCACCACGCGCCTGAAAGGATTGTCGCGGTCGAGCAGCGCCAGCGCCAGCACGTCGCGGCCATCCTGCAGGATCACATGCTGCGGCTCATGGTCGAGCCGAATGGCGTTGCCGTCGAGATCGGTGATCTGCAGCGGGTATGTGGTGGCGCCGCACGCCGCCGACGTCAGCAGCCCAGCCAGCAGAAGTCCCTTTTTCATCGTTCACTACCTCAGTAACTAATAACTATTCTCAACAAAGTTAGCATGGCGCGGGACGGGAAAGCTATACCGCCGCTAAAACGGCCCGCGGGTAGCGGGCGCTTTCTCGTTAGCTGAGCAGCGAGTAGAAGATGGCGGAGATCGCCACCAGCCCAACCAGCACCACGAACAGATTGCTGAGATGCCCGCTGTATTTGCGCATCGCGGGGACGTGGCGGATGGCATACATCGGCATCAGGAACAGGATTATCGCGATCACCGGCCCGCCGAGGGTTTCGATCATGTTGAGAATGCTCGGGTTCCAGCTCGCCACCAGCCAGGTGCTGAGCAGCATAAACAGCGCCGTTACCCGGTTCAGCTTCGCAGGCGCCAGGCTTTTGCCACGGCTGTGCAGCATTTTATTGACCAGACCGTTAAAGCCTTCGCGCGCGCCGAGATAGTGGCCGAGAAAAGATTTGGTAATGGCGACGATGGCGATCAGCGGGCCGAGCCAGGCGATCACCGGGACGTTAAAGTGATTAGCGAGATAGGAGAGAATCGAAATATTTTGCGCCTTTGCCGCGGCGAGATCCTGCGGCGACAGGCTGAGCACGCAGCTAAACACGAAAAACATCACCGTCGCCACCATCAGCAGATGGGAACAGGCGAGAATACGCGAGCATTTGCGCTCCGCGTCTTCGCCATACTCCGCGCGCTTCGCCACGGCAAACGAAGAGATGATCGGCGAATGGTTAAAAGAGAAGACCATCACCGGGATCGCCAGCCACAGCGTCATCGCGATGTTTTTGCCGCCGCCGCTGTGGTGCAGCGACAGGGTCTGCAGCGCTGCGCCGTGCCAGTGCGGGATAAGATAAACCGCCAGCAGCATCAGCACCGCGACAAAGGGGAAAACCAGAATGCTCATCGCTTTGACGATCATCTGCTCGCCGAAGCGCACCACCGTCATCAGGCCGATAATCAGGATCAGCGACAGCAGCACGCGCGGCGGCGACACCAGCCCTAACTGATGTTCGATAAAGCTCTCTACCGTATTGGTGATCGCCACGCTGTACATCAGCAGAATGGGGAAGATGGCGAAGAAGTAGAGCAGCGTAATGATTTTGCCCGCGCCGGTGCCAAAGTGCTCCTCCACCACGTCGGTAATATCTTCTCCCGCGTGTTTGCCGGAGAGCACAAAGCGGGTCAGCGCGCGGTGGGCGTAAAAAGTCAGAGGAAAGGCGAGGATCGCCATAATGATCAGCGGCAGCAGCCCGCCGACGCCCGCGTTGATCGGCAAAAAGAGTACCCCTGCGCCGATTGCGGTGCCGTAGAGCCCCAGCATCCAGGTGGTGTCGGTTTTGCGCCAGCCGCGTTCAGCGGGCGCCTCTGCGGCTGCGGTCAGCGCGCCGGTTTGCGTGGTTTTCATCTGCCTGTCCTGTCTTCATGACGTTAACGCCGTCGACGGTGAGTGGACATCGACGGCTACATTGCCGCCTCGCCCTGCTTTGCCGCTTTGCGGCGGCACGACGATGCGCGCAAAAAATCTCTCTCCACGGCGGGAGTAAACGATTGCGCAGGATTCTTACACACCTTGACGACCCGCTTCAACCACGATGCGCTAATCGTGCATGGCCAGGCTGATTATCCGTTAACGCGGCGATGCGGCCGCGTCGCCGCGCCCGATTTAAATTTTTAAACGAAACCACAGATTGGCATTACAAAGCGCGCCAGGCGTTCTATAGTTCACCCGCAACACTTAACCCTGAGGTTTATGCATGCGTGTTAAAGGACTCAATATCGGTTTCTTTATCGTCATTCTGGCGATAGTGACCGCTGCGTTTTTTGATGTACTGGCGCCCTACTTTTCCCCGATTCTCTGGGCCGCCATTCTGGCGGTGATCTTCGCCCCGCTAAAGATCTGGCTGCGGCATAAGATGGGCGATCGCAACGGCCTGGCGTCGCTGGTGACGCTGCTGATTATCTGTCTGATCGTCTTTACGCCGCTGGCGATTATCGCCTCTTCGCTGGTGGTGGAGGTCAACGCCGTCTATCTCAAGCTGCAGAGCAACTCGGCGCAGTTTCCGACGGTATTCGCCGATCTGCTGCATCACCTGCCCGACTGGCTGCGTAATTTTCTCTCTGAGCATCAGATGAATAACGCGGCGCAGATCCAGCAGAAGCTGTCGTCCTTCGCGCTGAAAGGCGGCCAGTATATGGCGGGCAGCGTGTTCCTGATCGGCAAAGGCACCTTCACCTTTACCGTCGGCTTCGGCGTGATGCTCTATCTGCTCTTCTTCCTGCTGAAGGACGGCTCCTATCTGGTGCATCTGATTCTGGAGGCGCTGCCGCTCTCAACCTACGTGAAGCATCACCTGTTTATGAAGTTCGCCGCCGTTTCGCGCGCCACGGTCAAAGGCACGGTCGTGGTCGGCATCGTGCAGGGGATTCTGGGCGGGCTGGCGTTCTGGTTTGTAGATATCGATGGCAGCCTGCTGTGGGGCGCGCTGATGGCGTTCCTGTCGCTGATCCCCGCCGTGGGCTCAGCGATTATCTGGGTGCCTGCGGCGATATTCTTCTTCGCAACCGGCGCGCTGTGGAAGGGGCTGTTCCTGGTCGGTTTCTTTGTGGTGGTCGTCGGACTGGTGGACAATATTTTGCGTCCGCTGCTGGTGGGCAAAGATACTAAAATGCCTGATTACCTGATCCTGATCGCCACCTTAGGCGGCATGGAGATTTACGGCATTAACGGCTTTGTGATTGGTCCGCTAATCGCCGCGCTGTTTATCGCCTGCTGGAACCTGCTGTCGGGCAAGGATAACCGCGATAACGTCGAAGAGATTGACGAAGAGTTTATTGAGGAGGGGAAAAAGCTGTCGGACGAGGCCGCTCTCGGGGGTGACGCGGGGAGTGGCGTGTAAACGGCATCCCTGCCGGCGCGGCCTGAGCAAAAAGGCACCGCATCCCTGAGGCGCAGCCGTTGCCGGGCCAGCGCCCCCTTTTACAGGCTTCAGCAGCCGTCTGGGTGGGACGCACTCAGGCGGCGCTGGCGCTTAGTGAACGGCGTCGGTTTTGCCACGCCAGTGGTTATAGAGCCGCAGCGCCGCTGGCTGAATAGCGTCGGTGCTCTGCAGATACGCGATCTCATCCATACCGTCGAGTTTCTCGACCTCATTGATGTCGCCATGCAGCGCAATCGCCTGCAGCGACGGCTGCAGCTCGGCAGGCAGCGCTGGCCACTCCGCCAGCGCCACGCCGGTCATATAGCCAAAACACCACTCTTCCACCACCAGCAGTTCACGGCCGTCCATTTCACGGTAGCCGAACAGCGGCTCAAACTGCTCCGGGTAGAGGCTGAGGCGCTCGGCAATATCATTCATCATCCGCGCCGCCAGGGTATTGAAGCGCTGCTCATCGGCAGGATCGTCCCAGTCAGGCGCGCTTTCGCCCCAGATAACCGGCTTCATCGCATCGAGCGCCAGCGGCGACGGGCTGGAGAGCGCCGCGGTGAAAAGACCGTCCAGCTCGCTGATATCAATCAAGCCATCTTCGCTGTCGTGCTCCATCAACACATCTTCCATCCACTCGATTTCGTCTGCGTTCAGTGGGCCTGTAGCCATGGTAATTCCTCTTGAGGGGTGTCGAAGGTGTGGGCGGCGCGCGCTGGCAGGCAGCCCGGTGGAAAGTCGGGTGAGAGAACTGCCTCTCAGCAGGAAATCTGTTTCGCTGCGGGTAGTGTGCCTGAGAGCAGGCACGAAGCCAACCAGAGAGACCGGCGGCAAGGGAATGTCGAACCGCGCCGATATGAAGCTGGTCACGAAATTGATAAGGCAAAAAAGAGCGGTCAGAGACGGCGAGCGGCGGCTTATGCGCGCTATCGCCAGTCGCTGCCGGAGGTCGTCTTCAGCGCGCCCTAAATTAATGCGCCGTACGCATTAATCGATACGCAAAATGCACTTATTAACGCCGCCTTCCTGTTCCAGTCTTGAGCCACAACAAAGTAATGAATCATTAACATTACGTAAACGCTGGAGCATTTAATGGAAACATCCTCTGCATCAATCAACACGGTTCGCGCCCGGGCAGGCGCAATCTTGCGCGTCACCTCGGGAAACTTTCTCGAGCAGTTCGACTTTTTCCTGTTCGGCTTTTACGCCACCTATATCGCCCACACCTTCTTTCCGGCGAGCAGCGAATTCGCCTCGCTGATGATGACCTTCGCCGTCTTCGGCGCTGGCTTCCTGATGCGTCCCATCGGCGCGGTGGTGCTGGGCGCCTGGATCGATAAAGTGGGCAGACGCAAGGGGCTTATCGTCACGCTCTCGATTATGGCGACGGGCACCTTCCTGATCGTGTTGATTCCTTCCTATGCGGCGATCGGCTACTGGGCGCCGCTGATTGTGCTGACGGGACGGCTGCTGCAGGGCTTTTCCGCCGGGGCAGAGCTGGGCGGCGTCTCGGTTTATCTCTCTGAAATCGCCACCCCGGGCAAAAAAGGCTTCTATACCAGCTGGCAATCCGGCAGCCAGCAGGTCGCGATTATGGTGGCGGCGGCGATGGGGTTCGCCCTCAATGCCCTGATGGAGGAGAGCGCGATTCGCGACTGGGGATGGCGCATTCCTTTTCTGTTCGGCTGCCTGATCGTGCCGTTTATCTTCTTTCTGCGTCGCAATCTGGAGGAGACGGCGGAATTCAGCGCGCGCCGTCAGCATCCTGAAATGCGCCAGGTCTTTAGCACGCTCCTCGGCAACTGGAAAACCGTGATGGCGGGCATGCTGATGGTGGCGATGACCACCACCGCCTTCTATCTGATCACCGTTTATGCGCCCACCTTCGGCAAAAAAGTGTTGATGCTCAGCGCATCGGACAGCCTGCTGGTGACCCTGCTGGTGGCGGTATCAAACTTCATCTGGCTGCCGATTGGCGGGGCGATCTCGGATCGCTACGGGCGTAAGCCGGTGCTGATCGCCATGGCGCTGATCGCCATCGCCACCGCCTACCCTGCCCTTAAATATCTGGCGGCCGATCCGAGCTTCTATTCGATGCTGGGCGTGCTGCTGTGGCTCTCGTTTATTTACGGGCTCTATAACGGCGCCATGATCCCGGCGTTAACGGAGATCATGCCGGCCTCGGTCCGGGTCGCGGGCTTCTCGCTGGCCTATAGTCTCGCCACCGCGCTGTTCGGCGGTTTTACGCCCGCCATCTCCACCGCGCTGATTGAAGTGACCGGCGACAAAGCCGCGCCAGGCCTATGGATGAGCTTCGCCGCCGCGTGCGCGCTGCTGGCAACCCTGTTCCTCTATAAACAAGAAACGGTCCATCATCACGCTGCTAAAAAAACGTTCGGTTAAGGAAAAACAGATGAAATCATGGTTACCCCGCCTGCTGCTTCTCGCGCCCCTCTGCCTCGTGAGCTGGGAGGCGTCGGCAAAAGAGATCACGGTAATGATTTCCGGCGGCTTCAAGGCCGCCTGGGAAAAGCTCAGCCCCGCCTTCGCCGCTGAAAAAGGCTATACCATCAAGACGGTGCCTGGGCCGTCGATGGGGCAGTCGCCGGAGGCGATCCCCAACCGGTTAGCCGCGGGCGAAAAAGCGGACGTTATTATTATGGTCGGCTATGCGCTGGATAAGCTCGATAAAGAGGGACGCCTGCTGCCCGGCACGCGCACCGAGCTCGCCGACTCAAAAATTGGCGCGGTAGTGAAACAAGGCAGCGCCGTGCCCGATATCACGACGGCGACGGCGCTCAGAGCGACCTTGCTGAAGGCGCACTCGGTCGCCTATTCAGACAGCGCCAGCGGAAAATATGTCGAGACGACGCTGTTCAACAAACTGGGCATCGCTGATCAGCTAAAACCTAAGGCGAAGATGGTTGAGAAAACGCCTGTGGCGCAAAGCGTCGCCAGCGGCCGCTACGAGATCGGCTTCCAGCAGGTCAGCGAACTGCTGCCGGTGGCCGGGGTGACCTTCATCGGCAAGCTACCGGAGGATATGCAGTATGTCACCCGCTTCGCCGGCGCGGTCTCCAGCCATTCAGCCCAGCCGGAAGAGGCGAAGGCTCTGCTGGCGTACCTCTCCTCTCCCGGGGTGCAGCAGCAAATTCAGGCAACCGGTCTCGATTCCGTTAGCGGACGTTAGCCTGCTCCTCAGACGCGTTTATCGCAATAATCATCGCCTCCAGCTCACCGGCAAGATGCGGCAGCTCTTGACCGGTGCGCTTCACGATGCCGACCGTGCGGCGCACCGTCGGCTCATGCAAAGGAATGGTGGCTAAAAACGGGTGGCCCGCTTTCGGCATCGCCATCCCCGGCACCGCGGCGATCCCCAGTCCGGCCTCCACCATGCCCAGCAGCGTCGTAACGTGACGCGTTTCGCAGACGCTCGGTTTTTCCGGCACGATGCCCGTCAGCGCCTGATCGAGCAGGTTGCGGTTGCCCGAGGTTTTATCCAGCCAGACATAGGGCCAGCTATAAAACTCCCGCCAGCCCAGACTCTTGCGGCCGGCGAGCGGATGGTCGCGTGGGCAGACGGCGACGTAGGCCTCATCCACCAGCGGCAGGAATCTGACATCCGGCTGCGGCGCGCCGGTAAAGCTCAGGCCGAAATCAGCCTGCCCGGCGATCACCGCGTCGTAGACGTCGCCAGCGCTGGAATCGATCAGCTTAATACGTACGCGCGGGTAGTGAAGCTGAAACTGCGCGATGACTTTAGGCATAAAATAGTAGGCGGCCGACGGCACGCAGGCGACGGTCACCAGGCCCGTTCGGTGCGGATTGACATCCCCGACGTCGGCGATGGCGCACTCTAAATCCTTCAGGATCTGCTGCGCGCGCGGCGCGAAACTGCGGCCCGCCATAGTCAGGCTAACGCGCCGCGTGGTTCTTTCGAACAGCCTGACGCCAAGCGACGTCTCCAGCTTATCGATGCGTCGGCTCAGCGCCGGTTGAGAAAGATGAATCGCCTCCGCGGCGGCTTTAAAGCTTCTGAATGTCACCAGAGCCTGAAAAGCGTAGAGATCGTTAAGGTCGACGTTTAACGTCATCGGCTTCATATCGCAGTGGGTTCCAGGTTGACGGCGGTAAGCGCCCTATTCTACAGGGATGCGCCGCCGTTGCGGGCATCTTTGCTACAGCGCCGGTTCTACCCCGTCACTTTCATTCCCTCAGCAGGCTCCCAGGCGTTCCACATCCGCCAGAAAACGTCGGCCACCACCTCTTTAAGGTTTTCCGGCTGAAACTGGACGCTGCTGCAGGCAGGTCCGAGCGCGGCCTCGATGCGCGCCTCGCACTCGCTGCGGCCGAGATGCAGCGCGAAGCGATCGCAGTGCTGGCTTAGCCAGATGATTCTGCCGCAGGTGCAGGATGAAGGGTTATGCAGGGTCACTGTCGTTGAGGTTTCTGTCATGTTCATATAAAGCCCATTAAGCGAATAGAGGCCGCGTTGCAGGCCGGTTATCTGCTGGCCTGGCGGCAATGGCTGCCTTGTCGGCAGCCGGTAACAGCGCGTGGCGCGCTCCTTCAACGGCTAAGCGGCGTCCGCCCTTTGATTTCCTTCAGCAGGCTGAACGCCATTTTCAGGCGATCTTCACTGGCGACAAACGCCCTGAAGAGGCCGTTCTGGTCATAGCCTTTGGCGACGAGGCCGGTCTGAAGCCGGGTCTGATAGCGAGGATATCGGCCGCCACAGGTTTAGCCCTCATAAGGAGCGAACACGGATTTGCCCAGCGCGCAGCCGGGGCATAAGAAACCGTCCGGCACCGCCTCCCACGGCGTGCCGGGCGCGACTGACTGACCGGGTTCGCCCTCTGCCGGGTCGTAAACCCACTGACACAGGGTACACATCATTTTGCGACCGGCAGCGATCGCTACGGCGGCGCTGTCGACGGCAGGCGCGGCCGTGGGGATCGGCGAGAGCGCCCAGGCGCGCGCGAGGCTGCGGCCATGTTCGCGACACGCTTCCAGCGCAGAGAGGTCGGGACGCCATTTGATTTTCAGGGCGATGCTCATATCGAAACCGGCATCCTGCAGACGGGTCGCCACGCGGTCGACGGCGCCGCCCGTCCAGCCATAAGAGCCGAACGCGGAGGCGCGTTTATTGCGGAACTTCAGCCCCGCAATCTCTTCCAGCATGCCCGCCACCTTCGGCATCATCACGTTGTTCATGGTGGAGGAGCCAACCAGAATGCCTTTGGAGCGGAAGCAGGAGGTGATGATCTCGTTTTTGTCGTGGGTCGAGACGTTGTAGACCTTCACCGCGACGCGCGGATCGGTTTCGCGAATGCCCTGGGCGATGGCGTCCGCCATCATGCGGGTATTATTCGACATGGCGTCATAAAAGATCGTGATGCGATCTTCCTGGTAATCGGCGGCCCACTTCTGGTAGCGCTCAACAATCTGCGCCGGGTTGTCGCGCCACACCACGCCGTGAGAGGTGGCGATCATGCTGAGCGGCAGATTGAAGCTGAGGATCTCAGCGATCTTCGCCGTTACCAGACGCGCAAAGGGAGTCAGGATATTGGAGAAGTAGCGCAGGCACTGGTCAAACAGCTCCTGCTGGTCAACCTCATCGTTGAACAGGTGCTCATCGCAGTAGTGCTGGCCGAAGGCGTCGTTGCTGAACAGCACCCCCTCTTCCGTCATATAGGTCATCATGCTGTCCGGCCAGTGCAGCATCGGCGTTTCCACAAAGATCAGCTTTTTGCCGTTGCCGATGTCGAGCGAGTCGCCGGTTTTCACCACCCTGAAGTTCCACTCGGGATGGTGGTGGTGACCGTTAATCGACTCCACGCCGTTGGCGGTGCAGTAGATCGGCGTGCCGGGGATCAGCGCCATCAACTCCCCCAGGGCGCCGGCGTGATCGTCCTCCGCATGGTTGATTACGATGGCGTCGATCTGTTGCAGATCGATCTCTTCGCTGAGATTTTTGACGAAATCGCTGCGAAACCTGAAATCCACGGTGTCGATTAATACACTCTTTTCTTCGCGGATCAGGTAGCTGTTGTAGCTGGTGCCGCGCTGCATCTTGTACTCTTTGCCGTGAAAATGCTCAACTTCCCAGTCCCGTTTACCAACCCAAAAAATAGTGTTTTTTACGTGAATATTCATCAGATGCCCAGTTAGCTTAAGGTGGATTTCCTTGCTCTTGTGCATCTGGCGTGCCAGCTTTTAACGTATTGATGTATATATTTATTACCTGGATGCATTGTTTAAAAGACATTAGATAAGCGTGTCTTATTCACATACCCTTGTTTTAAACACAATGTGGCAGAGACACAAAGCCCGCCGAAGCGGACTACCGACGTAACATTGCTTCGCATCCAGCAACCTGCACCGCGTGCGTAAAGCTTAAGCTGTTGATTCAGATCAAAAGTGCACAGCAGCATGGTATTTATAACAAGCCTTCTTGTTGTTCTCAGGACACTCCCTGTACAGGTCATCCTATGGCTCTTTCTGTCGATACCCTGGCGGCGCTGGCCGTGACTATTCAGAACGGCGTGGGCGAGCGCGACCGTTTTATGCAGATGGTGCAAGGCATCCACCAGGCGTTGAACTGCGATGCAACCGCCCTGCTACGCTATGAAAACCAGCAGTTCAGACCGCTGGCTACCGCCGGGCTGGCGCCTGACTTGATGGGCCGCCGCTTCACTCTTGATGCGCATCCGCGGCTGGAGGCGATCGCGCGCGCGGGCGACGTGGTGCGCTTTCCCGCAGATAACGATCTGCCCGATCCCTACGACGGCTTGATCCCTGAACAGGGCGAACTGCATGTGCACGCCTGCGTCGGCATGCCGCTGTTTGCGGGCCAGACGCTGATCGGCGCCCTTACCCTGGACGGTATGAACGCGCGGCAGTTCGATAATTACAGCGACGAGGAGCTGCGCGTGCTGGCCAGCCTGACCGCTGGCGCGCTGAACAACGCCCTGCTGGTGGAGCAGCTCGAGCAGCCCGCCTTTTCGTTTATCCCGCCGCACAGACGCCCGGAAGCGCGCGAGGAGATGCCGATCGTCGGCGAGTCTGCCCCGCTCACCCTTCTGAAAAAAGAGATCGCCGCGGTCGCCCCTTCTGACCTGAGCGTCCTGATTATGGGCGAGACCGGCACCGGCAAGGAGCTGGTCGCCCAGGCGGTGCATCGCCTCTCCCATCGCGCCACCCAGCCTCTGATCTACCTCAACTGCGCCGCGCTGCCGGAAACCGTGGCGGAAAGCGAGCTGTTCGGCCACGTCAAAGGCGCATTTACCGGTGCGATTCACGACAGGCCAGGCAAGTTCGAGCTGGCAGATAAGGGCACGCTGTTTCTGGATGAGATTGGCGAACTGCCGCTCTCGCTGCAGGCCAAACTGCTACGCGTGCTGCAGTACGGCGATCTGCAGCGCGTGGGCGAAGATAGCGCCCTGACTGTGGATGTACGCATTATCGCGGCAACCAACAGGGATATGCGCAAAGCGGTCACGGAGGGGACATTCCGCGCGGATCTGTATCACCGGCTCAGCGTCTTCCCGCTGTTCGTGCCGTCGCTGCAGGCGCGTCGCGACGATATCGTGCTGCTGGCCGGCTATTTCTGTGAAAAGTGCCGAATAAAGTTCGGCCTGAGCACGCTTGCCCTTAGCCCGGCCGCCCGCGCCCGGCTTGAAACGGCAAGCTGGCCGGGGAACGTGCGCGAGCTAGAGCATGCCATCTACCGCGCAGTGATTATTGCGCAGGCGGAGTCACGCAGCGGCGAAATCGTGTTGCTGCCGCAGCACTTCAGCCTTAAAGGCGAAACCCCGGCGGACGCCGCGCCGACTGCGCCGCTGACCTCGCAGCCGATGAGCAGTCTGGCGGAGGCGACGCGGCAGTTTCAATATGACTACATAAGCTATGTTTACGAAAGCTGCGGCAAAGTCTGGGCCAAAACCGCGCGACAGCTGGCGATCGATCCCGGCAACCTGCACCGCCTGGCCCGCAAGCTCGGCCTGAAATAAACCGGCGCGGCAGCCTCTGGCAACAGCGCCGCTTACGGCAGCGTGCGGGCCACATCGAGCCCCCTGGCTGCTGCTGGCGTAGCCCGACGGCCGGTGCGTTGCCCACTCTCCTGCTGTATAAAAGAGTAAGGCGCATTCCTGCATACTGAGGCGGTGACGTAATGACAGATGAAAAGAGAGGCATTACCAGCGAAGCGGAGCTGGAACAGATCTACGGCGCGGTCGCCAGACCCTCGCTGACCAAGGAGATCGACTATATCCATTCCGCCTATCGCCCTTTTATCGAGGCGGCCCCCTTTGTGGCGCTGGCAACCTCAGGGCCGGGCGGGCTGGACGTCTCGCCGCGCGGCGATCCGGCTGGCTTTGTCGTTATTGAAGATGCGAAGACGCTTTTGCTGCCTGACCGACGCGGCAATAACCGTATCGATAGCCTGCGCAATATTCTGCACGATAACCGCGTGGCGCTGCTTTTTCTCATCCCCGGCATCGGCGAAACGCTGCGGGTGAACGGCACCGCAGAAATCTGCAGCGATCCCGATCTCCTTACCCGCTTCGCCGTCAACAACCAGCCGCCGAAAACGGTGCTGCGCATCAGGGTGGAGAGCCTCTTTTTTCAGTGCAGCCGGGCGATTATCCGCTCAAAGCTCTGGGATCCCGCCGCGCAGATCGCGCGTGACAGGCTGCCCAGTCCGGGAGCGATCCTGCATCAGCTTTCGCAGGCGGAAATAGACGGCGAGGCCTATGACCAGGCGCTGCCGGAGCGCTTAAAGAACACCCTTTACTGAGCCTGGCTGCAGCACAGGGCGCGCCAGGATTACTCTTTACGCCCGCTTAAGGAGATCCGCCAAGGAAAAAGCATGAATAACGACATTAATCAGGAGATTACCTTCCGCAAGCTCAGCGTTTTTATGATGTTTATGACCAAAGGCAATATCGCGCGCACGGCGGAGGCGCTCGATCTGAGCAGCGTCAGCGTGCACCGCGCGCTGCACACGCTGGAAGAGGGGATCAACTGCCCGCTGTTTATCCATAAAGGGCGCAATCTGGTGCCGCTGCCCGCCGCCTGGACGCTGCTGGAGTATTGCCAGGACGTTACCGCGCTGATGAGCAAAGGCATCGAAGAGGCAAGGCAGGTGGCAGGCGTAGGCTGCGGTCGGTTAAGGCTCGGCACGCTCTACTCGCTCACCCTGGAGACCATTCCCCGCCTGATTATGGGCATGAAGCTGCGACGCCCCGCGCTTGAGCTCGATCTGACCATGGGCTCCAACCAGATGCTGCTCAATATGCTTGAGGACGATGCGCTCGACGCGATTGTGATCGCCACCGACAGCGGCGAACTCAACAACCCCAATTTTGATGTGATCCCGCTGTTTCACGACCATATTTTTCTCGCCGCCCCAGCGGGCGAAAAGCTCGATACCTCGCGCGACGCCGATCTGCGCGACTACGCCGATCGCGATTTTGTCTCGCTGGCGGAGGGCTTCGCCACCTATGCCGGCTTTCAGGAGGCGTTTCAGGTGGCCGGATTCGAGCCGCGCATCGTTACCAAAGTCAACGACATCTTTTCGCTGGTCAGTCTGGTGCAGGCGGGGATGGGCTTCTCGCTGATCCCTGGCCGCATGAAAAAGGTTTATGAAAACAGCGTGCAGCTGGTCAGGCTGGCAGAGCCTTACCAGATGCGCCAGCGGGTTTCTATCGTCTACTCACACCGTCGCGAGCGCGATCAGGATCTGCTGGCGCTCGCTGCGGAAGGCCGCATGTACGCGCGCAGCCTTACTGACTCAGCCGTTTAGCCAGGTGGCGCGCGACCTCGACGCTGTTACGCTCCATGCAGATCGCCTCTCCCTGCCAGCCCGCCTGGTGGGTCAGCCCGGTCAGCACATTACCCGGCGGCATCTCAATCGCCAGCCGGGCGTCGCGCTGATTGGCCGCGATCACCGCGTCGCTCCACTGTACGGTGCGCGCCATATTAAAGGCCAGATCGTCGGCGATTTTGGCGGGCTCCCAAATCACGCGGCCGGTCGAGCCGCTCAGATAAGCGCATGAGGGCCGCGACAGCGAGACCGAGGCGAAAGCGCTGGCAAGCTCCGCCGCAGGCTTATCCAGCAGCGCGCAGTGGGACGGCACGCTGACCGCCAGCCGCGTCGCCTTGCTGGCCCCCGCGTCGAGCGCTTTTTGCGCCACCGCCGCCATATCCTCGTCGCGTCCGGCGATCACCGTCTGGGTGTCCGCGTTGATATTGGCGATATAAGTATTGCTGCCCGCCATCAGCTTTTCCAGCTGGCTGAGCGTCAGCCCGACGATAGCAGTCAGGCCGTAGCCGTGGGGATAAGCGCTCTCCATCAGATCGCCGCGCAGCGCGACCAGCCGCAGCGCGTCGCCTAAATCGAGCGCGCCCGCCACCACGGCGGCAGGAAAGGCGCCGATAGATAAGCCGCTGACGATGTCCGGCTTCACGCCGTTTCTGATCAGCTCGCGCGCCCAGGCAACGCCAGCAATCAGCAGAGAGAGCTGCACGGCGCGCGTGTGGCGCAGCGCCTCCGGCGTGTCGAGCGCGTCGGTCTCATCGCCCAGCACGGCGCGCACGCTGCTCAGCAGCGCCTCTCCGTCTGGCAGATTGCGCAGCATGCCGGGACGCTGCGTGCCCTGGCCAGGAAAGGTAAAGAGGATTTTCATAAAGTCTCCCTGCTCCAGGGCGAGGCGGTCAGCACCGGGCCAGCGGCGGTCTTCACCAGCGCGCGCCCGTCGCGCAGCCACTCGCTGAGCGCGAACGCGCCTGACGGCGTTTCAACCTGGGTGTCGACGCGGCAGGGCAAACTCTCCGTCTGCGCCTGCCACTGCTGTAAAAGGTCGCGCGCCAGCGGCTGCGGCGCGCGGATGGTTAAATCGAGATCGCTGCCTTTATGCAGCACCGAAATAGCCGTTGCCAGCGCATAGCCGACGCTGCCGGTAACGCCCCAGCGCCAGGGCCAGCGCTGCTCGCTGAGCGCAAGCGCCGCCTGGATCGGGCGGTAAGCGACAAAAGGCGACGCCAGCAGGCAGGCGCGATCGGCGAGCATTTCCGGCGTAGCGACGCGCAGGATATCCGCCGCCTGCACCCACGCTGCGGCGCGCTGCTCCCGTCGCGCGCCGCGCACGCCGACCGGGATGCGATCCGCCGTCGCGACGTCGCGCCTTACCACCACTGGCAAGCCGAGGTGCCAGTGCTGGCTGACCCACGCCTCTTTCACCGACAGCAGCGCGCTGTCGGCGCGAAGCCAGAGCAGGTCGTGAGGGCGCGGGATCGTCGTCATATCAAATTCCTGAAGTCAGCGTAATAAACAGCGGCAGCGACAGAATACAGAGCACCGAGCTAAGCAGCAGCACCGCTTCCGCATCGGGCGACTGCACGCCGAAGCGGTTGCCGAACACCACGCCGAAGAAACCGGCGGAGAGCGCAATCATCAGAATCGCGGTAATCGCCACCGGGCCGCTCAGGCCGAGCGCGGCGACGATGCCCCAGGCGATAAAGGGCTGGATCAGCAGCTTCGCGACGGTGCCGACGCCGACCACGGCGTTGGGTTTCAGCTTACGGGCAGAGAGGATGACCCCGGTCAGGAACAGCGCCGCCGCCGTCGCCGCCAGGCCGAGCGGTTTAATCGCCGCCAGCACCAGATCCGGCATTTTAATGCCGATAGCCGACAGTATCACCCCGACCAGCGGGCCAAGCACGATCGGTTTTTTCACCGAACGCCACATCAGCACCGGCAGCATCGCGAAGGTGGAGCCGTGATCTTCACCCGCGGCGCGCGCTTTTTCGCGCTCCAGAATCAGCAGGCAGAGCGGCGTCAGCAGCACCGAGCCGCAGGCGATCGACACCGCCACGGAGAGCGATGTCGTGGCGTTTTCCCCCAGTACGCTGCCAAGGATCGGCAGACCCAGCGCGGCGTAGTTCGGCAGCGCCACGGTAAGCGTCAGCACCGCCGCATCCTGCGGGGATTTTTTAAATATTTTGGTGGCGAGGAAATAGCTAGCCGCATAGGTTATCCACATGGCGCCGGTGAGCACCACAATCAGCGGCCACTGCGCCACGATGCCAGGCCAGGCGGTTTGCACCGTGGCGCTAAACAGCGCGGCGGGCAGCGCAAAGTCCATAACAAAAATATTCAGCAGCGAGACGTTTTTATTGTCGACCATACCGGCTTTACCGGCCCAGAAACCCAGCAGCATAATCACAAAGATTGGCGCAAGGGCATGAACAATGATGTAAATCATAAATCACCTGTAGTTAAGAAATAAGATTCCAGTCACGCGATGTTTATAATTTCTAAAAGCGGCCCTCACTCCGGGGCGCGGCGGTGCGTCCCGAACAGGCCGGTTCCGGCAGGTCTGTTTTTATCTGTTTCTGTTTTTACCAGGCGGCGCGCATACGCTCGCGCACCAGGGAGGAGCTGCGGCGGTTTTCCGCGCCGAGCCGGGTTTTCAGCGATGGATCCTGGCGGGCGTCGGCGATCGCCTTCTGCAGCGCGATTTCAACCTGTGCCAGATCGGCGTCGGAAGGCGCGTCCGGGTTGCTGATGGTGAGCAGATCGGCCAGCAGACCAAGGGTAGCGAAGTTGCTGACGTCATAGGCCATCGGCGGAATGGTCGCCGCCAGTTTTTCCAGCGCCTCGACCGTGCGCAGCGTAATGCGCGCGGCGGACGCTTTGCCCATCGCATGCACCAGCACGCCCTGATCGTTGATGGCGATCAGACGGTTTGCCTGATAGCCGTGCGCCAGAAACGCGCCCGACATCGCCTTGCCGACGATCAGGCCAATCACCGGATGTCCCGCCAGACGCGCGTTGGCATAGGCGCCAGCGGCGCCGGCAAGCGCCTGATGGATGCCGAATGCCTCTTCGCGTCGGCCGTAGGCCTGGCTCGGCACGTCGATGACCGCGATAATCGGGCGCTTCACCTCGCTGTTTTTATCTGCGTCGATGGTTTCGTGAACCACCTTCGCCAGCGTCCAGCCCTCCAGCAGCCCGACTTCGCCGCGCGCGGCGCGCGGGTAGTGGTTGTTTGCATCGGGCACGACGGCGATCAGACGTACGCGCTCGCCGTTGAGTTCGCCGTCAGCCACCTGAACCGAGTCGCACAGGCCGCTCAGGCGCTGCGCATTGGGTGCCAGTTTTTCCAGCCAGGTCGCACCGCGACTGATAGTCTGGGTCATTATTTATCCTCCCGGGCAAAAAGCTGTTTAATCTGCGCCGTGTCCGCCTGCTGACGCGTATCAAAATTCGTCAGGCGCGGCAGGAAGTCGGCATAGTTGTCGCTGCGGTGCTGCGCCGGCACCCCTTTTTCAATAAAGGTATTCATCGCGGTTTTCACGGCGCTGATGCCGTCGTCGACCAGCGCGTCGGCCAGCCCGCTCGCGTAGCGAATTTCGCCGCCGGTCATGCTCCAGATAAAGGGGCGGTCGCGCGAGTCATACTCTTCGATGCCCGCTTCCTGCTCGATAACCTGCGGGCCGTTAAGCCCCAGCCGCGCCTCGCGCGTGACGATCAGATAGCTGCAGAGCGCGGCGACGATCGACATGCCGCCGAAGCAGCCGACGGTGCCGGCAATAATGCCGATCACCGGCGTATAGCGGCGCAGATCGACGATGGCGGCGTGGATATCGGCAATCGCCGCCAGTCCCAGATTCGCCTCCTGTAGCCGCACGCCGCCGGTTTCCAGGCAGAGCACCGCCTGGGTCGGAATACCGTTGCGGTTGTCTTCCGCCGCCAGCTCTAACGCCGCCGCCATTTTCGCGCCGGAGACTTCGCCCATGCTGCCACCCTGGAAGGTTCCCTCGATGGCGATGACCACCGCGGACTGGCCGTTGATGGTGCCGCGCGCGACCACCATGCCGTCATCGGACTGCGGCACGACGCCCTGCGGCGCCAGCCAGGGCGACATAATGCCCTCAAAGGGATCGAGCAGTTCGCGATAGCTGCCCTCGTCCAGCAGCGCATGGGCGCGCTCGCGGGCGCGCAGCTCGATAAAACTCGGATCGTTACGCATGGCTCACCTCTTCAAAAACCTGTTCGATACGGATACGCGCAACGCCCGGCGTCGCGCCGAAATCGTGGATCACCAGCTGCCCGGCAGGCAGGCCGTTGATCAGGCTGAGACGATCAAACAGCGCCTTCCAGCGGGCGTCGCTGTTGTCGAGAGAGGTGGTGATATCAATACTCAGCGTTTGCCCTTCGGCTGCGGTGAACAGCACTTCCATATCACCGGAGCCAACGACCCCTGCAAGGGCTCTGCCGCTGAAGGTGCGGTTAGCAGGGAAAGATAGTGTGATGTGTTCCATAACGTCCTCTAAAGAAAAGCGTGATGGGCAGTAACGGCTACCCTGTCAATAAACAGCGTGGCGGCCAGCAGATCGGCGGCGCCGCCCGGCGAGGCGTTCAGGGCCAGCATATCGGCATCCAGCTGCGCCAGCGCGCGCTGGCCCTGCGGCGTCATGCAGCCGCCAGCCAGCAGCACCGCGCGGGCGCCCGCCTGCATGGTCTGCAGGCCCTCGAGACCGGCGCGCGAGAGCACGCAGGTGTCGCTGAGGGAGGTCATGATCGCCATCAGGGCGTCAAGCCGCGCTTCGCCTTCACTCGCGCCCGCCGCGCGGCTGCGCAGCAGCTGCGGCAGCGCCAGCCTGACAACGTGCGGAAAGGCCTGCTGCGCCTCTTCCCGCGCGCCAGGCACGCGATAGCGATGCGTCGCCTTCAGCCCTTTGCTGAACAGCTTCGGCGCGGCGCGATCGGGCAGGCTGGCCAGCGACGCCGCACTACGAGCAAGCCGCTCCGCGTCGGCGCAGCCGCCGTTCATCGCCGCGGCGCTGACCAGCAGGCCCAGCGCCCAAATAGCGCCCCGATGGGTGTTGACGCCGCCGGTGGCCGCCATCATCTGCCGCTCCCCTTCCCGCCCGAGACGGCCGACCGCTTCCCGCAGGGCGACGTCGGCCGGACGCTGCCAGCACTGACACGCCAGCTGCAGAAAAGTCGGCTGCAGGCTGCAGGCCGAGCGCTCCATCAGCGCCAGCGTCAGATCCTGATGCGCCCCGCTGCCGCGGCTGTCCACCAGACCCGGCTTCGGACTGAGGCGCGCCTCATCGATCAGGCAGTCGCGCGCGATGGCCGCCAGCTGACTCACCTGCATCTCGGCTTGCGTCTGTGACAGGCGTTTCATTACCAGCTCCGGAATTTTGCCGGCGGGTTGTAGAGGCCGCCTGACCATTCGACCAGATCCGCGACGCTGCCTGCGGCGAGCAGAGAGCGCGTGGCGTCTGAGCGGCGAATGCCCATATCTTCCGGATAGACAACCTTGCCGCTTTTACGCAGCGCGGCCACGCGCGCGGCGTCGACGCCCAGACCGATATCGGTGATGCCCGCGACAGCGGCCACCATGGCGCGGCGCTCCTCAAGGCTGTCGGCGCGATAGAGATAGGCGATGCCCTCTTCGGTCAGCACGTGGGTCACGTCATCGCCGTAAATCATCACCGGCGCCAGCGGCATACCGGACGATTTCGCCACTTCCACGGCGTCGAGCTGCTCGACGAAGGTCGGCTTCGCGCCCGCCTGGAAGGTTTCCACCATCTGCACCACCAGCTTTTTACCGCGCTGCATCGGGTCGGGCTCGGTCATCATATTGAGCCAGGCGGGCGTCGCATGGCGGCGACCGTGGGGATCGTGGCCCATGTTTGGCGCGCCGCCGAAGCCGGACAGGCGACCGCGCGTCACGGTAGAGGAGTTCGCCAGCCCGTCGACCTGCAGTGTCGCGCCGATAAACATATCAACCGCGTACTGACCAGCCAGCTGGCAGAAGGCGCGGTTAGAGCGCATCGAGCCGTCGCTGCCGGTGAAGAAAATGTCTGGACGGGCGCGGATATACTCTTCCATTCCCAGCTCGCCGCCGAAACAGTGCACGCTCTCTACCCAGCCGCTCTCAATCGCCGGAATCAGCGTCGGATGCGGGTTCAGCGTCCAGTGCTTACAGATTTTGCCTTTCAGCCCGAGCTGCTCGCCGTAGGTCGGCAGCAGCAGTTCGATGGCGGCGGTGTTGAAGCCGATGCCGTGGTTGAGCGACTGCACCTGGTGTTCGGCGTAGATGCCCTTGATCGCCATCATCGCCATCAGGATATGCTCCTGCTTGATCAGACGAGGATCGCGCGTGAACAGCGGTTCAATGAAAAAAGGTTTGTCGGCGACGACGATGTAATCAATCCAGGAGGCGGGAATATCGACGCGCGGCAGGTCGCTTTCATCATCCACCAGCTCGTTGACCTGGGCGATAACGATGCCGTCGCGGAACGCGGCGGCTTCTACCAGCGCTGGCGTATCTTCGGTGCTGGGGCCGGTGTAGAGATTGCCTTTGCGGTCAGCTTTATAACCGGCAATCAGCGCCACGTTCGGGCTGAGATCGACGTAGAGTCGGGAATAGAGTTCGATGTAGGTGTGGATGGCGCCAATTTCCAGCTGGCCATCCTGCAGAAGCTGGGAAATACGTAAACTCTGCGGGCCGGAAAATGAAAAATCGAGTTTGCGGGCGATGCCCTTTTCAAAAATATCGAGATGTTCACTACGGCCTACGCTGGGCATAATCATATGCAGGTCATGGACTTTTGCCGGATCCACTTCAGCCAGCGTACGCGATAAAAAATCGGCCTGCTTCTGGTTATTTCCCTCAAGGACAACGCGGTCGCCAGGGGCAATTAACTTCTCCAGCGCGTCTACCGCTCTTTCAGTCGGGATGACTTTACCGTCTACGGGAAAGGATGCCAGACGACGCGCTTTTTCGCTGCGGCGCGTATTCCATTCCCGTACCGGCGCTTGGCCAGTGTGCATTATAACCTCCTGATTGAGATAATCATTTTATCGTTCATGCCAGCGAAGTCTGCGCGTTCTGCATAGGTGATTCAATTAAGCCCAGGATAAGATCCTTAGCTTTAGAGTAATGATTCAGGGTGAGCTGGGAATAAACGAAGCATGAAGGAAAAGTGTAGACCTCACCCCAATAAGAAAAAGGCCATCACGAAATATTATTATTTTTGAAATAATTTACCGATGAAAATTCTTTCTTTTTAGTAAGATAAAAAACTGGCTGGAACAGGGAGCGGGCAGCGTTATTTTCATCACTGGCGGGCGCTAAATAGCGACTGCGTATTTTTAATAAACCGCAGCACGTCCTGACTGCGCGTGCCCTCTTTCCAGCAAAGATACAAAGAGGTGGTCACGGCGGTGTCGATAATATCTAACGCCATCACATCCTGGCGCAGAAAATGACGCTGCGAAGCGGGAATACAGGTTATTCCCACCCCCATCGCCGTCAGGTTAATGGCGGTATTAACGTCCCGCGCCCGCACTATTTTCGCTGGCACCAGGCCCGCTTCCGTATACATACGCAGCACGGCGCCGCCCAGCCCGACGCCGTCGGGATCCTGCTGAACGATCAGGGTTTCGCCCGCCAGATCGCGCAGGCTGACCGGCTTATCTCCGGTACGATGATGGTCGTCGGGTATCACCGCGCAGAGCGCCGTCTGATGGATTTCCCGGCAGGCGAGAAAGCGAAAATCGGGCAGCGGCCCGCGCAGAATGCCTGCATCCAGCTCGCCGCTCTGCAGCAGGCCGATCTGCTGATTGACGTTATATTCCATCGGCTCAAGGCGGATCGCCGGGAACTGGCTTCTGAAACTTCGCAGCGCCCTGACCAGCAGCGGCTCCAGCACCGCCGTGCCGACATAGCCGAGCCGCAACAACCCCCGGCTGCCGGCGGCGACCTCTTTGACGGTTGCGCGCAGGTTGTCGATCCTCTGCACCGTGCGCTCCGCCTCCTCAAGCAGCAGTTGCCCTTCGACCGTCAGGCTGACCTGACGTTTGTTACGCTCGAACAGCCTGACGCCCCAGCTCTGCTCCAGCGACTGAATATGCTGGCTCAGCGCAGGTTGCGTCAGGCCGACCTCCGCCGCCGCGCGGGCAAAATGCAGGGTGCGCGCCAGGGTAATGAAGGAGCGCAGCTTAGGGTATTCCATGACTCACCTGATAAAGGTTACTTATTAATAAAAGCATAATACCAATTAGACCCTTATCAGTCTCAGCGTTATCTTCCTCCCATACCGCTATCCGGCCCGTTCGGGCTCGGTACCTTTCCACCTGACTCAGGAGGCTGCATGAGAATTATTGTCGGCATGACCGGCGCAACGGGCGCGCCGCTCGCGGTGACCCTGCTGCGCAAGCTGGCGGCGATGCCGCATGTAGAGACGCATCTGATCGTCTCCCGCTGGGGTAAAACCACCCTTGAGCACGAGACAGGTTTGCCGCTAAAGGATCTTAAAGCGCTGGCGGACGTTTACCACAGCGCCGGCGATCAGGCCGCGACTATCTCCTCTGGATCCTTTGTCACTGACGGGATGATCATCATTCCCTGCAGCATGAAAACGCTGGCGGGCATTCGCAGTGGTTATGCTGAAGGGTTGATTGGCCGCGCGGCAGATGTGGTGCTGAAAGAGCAGCGCAAACTGGTGCTGGTCGCGCGGGAAACGCCGCTGAACACCATCCATCTGGAAAATATGCTCGCCCTTTCGCGCATGGGCGTCAGCATCATTCCCCCTGTTCCTGCCTGGTATAACCACCCTGAGACCATCGCGGATGTTGAAAACCATATCGCCGGTCGCGTGCTCGATCAGTTTGGGCTGGAGAGCGCGCAATCGACCCGCTGGCAGGGCCTGGCCCGCTAAGCGCCCGGCTAACTCTTACTTTGCTTCAGGAGAAAAAGATGACAGATATTACACAGCGCCCCGCAGAGGAAAAAAGCGTCGATCTACGTGCCGCCATCGACATACTGAAACAGTATGACGGCGAATATATTGAGACCAGCGAGCCGGTGGATCCGGCCGCCGAGCTGTCGGGGGTTTACCGCTATGTCGGCGCAGGCGGCACGGTGATGCGCCCGACGCGCACCGGGCCGGCGATGGTCTTCAACAACGTGAAAGGCTATGAGGATTTTCGCGTGCTGATCGGCCTGCTCGCTTCGCGTCAGCGGGTGGCGCGACTGCTGGGGGTGCCGAAAGAGAATCTGGCTAACCTGCTGCGCGAATCGGTGCATCGCGCCATCGCGCCGGTGGTGATCCCCAACGAGCGGGCGGTCTGTCAGGAGGTGGTGCATCTGGCGTCCGACGAAGGATTCGATATCCGTACGCTGCTGCCAGCGCCGACCAATACGCCTGAAGACGCAGGCCCTTACTTCACGCTCGGCATGTGCTACGCCGCCGACCCGGAAACGGGAGAGAATGATGTAACTATTCACCGCCTCTGCGTGCAGGGCAAAGATGAGATCTCAATCTATTTCGTGCCGGGCCGTCATCTCGATCAGTTCCGCATCAAAGCGGAACAGGCTGGCAACGCCCTGCCGATTACCATCAGCATCGGCGTGGATCCGGCCATCGAAATCGGCGCCTGCTTCGAGCCGCCAACGACGCCGCTGGGCTTTGACGAGCTGGCGATCGCTGGCGGGCTGCGCGGACGCGCGGTAGAGCTGGTTGAAGGGGTCGCGGTCAAGGCGCGCGCCATCGCCAACGCGGAGATTGTCATCGAAGGCGAGCTGATCCCCAACTATCGCGTTCAGGAAGATCAGCACACCCACACCGGCAAAGCGATGCCGGAGTTCCCGGGCTACACCGGCGAAGCGCAGGCGGCCGTGCCGGTTATCAAAGTGAAAGCGGTCACGCACCGCAAGCACCCTATTCTGCAGACCTGCATCGGGCCAAGTGACGAGCACACCAGTCTCGCCGGCATTCCGACCGAGGCAAGCATTCTTGATATGGTGGAGCGCGCGCTGCCGGGACTGGTGAAAAATGTCCACTGCCCGTCGCCGGGCACCGGCAAATATATGGCGGTGCTGCAGATCAACAAGCGCGGGCCGCAGGATGAAGGACGCCAGCGTCAGGCGGCGCTACTCGCCTTCTCCGCCTTTTCAGAGCTTAAACATGTTTTTCTGGTGGATGACGATGTCGATATCTTCGATTTGAACGATGTGATCTGGGCAATGACGACGCGCTATCAGGCCGACGTGGATACGGTGTTTATTCCCGGCGTGCGCTGCCATCCGCTCGATCCGTCGCAGGATCCTGCGTTCAGCCCCTCTATCCGGGCGCACGGTATCACCTGCAAAACGATTTACGACTGCACGGTGCCCTATGACCTTAAGTCCAGCTTCCAGCGTTCGCAGTTTATGGAGGTTGACGTCAACCGCTTTGTGCCGGGTTTCATGGAGAGTGCAAAATAACGGTCAGACATTGTCGCTGCGCCAGCGGGCCAGCGACACCCTCCCGCTCTGCCCTGCCGGAAAGCGCCCTGTGCGCGCCGGCAACGGCGCTCAATCGAGCGGTACCGTGCTAATCACCACGCGCCGGTTGAGGTGGCTCTGCGGCTCTGCGCCCCAGCAAAAAACGGCCCAGTGCGCGCAAAATTCATCCCATCCGCGCACGCGCGCCAGCTTTCTCTCCTGCCAGGCTGCATTGTAGATATAGACGTAGTGTCCCGGATCGCGCAGCGCCCAGGCGATCATTCCTTCCCACATGACGCGAGCGGCATTGGTCTGGGCGCTGTCGGTAACGATGACCGAGTAGGTTTGCAGGAAATAGCGGAAAAAGCGGCGGGCGATGCCGTGTACCGCATGTTCATGCTCGGGTTGCCGGGTGCGCCATACCATGACCTGAATGCAGGCGCGCTCCGGTGAGGTAAAATCCTGCGTCTCCTCCAGCCTGACCGCATAAACCGTTTCCGGCTCAGCTTCGCAGGTCACCATGCGGTACTGCTTTTCATCTGGACAGCTTACCAGACGGTAGCCAAACGGCAGCGTATAGCCCGGCAGGGCAAAATCCGCGCAGCTGCGCGAAAGAAAATCCTGGGTATTTATTCTGTTGGTGGTTTCGGGGCTCAGCACCTGGTTGAAGCTTGTGTCGGGAATAATGATGGGCATCTCATCGTCTGCTATAGATTTTTTCACGGGCTCTCCTCTGGTGCCGGAGGGATTTAGGAACAGACAAAAGTGTAGACGAGATCTCAGCTTTTCTTTTTTAGCGCCCGTCAGGGCCAGCGGAAATAACGGTTTATTGCGGTACAAGGCAGAGGATTTCTCTGTCGTCACGCCCATAGAAAATATTTCATTTTGTTACCGACTTGACCGAACCGACAGGTAGCGACCAGGCTTAATGAGTCCTGAAGCGCATCGGACGATGTGTTTCAACCTACTCACCAGGATGGAGGCATTATGGTAAGCAAATCAGAAATTTTAGATCACGCTCAGGTTGTAGACGTTAACGGTGAACACGTTGGCATCGTTGACCATTTCGAAGGCGAAGACAAAATCAAGCTGGCTAAAAGCGATCCTGAAGCGGGCGGCAAACACCACATCATTCCTTTTAGCTGGGTAAAAGAAGTGGACGATAACAAAGTTATTCTGTCCAAATCGAAAGCCGACGTGGAAAGCGAGTGGCAGTCTGCCTGAGTTCCGGGCCGCGGCGCAGGTCGCGGCCAGGGTTTCTTGATGTCGCTCTCCGCGCATATTGCGCCTTTTCGCCAGCGGCATTATTCCCCCCTCTAACGAGCAAAACCTCTTATTGCGCTTTCCGACAGTCGCGCGGGCTGCAGCCAAACCAGCGCCGGAACGCGCGGGAGAAGGCGCTGACTTCGGAATAGCCCAGCAACAGCGCCATTTCTGACACCGGCAGATGGTGTTGCTTCAGATAGTGGGTCGCCATCTCCTTACGCACGCTGTCCACCAGGGCGGAAAAAGAGGTCTGCTCCTCGCGCAGCCGTCGCTGGAGCGACCAGGCGGACAGCCCCTGTTTCTCAGCGATCGTTTCCAGCGAAGGTTCGCCGCTCAGTAACTGGAGGTGGATGTCGGTGCGGGTTTGATTAACGGTGCCCTGATTGACCGCTGGCGGGCTGAGCCGACGGATCGCATCCTGCATTACCAGCAGCAGCATGGGATCGTGATCCGGCATTTTGCGGCTCAGATCCGTTTTAGCCACCAGCATGGAGTTAAAGGGCTGATCGAAATAGACCGGCGCATCGAAGACTTTACAGTGTTCATGCCAGTGTTCGGGGCGCGGATGCTCGAAGTGGACTTTCCGCGGCGCCCAGTGCCGTCCTGCCGCGTGGCGAATCAGGTTAAGAAACATGCCCAACGTTAACTCCGCATCCTGCCGGCGCAGCAGAATCGCGCCGTGACGCACCTGATAATCGAGCTGCCAGTAATCGCCATGCTCCGTCAGACGGATACAGGTATTGTGCTGATGCCAGGGAAACGCATTCACCACGTTGCGCAGCGCCTGCTCCAGCGTCGCCGAGCACAGGCCGATATAGCCGATCAGTCCCAAAGCCTGCGGGCGGAACTGATGGCCATACTGCAAACCGAAGTTATCTACGCCCGCCTGGCTGGCGGCTTCCTCCAGCACCCGGCAGTAATTCACCAGATCCAGACTCAGCGTCGGGCAGGCAAGCGTATCAGGATCGATGCCGCTGATGCCAAAAATGTGATCCACATCGCCGCCCTGGGCGTTAATGAAATCACCCAGGCCTGTCGCGGCAGCCGACAGGACGCCACGGTGCTGGCTTCCTGCGCTGGACAAGGCTGTAAGTGCCACCTCTGGCAATATGCTGCTCATAATGCTTTCCGCCTGAAACTGAACATCTGTTGTTTCTGCAAAAAACATACCAGCCCTCGGGCGCGTGATAACAGCGACTTAGCGCCGCCGCAAAACAGATTGCACTGCAATTATCCATTCTGGCACCGTCAGAGTGCGCTAAACGCCAATCGGCAAACGAGCGCCTTCGAGGTAGCGATGGCACAGGCGCACCGTGTCGTCGGCCCAGCCGCTGCCCAGGCTGCGCGCCATCTCCGTTTCGCTATGGGAGGCCACCCAGGCCGTCAGCTGAATGCGGCGTTGAATCAGCAGCGAGGGGATCATTGCCAGCTCCTCATCGCTGACGTGCGCCACCTGCTCATAGCCGTTTAACCAGTTCTCCACCCACTGCGGGGCGCTGGGATGGTGCTCGACAAAGCTGATGGCCGCGGCAAGATCGTGCAGGTACCAGCCCATCCCGCAGTCGTCAAAATCGATGACCCGCGTTTCCCCTTTGTGAACCAGCAGATTCGTCAGCCGCAGGTCGGCGTGGATCAGGCCATAGCGATCGGGCGACTGGCCAAATGCCGCCATCTCGCGGCCCACGTGAGCCAGCGTCTCTTCAACGACCGCGTGCTGCGAGCGCGCCAGGCCAGCGACATCCCGCCAGTCGCCCCAGTGGCCAGCCGGGGAAACCATGGTGTGATGATCCCAGACGATGCGGCGAAAGCCCTGCGGCTTTTGCCAGCGCCGGCTGTGGTGGTGCAGCTGCGCGGTGATGCGGCCTAGCTGGCGAAATGCCGCCGGCTCGACCGCATCGGTGAGCATATCGCCCTCTATCCAGTGAAACAGCACGGCATAACGTTCGCCGCCGTCAGACAGGGGAAGCGTCTGAATGCGGCTGCCCTGCCCATCTCTGAGGGCAACCGGCACACAGATCTCTGCGGCCTGGAGGGCGTCCAGCCAGTGAAGCTCGCTTTCGATATCCTGCCTGGCGTGGTAGTCGCCCCGATGAATACGCAACGCATAGCGGCCCTGCGGCGTATTGACAGCCAGGGTCGCGTTCTCGGAACGGCACAGCAGTCTGACCTCAGCGTGCAGACAGCCGGGATAGGCCTGCAATGCCTGATGGGCAAGCTGAAGAATGGCGTCGTTACTCAAGGTGTCATATTGCTTGATGCTCATGTCTGGCTCCCTCTCTCTGCGTGTGGCTTCAGCATGGCGCTGAACCTTCCCTGCACGCTTGACAGGAGAGCAGGCAAAAATTGACTTTGGCAGAGTCACGACGGCCTGAGCCGGGGCGACTTGACCCCAGCCGACGCGTTTCTGTTTTCTGCGGTCAAGTTTTTCTGTTGGGGCTGTGTCCATCATCTACCCGTCAGCTTTTGAGGCATCGCTTTTCACTTTACGCAGACGGGGAACGCCGTGATGAAAGAGAAACTGAAACCCACCCTAGGCACCCTGCAACTCTGGGGTATCGCCGTGGGACTGGTGATATCGGGCGAGTATTTTGGCTGGAGCTATGGCTGGGGCGCCGCGGGTACCCTGGGCTTTCTGGTCACGACGCTGTTTGTCGCCGCCATGTACACCTGCTTTATCTTCAGCTTTACCGAACTGACGACCGCCATTCCGCAGGCAGGCGGGCCGTTCGCTTACAGCCGTCGCGCCTTCGGCGATACCGGTGGGTTAATTGCGGGCATTGCCACCCTAATCGAGTTTGTCTTCGCGCCTCCGGCCATCGCCATGGCGATAGGCGCTTACCTCAATGTGCAGTTTCCGGCAGTGAACCCCAAACTTATCGCGGTCTGCGCCTACCTGATCTTTATGGGCCTCAACATCATCGGCGTCAGCATTGCGGCAACCTTTGAGCTGCTGGTCACGCTGCTGGCGGTGATTGAGCTGCTGGTGTTTATGGGCGTGGTGGCGCCGGGCTTCAGCCTGACGAACTTTGTGGCGCACGGCTGGGCGGGAGAAGAGACGTTCTCGCTGGCCTCGGTGTCCGGCATATTTGCCGCGATTCCTTTTGCCATCTGGTTTTTCCTGGCCATTGAAGGCGTCGCGATGGCGGCCGAAGAGGCAAAAGATCCGCGTCGCACCATTCCCCGCGCCTATATCAGCGGCATTTTAACGCTGGTGGTGCTGGCGGTGGGCGTCATGGTGTTTGCGGGCGGTGCGGGCGACTGGCGCACGCTTTCCGGCATCAACGATCCGCTGCCGCAGGCGATGAAAATGCTGGTCGGTAACGATTCGCGCTGGATGCACATGCTGGTATGGATTGGGCTGTTCGGTCTGATCGCCAGTTTTCACGGCATTATCATGGGCTACTCTCGCCAGTTCTTTGCGCTGGCGCGGGAGGGCTACCTGCCGCCGTCGCTGGCGAAGCTGTCGCGCTTCAACACGCCGCACCGCGCGATTCTGGCGGGCGGTGCGGTCGGCATCCTGGCGATTTTCTCTGACGGCATCAGCTTTCAGGGAATGAGTCTGACCGCCGCGATGATAACCATGTCGGTGTTTGGCGCCATCGTTATGTACATCATGAGCATGCTGAGCCTGTTTAAACTGCGCCGCACCGATCCGACCCTGGCGCGCAGCTACCGCGCGCCGGGTTACCCGGTGATCCCGGGTATTGCCCTGTGTGGCTCGGCGATCTGCCTGATCGCGATGCTGTGGTTTAACCCGCAGATCGGCGCACTGTTTGTGGGCTTTATGGTCGCGGGCTATCTCTATTTCCTGACCACCCACTCCCGCCGCGGCGCCATCGCGCAGACCTCGGTTGCCGCAGAAACCGACTAACGCCTGTTTAAGCCCTGCTGCGCATAGCCTGCGGTAGGGCAGTACAAAGACCAAGGAGTCACGATGACGGTACGTTCAACCATAATGGATACCAACAGCTTTCGCGCTGAACATGCGGACAGGCTGACGCCAGACATTCGACAGCTGACCGATAAGCGCAGCCGGGTGCTGGGCGAGTCATACCGGCTTTTTTACCGCAACCCGGTGCATCTGGTGCGCGGACAGGGCCAGTATCTGTGGGATAAGGCGGGCAATCAGTATCTGGATATGTACAACAACGTGGCCAGCATAGGTCACTGTCATCCCGCGGTGGTGGAGGCGGTGCATCAACAGATGATGCAGCTGAATACGCATACCCGTTACCTGCACGAATCGATCCTGGCGTACAGCGATCGCATTCTGGCCACCCTGCCCGCGGAAATCGATCGGGCTATGTATATGTGTACCGGCTCCGAAGCGAACGATCTGGCTATCCGCATTGCCCAGTGCTGGAGCGGCGGCACCGGGATCATCGTCTCCAGAGAAGCCTATCACGGCACCAGCGCGCTCACCTCCGGCGTCTCGCCCGCGCTGGGCAGCGGCCAGCCGCTTTCACCGCATACCCGGCTGGTGGCGCCGCCCGACTTTTATCGCATCCAGACAGCCGACCAGGGCGCATGGTTCGCGCAGGCAATTCAGCGGCAGATCGACGATATGGCCGCGCACGGCATCAGGTTTGCCGGTTTTCTGGCCGATTCGATCTTCTCGTCAGACGGCGTATTGCCTGGCCAGCCGGGCTTTTTACAACAGGCGATTGATGTCGTGCATCAGAACGGCGGTATCTTTATCGCCGACGAAGTGCAGCCAGGTTTTGCCCGCACTGGCGAGGCCTTTTGGGGCTTTGCCCGACACGGCGTGGTGCCCGATGTGGTCACCACCGGTAAACCCATGGGGAACGGCATTCCGGTGTCCGGCCTGATGGCGAAAGCGCCGGTGATGGCAGCGTTTAGCGATGCGCTGCCTTACTTTAATACCTTTGGCGGCAATCCGGTTTCCATGGCGGCGGCCCATGCGGTGATGGATGTGATTGAGCAGGAAGCGCTTCAGGCGCACAGCCTGAAAACCGGCGCCGCGCTGCTGGCGGCGCTGCAATCCCTGCAGGCCGCTTACCCTTGCATCGGCGACGTGCGTGGCGCGGGGCTGTTTATCGGGTTTGAACTGGTGAAGGACAGGGAGAGTAAGCAGCCGGATAAACGGCTGGCGCTCGACCTGGTGGAGGCGCTACGCGAAGAGTTTGTGCTGACCTCCGTCGCCGGGCCCTACGGCAACGTGCTGAAAATCCGTCCGCCGCTCTGTTTCCAGATGCACGATATCGACTGGGTGGTGAGTGCGATGGATCGCTGTCTGAGGAAGCTACAGGGGTGAACTTGTCCCCATTTTGCCGTCCGCTATGCGCACATAGCGGACTTACTGGTTAATAAAGCAGACCCGGATAGCCGTGGGCAGGCATTTCCTCCTGTTTCGGCCATGACTATCGCCTCCATAGCGTGCACATCCATGCCTTCTGCAGAGGCCGGAGCCGCATTCTGCGCCTGCATTGCCCTGTCTGGCATCGCTTTTGCCGCCGGGAGGAGCGGCGTGCCCTGCGTCATGTTCATGCAGATAAGAACTATCTCGATCGCCGCGCTGACGATCGCGTTATGCCTCATGACAGCTAAGCTTAGTTGACACTCACTCGGCCGGGCAGCCGTTCCTTCCCGGTCGCCATCAGGAGAAGCGCATGAAAGCAGTAATTTACAACGGTCCCTACGATGTCAAAGTAAAAGAGGTACCGGATGCGAAAATTGTCCGCCCCACCGATGTCCTTGTCCGCATTACCACCACCAATATCTGTGGCTCTGACCTGCATATGTATGAGGGCCGGACCAGCTTTGAGCAGGGCCGTATTTTAGGGCACGAAAATCTGGGTGAGGTGGTTGAAATTGGCTCTGGCGTTGAGCGTATTAAGGTCGGGGACTATGTCTGCCTGCCGTTCAACATCGGATGCGGTTTTTGCGAGAATTGTGAAAAAGGTCTGACAGGCTTTTGCCTCACCGCCAATCCTGGCACCGCAGGCGCAGCCTATGGGTTTGCGGAAATGGGCCCATGGGAAGGCGGTCAGGCGGAGCTGCTTCGGGTCCCCTTCGCGGACTTTAACTGCCTCGTGCTCCCGCCTGATGCAGTGGAAAAAGAAGATGATTATGTGATGCTCTCTGACATCTTCCCGACCGGCTGGCATGCAACTGAGCTCGCCGGATTAAAGCCGGGTGAAAGCGTTGCTATTTACGGCGCGGGGCCGGTAGGTTTGATGGCGGCCCACTCAGCCATTATCAAAGGGGCTTCACAGGTGTTTGTGGTGGATACACACCAGGACCGTTTAGCCCTGGCAGAGAAGCTGGGGGCGACAGCCATCAATGCGGTCGGCGATGAAGCTGTGCAAAAAATTCTCGACCTGACGGATGGCCGCGGCACCGATTGCGGCTGTGAGTGCGTGGGCTATCAGTGCTGTAACAAACATGGCCATGAAGATAATTCGGTCACCATGAACAGCCTGGTGGCGTCAACCAAAGCCACCGGAGGAATTGGGGTGGTTGGCGTCTTCATTCCTCAGGATCCGGGCGCGGCGTCCGACCTCGCCAGACAAGGTAAAATGCCGTTTGATTTCGGCAGCTTTTGGTTCAAAGGACAGGCAATACGTACCGGACAGGCAAACGTGAAAGCCTATAACCGTCAGCTGGCCCGTCTGATCCATCAGGGGAAAGCCAGCCCGGGCGACATCATCTCACATCGCCTTTCGCTCGAAGAGGCGCCTGTGGGATATAAACACTTTGACGATCGCGACGAAGGATGGACAAAGGTTATCCTTAAGCCTTAACTGACCCTGGCCAGTAAAAACATCTGAAATGTGGATGTCGACAGGATACCCTTGCGTATCCTGTCATCGGGCTACTCTTCCTCTGTCAGGCAATGACCGATGCAATACTGCTGCAGCCGCTATTGTCGGTTGCAGTACACATGGCTGTGCCAGGATGGTTTGAAATGAACGGATCGTGTTTGTGTGGAGCAGTCGTATTTAAACTGGCTGAAAAGCCTGCCCTGTTTTATCGTTGCCATTGCTCGCTTTGCAGAAAGCAGAGTGGCGTCGGCTACAATCTTGCCACGCTGGTGAAAAGCGCCGGATTCAGATGGATTAACGGCGAAAATGGCATTGTTTCATGGTCAAAACCGACTGGCTACCGGACAGATTTTTGCAGACTGTGCGGTTCGACGGTGCCTAACCCCTTGCGCGGCGAGCCTTATGTCTGGATCCCCGTTGGCTTACTGGATGAGCGGCTTGAAATGCAATGCGCAGGAGACTTCTGTACTGATGATGCCATGCCCTGGGATAAGACGCGCTCATCTCAATGCCATGCCGGACCTGTCGACTCGCTGGCGTCACTTTTAACGTGTCTGAAACTCACTTCCTGAAGACTGGCGACGGCAATCAAGCAGATGTTTCAGAAAAGAGTAACCCCAGGGCAGCCATAACTGCCCTGAGCCGATCGATCAGGCTTTATTAACTCTTTTTAGCGCGCCACTCAGCCTTTGCACCCCAGAAGTAACAATGACAAAGAACGCCGGTACGAAGAAGATGGCCAGCAGCGTGCCGCTGATCATGCCGCCAAAAACGCCTGTGCCAATCGCATTCTGGGTGCTTTTACTGGCCCCGCTCGCCAGCATCAGCGGCACTACGCCAAGGGTAAAAGCCAGCGACGTCATGATAATGGGTCGCAGGCGTAATCGCGCGGCCTCTCTGGCGGCCTCAGCTAACGGTTTCCCCTGCGCATAAAGCTGCCGCGCAAATTCGACAATGAGGATGGCGTTTTTGGCTGAAAGTCCGATAAGCGTAATCATGCCGACTTTGAAAAAAACGTCGTTCGACATCCCTGCGATAAACACCGCCAGCAGCGCGCCCGCCATACCCAGTGGAACGACCAGTATGACTGAAAGCGGCACGGACCAGCTCTCATAGAGCGCGGCAAGCACCAGAAAGACAACCAGCACGGATAAGGCTATCAACAACGGCATCTGCGCCGCGGTGCTGCGCTCCTGCAGCGAGGCACCGGTCCACTCAACGAAATAGCCTGTCGGCAATGAGGCCGCGAGCTTATCCATCTCAGCCATCGCCGCGCCGCTGGCGTAACCGTCGCCGGGGCTGCCGGCAATTTTAATGGCGGGGTAGCCCTGATAACGATTGAGCTGCTGCGGCGACTGCGACCAGTTTGCCGTGACAAAAACCGACAGCGGCACCATCTCGCCCGACGCATTCCTGACGTAAAGCTTCAGCAGATCCGCCAGCTGCATGCGGTAGGCGGAATCCGCCTGCACAATGACCTGCTGCACCCGCCCATTATTTACGTAATCATTCACGTAATTTGAGCCGATGGCGGCTGACAGCACCTGATTAATGTCGTCAAAGCTGACGCCCATTGCCTGCGCTTTCTCCCTGTCCACCTCGAGTGCAGCGCTGACGCCCTCGGGCAACCCCTCGATGTAGACATCTTTCATCACGCCACTCTGGTTGGCCTTTTCCGTCAGCGCCGTAGCCGACTCCAGCAGGGCGGCGTAGCCGCGCCCGGCGCGATCCTCAAGGTAAAGAGTAAAACCTGATGAGGTTCCCATATCGGAGATGGCGGGCGGCATCAGGCTCATAACCGTGGCGGCGGCGTCGTTGCTCATTGTGGTCTGAACAAATTCCGCTTCGCCATCCGCGGTTGCGCCCTGGCGTTCGCCCCACTCCTTCAGCGTGGTAAAGGCCATCGCGGTGTTCGGGCCGGAGCCGGAAAAACCAAAGCCGAAAACAGAGATATTGCTGGCAATGCCGGGCCTTTCCATAATCGCTTTTTCAAGCCGATCGACCACATAGCGGGTTCTTTCCTGCGTGGCGTCTGACGGCAGCTGGATTGACGTCATAAAGTAGCCCTGATCCTCATCGGGGATAAAAGATGAAGGCAGCGCCGACCAGGCAACAAAAATTACCGCGCACAGCGCCGCGTAAATCAGCATGAGGCGGCCGCAGCGGCGCAGCGTGGCGTGCAATCCTCGATCATAGCGGACAGTCAGGGCATGGAAGCGG
This sequence comes from Enterobacter sp. BRE11, assembly GCF_031844285.1. NCBI lineage: Bacteria > Pseudomonadati > Pseudomonadota > Gammaproteobacteria > Enterobacterales > Enterobacteriaceae > Enterobacter > Enterobacter sp. BRE11. Next base: position 268,439 of record NZ_JAUZUX010000001.1, read on the forward strand.
CGGTTAAACCAGCCTGCAAAGCCCCTCTTCTCCTCGCCGTGCTGCGCAATCGGCTTCAGCAGCGACGCGCACAGCGCGGGAGTCATGGTCAGCGCAAGGAAAGCCGAGAAGAGAATAGAAACGGCCATCGAGAGGGTGAACTGGCGATAGATAACACCGACCGAGCCGGTCGCGAATCCCATCGGGATAAACACGGCGGTCAGCACCAGCGTAATGCCGATAATCGCCGGCGTGATCTCGCGCATCGCCTCACGCGTCGCCTCTTTCGGCGACAGGCCTTTTTCCGCCATCAGGCGTTCAACGCTCTCTACCACCACAATCGCATCGTCCACGATGATGCCGATGGCCAGCACCATGCCGAACATGGTCAGCACATTAGTGGAAAATCCGCTCGCCAGCATCACGGTAAAGGTGCCGAGCAGCGCCACCGGCGCGACAATTGCCGGAATTAAGGTGTAGCGCAGGTTTTGCAGAAACAGCAGCATCACCAGGAAAACCAGCACCATGGCTTCAATAAAGGTGTGTATCACTTTTTCAATCGAGAGCTTCACAAAGGGCGCGGTATCAAACGGCACCGAGAACGCCATGCCCTGCGGCAGCACCGTTGAGAGTTCATTCAGTCGTGAACGCACGCCTTCTGCGGTGCTGACGGCATTGGCGCCGGGCATCAGCTGAATCGCTGCGGCCGTGGCGGCGTGTCCATTTTCGCGAATAGCGAACGCATAGCTTTGCAGCCCCTGCTCCACGCGCGCCACGTCAGCCAGCCGAACGCGCGAGCCGTTGCTCAGCGCCTTAAGCGTAATGTTGCGGAAATCCTCCACCGAACTGAGCTGTCCGCGCACCGTAAGCGGGTAAGTAACGGATTGTCCGGGCTGGGCCGGTTCATCGCCGATTCTGCCGGGCGAGACCTGCGCGTTCTGCTGGCTCAGGGCGGTAGTAACGTCGCTGACCGACAGCTTGTAGTTGAACAGTTTGATTGGATCCAGCCATATGCGCATCGCTTTCTCCGCGCCGAACAGCTGAACTTTGCCGACGCCCGGCACGCGCCGCAGCTCCTCAGAAAGGTTACGCGCAAAATAGTCGCTCAGGTCCTGCTCACTGAACTGCCCCGTGGGCGAACGCAGCCCGACGATCATCAGAAAGCCAGCGTTGGCCGCCTCCACGTTTAGCCCGTTCTGGCGGACGGTTTGCGGCAGACGGGGTTCCACCACCTTGATTTTGTTCTGCACATCAACCTGAGCGAGCTTGATGTCCGTGCCGGGTTTAAAGGTCACCGTGATGCTGGCCGTGCCTGAGGTATCGCTTGAAGATTCGAAGTAGAGTATGTCGTCGACGCTGGAGATCTCTCTTTCGATCAGCGAGATGACCGACTCATTCATGGTTTCTGGCGTGGCGCCCGGATAGGTCACCGTTATGCTGACCCCCGGCGGCGCCACCGACGGATACTGCGCCACCGGCAGCTGCGGTATGGCAATGACGCCTGCCAGGACGATAAACAGGGCGATCACCCAGGCAAAAACAGGCCTTTCAATAAAAAATTGCGGCATCGAAGTATCCGGTGGTTAAGCAGGAGGAGGTCACTGTTGCGTTACGCTCAGAGTTGCCCGGTGTTGACGCGGCGGCCGATATCTTTGAGCTGGGAGTACTTCTCCAGCAGCTGCGGAGCGTCATCCAGACTCATGGCGAACATCCACATATAGGTCATCACCGAATAGATGTGACCAGAATCGTGAACGCCGTTTAGCGTCATGCAGAGAATGGTCATGGCAAACAGCAGCGCGGTCACGCATCCAATGGCCAGATATCCCATGGCTTCACGATCGGAGAGTCGGATACGCAAACCGGCCAGCACGCCGTAATGCCTCGTCAACGCAGGCGCTCTGGCGGTGCTGACAAAGCCCACCTCTTTTTCCAGTCGGTTATTGAGACGTACAAACAGCGCTTCGTTTTTACGCGTGAAGCCGGGCAGAAAGCCGGCAAAGAAAACCAGGATGGCAATGCAGGCGATGCCGGTCCAGAACTCTATAGCCAGCAGCATCGCAGCGGCTCCCGTAATCGACGCGGCGGAGGTGATTAGCACTGGCAGATGCTTCTCGAAAAAATCGACGAATTCGCGCGACAGCGTCACGCGAGCGACAATGGTCGATGCGCCCTGATTTTCGCTGCGCTGCGTCAGGATCACCGGCACCGCCAGCTCGGCGTAAATACGGGCAAACGTGCGGGTATCTACGCTGCGGCGCGCCGCGCCAATCGCCCACATGACAAAGACCATGCCCGCGTAAAGCATTGCGTGCAGTGCCCGCCCTGAAAGCATGGCGTTGATGGCAAATCCCGCCAGTAGCGGATAGAGCAGATACATTACGTTCTCGGCAACCACCAGCAAAAATGTCAGCAGTAGCTTTTTACGATGCCGACGCCCTAACTTTTTCAGGGTCTGGAGGGCGCTGCGAGCAGGCGCAGGCGGCGCTGGCGTTTTAAATATTTGCATGTTTAACTTCTGATTATGATGTACTTGAGCGGCTGCTCAAAACTGAAGCGAGTCTATTTGAGCGCTTGCTCAAAGTCAATGCAGGGAAATAACGAACCTATGCCAGTAGAAAACCTTCGGACTAAAATCCTCGACGGCGCGATAGCGCTTTTTATCGATAAAGGCATCGATAAGGTGACGACCCGGGAGCTTACCGAGCATGTCGGTATCTCACGTAGCCATATCTATCACTATTTCCGCGACTGGCGATCGCTCAGGCTGGAGGCGGTTGAGCGTTTCATGCAGGCCGATCTTGATGCTTTTAAAGAGGCTATTGCCGGTTTCGCGCCTGATGTCGCGCTTGATGTTTTTATTACCAGTTTGCCTGCAACCCAGGATGCGGACTGGCTGCTGTACAATTCGGTCTGGACGCAGGCCCAGCACGATCCGGCCTATGCTGATTTGGCCATGAACAACATGAACAGATGGTTTAGCCTTTTAGAAAGGCTCATCGAGACGGGCGTGGGCCAGGGGCTTTACCGGCAGGTCGATGTAGCGCGCACCGCCCGTATGATAGGCGGCGCGGTGAATGGCTATGCCGATATTCTGAGCGTCAGTCCGACAGCAGAAGGCTTTCAGCAGGCGAAAGAGGATTTGCGCTATTTGGTTAAACAGCTTTTAAGCGTTGCTGAGTAGATAACGGGCATTCGCTGGGCACTGCTGCCGTTCAGCGCCCCTCCTCACGAGGGGCGCTAATCAATCAAAAGGTTACCCACTCTTTATCAGCAGACGTAGCGGATACCGGCATCTTAGGAGTGGCTCGGTTATCCGGCACGCTCTGATGCACTGCCGGTAGGGACGACGGCAGCCGGAAGATGGAGACGGTTCTTTCCAGCCCAAGCGCCTGTTCTTCAAGACTGCTGGCCGCAGCAGAAGACTCCTCCACCAGCGCCGCGTTCTGCTGTGTAGTGGTATCCATTTCCGTCATCGCCTGAGCGATCTGGGTAATTCCACGATTCTGCTCATCCGACGCTGCGGCAATTTCGCCCATGATATCCCTGACCTGCGAAACGGACTGGACGATATCCTGCATCGTATCTCCGGCGCGATTGACCAGCTCCGTCCCGCCGTTGACCCGATCCAGCGATTCCCGGATTAACGTTTCAATCTCTTTTGCAGCCAGCGAACTCCGCTGTGCCAGATTTCTTACCTCGCCGGCAACGACGGCAAATCCACGCCCCTGCTCACCCGCCCGCGCCGCTTCAACAGCCGCATTCAGCGCCAGAATATTGGTCTGAAAGGCGATGCCGTTTATCACCGAAATGATCTCGCCGATTTTTCCTGAGCTCTGGCTGATGCCGCCCATCGTGGTAATAACATCCCTGATGATCTCCCCGCCACGACCGGCATTATGCGAAGCCTCAGTGGCCAGGCGGCTGGCGTGGTGCGCGTTTTCGGCGTTCTGTTTGACCGTCGAAGTCAGCTCTTCCATACTGGCTGCGGTTTCAACGACGGCTGCGGATTGCTGCTCTGTTCGCGATGACAAATCGATATTGCCTGCGGCAATTTCGGAGGATGCACGCGCCACGCCGTTTACGCCGTCACGAACGCGTGAAATGATTGTGCGCAGGCTCAGGTTCATGGCGTTAACCGCTGTCATGAGCTGCCCCAGCTCATCAGCGCGCGTGCTGGTGATTTCCGAGGTCAAATCGCCCTCCGCAATACGCTGCGCGGAAGAGAGCGTTTCTTTAAGGGGACGGGTAATGCTGCGGGTCATCTGCCATGCAACCAGAAGGCTAAGCACAATACAGGCGATGGTGGTAAAAGCAATCTGCCAGAGCGCCGTCTGAATATACTTGCCTGCCATTTCTGACTGATAAAGCGCTAACGCTGTCATCGCTTTATTCAGCGACACGGCGGCTCCGGTCATCTCGTCTGAAGCCCCTTTTTCTGTATGTACCTGCTGTAGATAGTTCTGCAACCGAGCGGGCATAGCTGCGCTTTTCTGCTGCATGGCCGTTAATATCCCGTTGAGCAAAGCATCATCAGAGGTCCCAGCCGCTGCCATCAGCGGCTGACTCTCATTGAGTTGCCCGATGAGGGTATTCAACAAGGCTTCATCTGGCTTTGCCAGATAATCCCGCAATGTCAAAGAAAGAGAATCAATTTTCGATTTCAGTGAAAAAATCGCTGCCGCCGTTTCAGAAGGGACAAAAGAGGCACGCGAACTGAGCTTCTCAGCGAATGAAGGAAAGGCCATCGCGGCGAGTTCCGCTAACGCGCTGTCGGTGTTGTTTGTCGCGGCAAGAAAGCGCGCTCGTTTATCCTGATACTGTTTCAAATTTTGCTCGAGCTGAACGACTTTTGCCTCGCCTTCGGCAGACCATACGTGCTCTTCCAGATCATCCTTCAATACGGTGAGCTTATTCATCGCCGCCCCGTTAAGCTCAAAATATTTTTTATCCCTGGTATATTGAAACAGCGTCCGATTGAGCCTGGCGTCACTGAGCGTATTGGCCATATTAACGATAATGTCACGTTTAGCTGAGTTTTCCTGAATGCTAAAAAAACAGCGGAACGCAAGCAGCGCAATGATGACAGAGGCAAAGATAACTAACGCGAAACCCAGCGTTAATTTGCCACCTATCTTCAGGCCTGTAAAAATGTTCATAACTTTCATCGATAAAGCCCCTTTGGCAGTTTTCAGTGGCAAAAAGCCCTGCTGGATATCTGCTTTATCGGAAAAGTCGCCATAAAATTTATATTAACTTCGGGATAAATCTCACCTGCCTCAATTAAAATTGACCAGGATCAAATTTCTTCATTGAAAATAAGCGGAAGAACATTAAGGTATCTAACCATTAACTGCGCAATAATAAACGTTAAAAGGGAAATAGCGTGCCCCACTCTCTTTGATTTTATCTGAATAAAAATTTTAGGATTAGAAACCTGGTTTTCCTTTTCAGATGAAACAACAACTATTTAATTGCGAAAAAATATGGATCAAAAAACCCTTTGCCACATTATTGAAAAGAAAAAAACCTGGCTCTAAAGTAAACAACAGGCATGACGATAATGTTAATAGCCTCACCAGGGAAATCTTCTAAAAATAAAAAAAACACTTTGCCCCCTCAACACGGGGGCATTTTTTTGCTGCTATTACAGACCTTCTAAATACGGCTATCCGGCAGGAAATGATCCCGGATAGTACCGCACACTTACCAGCGACGCGTCGCCATGGCCGGACAGGAAATCGACAAACCGCATCAGACGCCGGTTTATTTTTTATCGGTTTTGAAGAATTCACGCAGAGGTAAAGGAAGAGAAAATGGCACGCCCTACAGGATTCGAACCTGTGACCTACGGCTTAGAAGGCCGGTGCTCTATCCAGCTGAGCTAAGGGCGCACGGGGATGGCGAGGATTATACGGCGAGACCTCAACGAGTCAACGGTTTTGGCCGCTGCCGCAATGCATATGTCGAAGAATCAGACAACCGGCGGCGATTCAGAACCTGACAGCGCGTCGCGCTTCTGACAGAATAGGCGCCTTTCCCCGATTCAACACAACACAGTGGATTTCCTCTCTGATGGCAGCAAAAATTATTGACGGTAAAACGATTGCGCAGCAGGTGCGCCTTGAGGTTGCGGAAAAAGTAAAGCAGCGCCTGGCGGCCGGTAAACGCGCGCCGGGTCTTGCAGTCGTGCTGGTGGGCGAAAACCCCGCTTCGCAAATCTATGTCGGCAGCAAACGCCGCGCCTGCGAAGAGGTCGGCTTTGTGTCGCGCTCTTACGATCTGCCGGCGACCACCAGCGAAGCCGATCTGCTGCAGCTGATTGACGATCTCAATGACGATCGGGAGATTGACGGCATTCTGGTGCAGCTGCCGCTGCCGGCCGGCATCGACAACGTCAAAGTGCTGGAACGCATTACCCCCGATAAAGACGTCGACGGCTTTCATCCCTACAACGTTGGCCGTCTCTGCCAGCGCGCGCCGACGCTGCGTCCCTGCACGCCGCGCGGCATTGTGACGCTGCTGGAGCGCTACAATATCGACACCTACGGCCTGAACGCCGTAGTGGTCGGCGCTTCCAATATCGTGGGCCGTCCGATGAGCATGGAGCTGCTGCTGGCGGGCTGCACCACCACCGTCACCCACCGCTTCACCAAAGATTTGCGTCACCACGTCGAGCATGCCGATCTGCTGGTAGTCGCCGTTGGTAAACCAGGTTTTATTCCGGGCGACTGGATTAAGCCGGGCGCGGTGGTGATCGATGTCGGCATCAACCGGCTGGAGAGCGGCAAAGTGGTCGGCGACGTCGATTTCGACGCGGCCTCGGCGCGCGCCTCATACATCACGCCGGTGCCGGGCGGCGTAGGGCCAATGACCGTCGCCACGCTGATCGAAAACACGCTGCACGCGTGCGAAACTTATCACGATAAAGAGGAGGCATAATGGCGACTTTTAGCCTGGGTAAACACCCACACGTCGATCTGTGCGACCTGCTGAAGCTGGAAGGCTGGGTAGAGAGCGGCGCGCAGGCCAAAATCGTTATCGCCGACGGCGAAGTGACCGTTGACGGCGCGGTGGAAACCCGCAAACGCTGCAAAATCGTGGCCGGGCAGACCGTCGCGTTCGCCGGGCAGCGCATCACCGTTACCGCCTGACGGCGGCGACAGACGGACGTCTGGCATAAAGGCCAGGCGTCCTGCCTCGCCCTACTCCTCTGCAATACGCCTCTCGCCCTGTTACTTTCTGAACCTCGCGCTGCCGCAAAAGCCGTTCCTGCCGCAGGCACAGGCTATCCGCTAAAGCATAAAAAAGGGCGCCTGAGCGCCCTTTCCGGTATTACTTACGACGCCAGGTCGAACCCTGCGGCCCATCCTCCACAATCACGCCCAGCTCGTTCAGCTTGTCGCGCGCGATATCGGCCTGCGCCCAGTTTTTCTCTCTGCGCGCGTCGGCGCGGGCCTGCACCCAGTGCTCGATCTCGGCGACGTCGTCGGCATTGGCCTGCGCGCCGCTCTGCAGAAACAGTTCGGGATCCTGTTGCAGAATACCCAGCACGTTGGCGATCTCGCGCAGCTTCGCCGCCAGCGCACTGGCCGCGTCGTTGTTTTCCCCTTTCAGACGATTGACTTCGCGCGCCATATCGAACAGCACCGAGTAGGCTTCCGGCGTGTTGAAGTCGTCGTCCATCGCCGCGCGGAAGCGCGCGTCAAACGCTTCGCCGCCCGCCGGCGCGGCGTTGCGATCGGTGTGGCGCAGCGCGGTATAGAGGCGCTCCAGCGCCGCGCGCGCCTGGTTGAGGTTCTCTTCGCCGTAGTTAAGCTGGCTGCGGTAATGGCCCGACATCAGAAAGTAGCGCACCGTTTCGGCGTCGTAGTGCTGCAGCACGTCGCGCACGGTGAAAAAGTTGCCGAGCGATTTCGACATCTTCTCGCGATCCACCATCACCATGCCGGAGTGCATCCAGTAGTTAACGTAGGGACCGTCATGGGCGCAGGTCGACTGGGCGATCTCATTTTCATGGTGGGGGAACATCAGATCCGAGCCGCCGCCGTGAATGTCGAAGTGCGCGCCGAGCTGCTTGCAGTTCATCGCCGAGCACTCGATATGCCAGCCGGGACGACCGTTGCCCCACGGCGAAGGCCAGGCGGGCTCATCCGCTTTCGACATTTTCCACAGGACGAAATCCATCGGGTTGCGCTTCACGTCGGCCACTTCCACGCGTGCGCCCGCCTGCAGTTGCTCCAGGTCCTGACGCGACAGCGCGCCGTAATCGGCATCGCTCGGCACGTCGAACATCACGTCGCCGTTGTCGGCGACATAGGCATGGCCTCGTTCAATCAGACGCTCCACCAGCTCAATAATCTCGGCGATGTGGCGCGTGGCGCGCGGCTCCTGATCCGGCGGCAGAATGCCGAGCGCGGCGAAATCCTTGTGCATCTCGCCAATCATGCGGTTGGTGAGGGTTTCAATGCTTTCGCCGTTTTCATTGGCGCGGCGAATGATCTTATCGTCGATATCGGTAATGTTGCGCACGTAGTTCAGACGATAGCCGCTGTAGCGCAGGTAGCGAGCCACCACGTCGAACGCCACGAAGGTGCGCCCATGGCCGATATGACAGAGGTCGTACACCGTGATACCGCACACGTACATGCCGATTTCGCCAGCATGGATAGGTTTGAATTCCTCTTTCTGTCGACTCAGGGTGTTATAAATCTTTAGCATTGAACAGTTCCGTTTAGACGAGTGCGGTAAACACTTTTATCAGGTTATTCAGTTATTGTGCCGTATTTTTCGCGCTTGCGCGACGGCAGCGTGCTGAGAGCGCCCCGGGCGTGCTGACGCGTCATTGGAATTTATGATATAAGAGGCGTCGACAAAAATGGCCAGCGCGCTTTGCGGCGGCCAGACCGCTGACGACAATCTTTACAGGACGAGAATGATGGTTACTTTCCAGACCAACCACGGCGACATCGTAATTAAAACCTTCGACGATAAAGCCCCCGCTACCGTGCAAAACTTCCTCGAATACTGCCGTGAAGGTTTTTACGACAACACCATTTTCCACCGTGTTATCAACGGCTTCATGATCCAGGGCGGCGGTTTTGAGCCGGGCATGAAGCAGAAAGAGACCAAAGCTGAAATTCGCAACGAAGCGAACAACGGCCTGAAAAACACCCGCGGCACCCTGGCGATGGCGCGCACCTCCGCTCCGCACTCCGCTACCGCGCAGTTCTTTATCAACGTCGCCGACAACGACTTCCTGAACTTCCGTGACGAGAGCCTGCAGGGCTGGGGTTATTGCGTGTTCGCAGAAGTGGTGGAAGGCATGGACGTGGTCGACAAAATCAAAGCGGTTTCGACCGGCCGCAGCGGCATGCACCAGGACGTACCGAAAGATGACGTCGTCATCCAGAAAGTGACCGTCAGCGAGTAATGTCGCGCACCCTGTTTATTGCAGATTTGCATCTGTGTCAGGAAGAACCGGCGATCACCGCCGGTTTTCTGCGTTTTCTGGCGCGTGAAGCGCCGCGCTGCGACGCGCTCTATATCCTGGGCGATCTGTTTGAAGCCTGGATCGGCGATGACGATCCCAACCCGCTGCACCAGCAGGTCGCCGACGCGCTGCGCGCGCTGCCGGTACCCGTCTACTTTATTCACGGCAACCGCGATTTCCTGCTCGGCCAGGCCTACGCCCGCGCCAGCGACATGACGCTGCTGCCGGAAGAGCAGGTGCTGACCTGCTACGGCCATCGCGTGCTGATCCTGCACGGCGATACGCTCTGCACCGACGACGCGGGCTATCAGCGTTTTCGCGCCAAAGTGCATCAGCGCTGGCTGCAACGCCTTTTTCTTGCCCTGCCGCTGTTTATTCGCCAGCGCATCGCCGCCCGCATGCGCGACGGCAGCAAACAGGCGAACCAGCATAAGTCGCTCGCCATTATGGACGTCAACGCCAACGCGGTGGAGGCGGCGATGGTGCGCCAGCAGACGCGCCTGATGATCCACGGCCACACCCATCGTCCCGCGATCCACCGCTTCAGCTTGCAGGGAGAGTCTGCCGAGCGCGCCGTGTTAGGCGCATGGCATGAACGCGGCTCGATGATCCAGCTGGATGCCAGCGGCATCAGCCTTGTCGAATTCGACTGGTAAAACGGCGCTCAACGTGCCGGTAAAGCAGCGACGCAACCGTTTTCCTTGCGCCCTTCTCATGCTATTCTCTGTGCCCTTCTTTACCTGACCGACCGGCCAGGTTCGTTTGTTTATTCACAGGAGTTGACCGCATGTCATCCAACGCCGCCCCGGCCCGCATTGCTATTGTAATGGGCTCCAGAAGTGACTGGTCCACTATGCAGTTCGCTGCGGAAATCCTCACCAGCCTGGATGTGCCCTTCCACGTTGAAGTGGTCTCCGCGCACCGCACGCCGGACAAGCTGTTCAGTTTCGCCGAAACCGCCGCCGACAGCGGCTATCAGGTGATTATTGCGGGCGCGGGCGGCGCGGCGCATCTGCCGGGCATGCTGGCGGCGAAAACCCTGGTGCCGGTGCTGGGCGTGCCGGTGCAGAGCGCGGCGCTGAGCGGCGTCGACAGCCTCTACTCTATCGTGCAGATGCCGCGCGGCATTCCGGTCGGCACCCTGGCGATCGGCAAAGCGGGCGCGGCCAACGCCGCCCTGCTGGCGGCACAAATTCTGGCGATCCACGACGCGGCGCTGGCCGCGCGCCTTGGCGACTGGCGCCAGGCGCAGACCGACGAGGTGCTGAGCAATCCGGATCCGCGGGAGGACGCATGAAGCCGGTTTGCGTACTGGGCAACGGCCAGCTGGGCCGTATGCTGCGCCAGGCGGGCGAGCCGCTGGGCATCGCCGTCTACCCGGTCGGCCTCGATGCCGAACCGGACGCGCTGCCGATTGCGCAGAGCGTGATCACCGCCGAAATCGAGCGCTGGCCGGAAACCGCGCTGACGCGCGAGCTGGCGGTGCATCCCGCCTTTGTGAACCGCGATATTTTTCCGCTTCTGGCAGATCGCCTGACGCAGAAGCAGCTGCTCGATCGGCTGCATCTCGCCACTGCGCCCTGGCAGCTGCTGGCCGACAAAAGCGAATGGCCGCAGGTGTTCGCCTCGCTGGGCGAGCTGGCGATCGTCAAGCGCCGCACCGGCGGCTATGACGGCCGCGGCCAGTGGCGGCTGCATGTGGATGAAACCAACGCGCTGCCGGACGAGTGCTACGGCGAATGCATCGTCGAACAGGGCATCAATTTTTCCGGCGAGGTGTCGCTGGTGGGCGCGCGCGGACAGGATGGCCGCACCGTATTCTACCCGCTGACCCACAACCTGCATCAGGAGGGCATTTTGCGCACCAGCGTCGCCTTCCCACAGGCGGACGCCGCGCAGCAGGCGCAGGCGGAAACGATGCTCGGCGCCATTATGCAGGAGCTGAACTACGTCGGCGTGATGGCGATGGAGTGCTTCGTGACGCCGGAGGGGCTGCTGATTAACGAACTGGCGCCGCGCGTGCACAACAGCGGGCACTGGACGCAGAACGGCGCCTCTGTCAGCCAGTTCGAACTGCATCTGCGCGCCGTGCTGGGCCTGCCGCTGCCGCAGCCGGTGGTGTTCGCGCCGTCGGTGATGGTCAATCTGATCGGCACCGCGCTGAACAGCGACTGGCTGCAGCAGCCGCTGGTACATCTGCACTGGTATGACAAAGAGGTGCGCCCAGGGCGCAAGGTCGGGCATCTCAACCTGACCGACAGCGACAGCGCGCGGCTGACCGCGGCGCTGGCAGCGCTGGTGCCGATGCTGCCGCCGGAGTACGCCAGCGGCATCGCCTGGGCCGCAGCGAAGTTCTGATTAGCCAGCGCTAAAGCCGACAAGCGGGCCCCAGGCCCGCTTTTTTATGCTGACTCCGCGCGCCGGAACAGCGCCTTGCCGCGCAGCAGCCGCGCCCCCAGCCAGCCGCCGCACAGCGAGAGCAGCAGCGCGCCGCCCAGCGGCAGCGCCAGCCACAGCGTCCAGTCGGGCTGCCATGGGAAGTCGAAGATTTTGCGCTGCAGCGCCCAGAGCGCCGCTTCCGCCCCCAGCGCCGCCGCCACGCCGGAGACCACGCCGAGCAGCGCGAACTCGCACCACAGCGTTCCACGCAGCAATCGCTTGCTGGCGCCCAGCGTGCGGCAGACCACCAGCTCCTGACGCCGCTGATGCATCCCGACCTGAATCTGCGCCAGCAGCAGCAGCACGCCGCAGAAGGTCACCAGCACCACCATAATCTCCAGCGCCTGACTCACCTGCGTCAGCACCAGGCCGATCTGCCGCATAATGCTGCCGATATCGAGCAGGCTCAGCGTCGGAAAGGCGCGGTTCAGCTGCGCCAGCAGCGCCGGATCGTTATTCAGCCTGAAGCTGGTCAGCCAGGTTTGCGGCTGCGCATCCAGCGCGCCCGGCGAAAAGATAAAAAAGAAGTTAGGCCGCAGGCTCTCCCAGTCCACCTTGCGCAGGCTGCTAATTTTTGCGCTAAAGGTCTGGGTATCGCCGGTAAAGGTCAGCGTATCGCCCAGCTTCACCCCCAGACGGCCGGCAAGCTCCGCCTCCATCGACACTTCGCCCGGCTGCGGCGGCCAGCTGCCCGCCGTCAGCGGATTGTGATCGGGCCGCTCGCCCGTCCACGTCAGGTTCAGCTCGCGGTTCAGGGCGTTATCCCGCTTCGGATCGGCCTCTTTGCCGTTCAGATCGGTCAGACGCGCCCGCGCCACGGGGTAGAAAGTTTCCGGCTTCACCTGATGCGAGGCGAGAAAAGCGCGCACCTGCGGCACCTGATCCTGGGTGATATTGAGCAGGAAATAGTTTGGGCTATCTGGCGGGAGCTGCTGCTGCCAGCGATCCAGCAGATCGCCGCGCATCACCAGCAGCAGCGCCAGCAGCATAAAAGAGAGCGAAAACGCCGCCAGCTGGCTCAGCGTCATGCCCGGCTGGCGCAGCAGACGGTTGATCGCCAGCCGCAGCGCCAGGCTGCGCACCACCAGTCGCCGCAGCAGCAGCAGCGTGCCCCAGCCCAGCAGCGCCAGCAGGCCCGCCAGCGCCGCCACGCCTGCCAGCAGCGCCCACAGCATCTTGCTGCCGCCCACCAGCAGCGCCAGCAGCGCAATCACCACCCCGCCCATCGCCGGGATATAGCGCTTCAGCGGCCAGATATCGGCCACGGCGTCGCGACGCAGCACGCGCAGCGGCTGGGTCGCCAGCAGCAGTCGGTAGGGGCGCAGCCCCACCAGCAGCGAGATGACGAACAGCGAGCCGATCGCCCAGAGCCACGGCCAGCCGCTGGCGGGCGGCAGGGTCGCGGGCAGCACCGGTTTCAGCATCTGCATCAGCAGCGCTTCGACGCCCAGCCCGAGCGCCCCGCCGCACAGCGCCGCCAGCAGCAGTACCGCCAGCCACTGGCCGACGATCAGCCGACGCAGCGCCCCCCGCGTCGCCCCCAGCGTTTTCAGCACCGCCACCAGATCGTAACGGCTTCGGCAGTAGTGGCTCATCGCCACCGCGACGGCGGCGATGGCCAGCATCAGGGTCAGCAAGGCGGAGAGCAGCAGAAACTGCTGGGCGCGCTGCATCGAGCGCCCCAGCGCGTCTTCGGAATTCTCTACGCTTATCCAGCGCTGATCCGCCTTCAGCTGCGGCTGGATCCAGCGATCGTAGCGCGCCAGCTGCGACGGCTCGCCGGCGAACTTATAACGCCAGGTCAGGCGGCTGCCCGGCTGAATCGCGCCGGTCTTCTGCGCGTCGTCCAGGTTGATTAGCAGGCGCGGCGCCATCTGAAAGAGATTAAAGCCGCCGTCCGGCTCCTGAATCACCTCGCCCGCGATGCGCAGGCTGGCGTCGCCGACATCCAGCCTGTCGCCCACCTTGAGGTTAAGCAGCGCCATCAGCCGCGGTGCAGCCAGCGCCGTGCCGGGCACCGGCTTCAGGCCAGGCGGGTTGGTCTGCAGATCGCCGAACATCGGATAGCGGTTATCAACCGCCTTGACCGCCGCCAGCTGCGGCGTCTCACCGGCGAAGGTCATGGTCATAAAGCTGAGCTGCCCACTGACGCTCAACCCCTCTTCCCGCGCTTTCGCCAGCCAGGCGTCCGGCACGGCCGCGCTGCTGCGCAGCGTGCGGTCGCCCGCCATAAAGTCGCGGCTCTGCTGGCTGAGCCCTTTCTCCATGCGGTCGCCGATGGCGCCCAGCGCCAGCACGCAGGCCACCGACAGCGTCAGCGCCACCCAGACAATCAGCAGCGAGGGCGAGCGCCACTCGCGCCAGAACCAGCGCCAGATCATCACGCCTCCCACACTTTGCCGTCGCGCAGCCGCAGGCGGCGGTCGCAGCGCGCCGCCAGCTGTTCGTCATGCGTCACCAGAATCAGCGTGGTGGCGTAGTCGCGGTTGAGCGAGAAAAGCAGATCGGCAATGCGGTCGCCGGTTTTCCGGTCCAGATTGCCGGTGGGCTCATCGGCGAACAGCAGGCCGGGCTGCCCGCTGAAGGCGCGCGCCAGCGCCACGCGCTGCTGCTCGCCGCCGGAGAGCTGCGCGGGCAGATGCGCCAGGCGCTTTTCCAGCCCCAGCTGGGTTAACAGCTCGCGCGCCTGCTCGCGGCTCCGGCGGTCGCTCTCGCCGCGCAGCAGCGCAGGCAGCTGCACGTTCTCCAGCGCGTTCAGCGTCGGCACCAGCATAAAAGACTGAAAAACAAAGCCAACCTGCGTCGCCCGCAGCGCGGCGCGCTGCTCTTCGTCGAGCAGGTGCAGCGGCTCTCCCAGCAGCCTGACCTCGCCGCTGCTGCCGTCGTCGAGGCCCGCCAGAATGCCCAGCAGCGTCGATTTGCCAGATCCCGACTCGCCGATCAGCGCGATGGTTTCGGCCCGTTTGACAATGAAGTCAACTCCGGTGAGGATGGACAGCTGCTGTTCCCCCTGACCGACGGACTTTGTAAGATGATGAACTTCAAGAATGTTTTCCGCTGGCATTACGCTTTCCTGTTTTTCGTTCTTCTACTGGTATCGCATCTGGCCGCTGCGAACACCCTGTTAGTGTTAGGCGACAGCCTGAGCGCTGGCTATCGCATGTCGGCCAGCGCCGCCTGGCCGAGCCTGCTGAATACAAACTGGCAGCAACAGCCTAAGGTGGTCAATGCCAGCATCAGCGGCGACACCGCCGCGCAGGGACTGGCGCGCTTGCCGGCGCTATTAAAACAGCATCAGCCGCAGTGGGTGTTAATCGAACTGGGCGGTAACGACGGTCTGCGCGGCTTTCCGCCGCAGGCTATCGAGCAGGATCTGCGTAAAATCATCGACGACATAAAGGCGGCGAACGCAAAGCCGCTGCTGATGCAGGTGCGTCTGCCTGCCAATTACGGGCGGCGTTATACGGAAGCGTTCAGCGGGATCTACCCCAGACTGGCACAGCAGTACAACATCCCTCTGGTGCCCTTTTTTATGGAGCAGGTCTACCTGAAACCTGAATGGATGCAGCAGGACGGTATCCATCCGAATCCCGATGCGCAGCCCTTTATCGCCGAACTGATGGCGAAAGAACTGGCCCCTTTAGTTAAGCATGAGTAATCTGCGGCGACGCGCTTTTTATGGGTAAAGATATGCAAAAAACCGTTGTAATTACCGGCTGTTCCAGCGGTATTGGTCTGGTGGCGGCGCAGGATCTGCAGGCGCGCGGCTACCGCGTGATCGCCGCCTGCCGCAAGCCCGAGGATGTCGAGCGGATGCGCGCGCAGGGCTTTGTCGCCGTCGCGCTCGATCTTGACGACGCGGCGAGCATCGATCGCGCCGCCGATGAGATCCTGGCGCTGACGGCGCACCGTCTGTTCGCGCTGTTCAACAACGGCGGCTTTGGCCTCTACGGCCCGCTGCGCACGCTGTCGCGCCAGCAGCTGGAGCAGCAGTTCTCTACCAACTTCTTCGGCGCCCATCAGCTGACGATGCGGCTGCTGCCCGCGCTGGAAGCGCACGGCGACGCGCGCATCGTCAACACCAGCTCCGTGCTCGGGCTGATCTCCACGCCGGGCCGCGGCGCCTATGCCGCCAGCAAATATGCGCTGGAGGCCTGGAGCGACGCGCTGCGCCTTGAACTGCGCCGCAGCGGCGTGCGCGTCAGCCTGATCGAGCCGGGGCCTGTTCACACCCGCTTTACCGATAACGTAACCCAGGGCGAGCCGGACCAGCCGGTGCGTAATCCCGGCATCGCCGCGCGCTTCAGCCTGCCGCCGGAGGCGATCCTGCCGAAGCTGCGCCATGCGCTGGAGAGCTCCCATCCGCGCCTGCGCTATCCGGTGACCCTGGTGGCGCATGCAATGAGCATCCTGAAAAGAGTGCTGCCGGGCTGGATGCTGGATCGCATTTTAAGCAGCCGCTGAGAATTCATCTTGAAGCGGGCCTGTCCGGCCCCATATTCTTTAAACACTTTCTGCCAAGAGACTTCGCTATGTCACCACAAGCTTCGATTATCGACGTTAACGAATCCAACCTGCATCAGACGCTGGAACAGTCCATGCAGATCCCGGTGCTGTTCTATTTCTGGTCGGATCGCAGCCAACATTGCCAGCAGCTGACGCCGCTG
This sequence comes from Enterobacter sp. BRE11, assembly GCF_031844285.1. Classification (NCBI taxonomy): domain Bacteria; kingdom Pseudomonadati; phylum Pseudomonadota; class Gammaproteobacteria; order Enterobacterales; family Enterobacteriaceae; genus Enterobacter; species Enterobacter sp. BRE11. The sequence goes on from NZ_JAUZUX010000001.1 coordinate 285,017, forward strand.
CTGGAGCGTCTGGCGCAGGAGTACGCCGGCCAGTTTATTCTGGCGAAGCTCGACTGCGACAAAGAGCAAATGGTGGCGTCACAGTTCGGCCTGCGCTCCATCCCGACGGTCTATCTGTTCCAGAACGGTCAGCCGGTCGACGGTTTCCAGGGGCCACAGCCGGAAGAGGCGGTGCGCGCGCTGCTGGAAAAAGTGCTGCCGCGCGAAGAGGAGCTGAAGGCGCAGCAGGCGCTGGCGCTGATGGAAGAAGGCAAACCGCTGGAGGCGCTGCCGCTGCTGAAGGAGGCCTGGCAGCTCAGCCGCCAGGCGAGCGAAATCGGCTTTTTGCTGGCGGAAGTCTTGATCGGCCTGAACCGCAGCGACGAAGCGGAAGAGGTGCTGGCGAAGGTGCCGCTGCAGGATCAGGACACGCGCTATCAGAGCCTGATGGCGCAGATCGATCTGCTGAAGCAGGCGGCCGATACGCCGGAAATCCAGCAGCTGCAGGCGCAGCTGGAGAGCGATCCCACCAATGCCGAGCTGGCTGCTAAGCTCTCGTTACAACTGCATCAGGTTGGGCGCAACGAAGAGGCGCTGGAGCTGCTGCTTGGCTTCCTGAAGCGCGATATGAACGCGGCGGACGGCCAGGTGCGCAAAATGCTGCAGGAGATCCTCGCGGCGCTCGGCACCGGCGACGCGCTCGCAGCCCGCTACCGCCGCCAGCTCTACTCGCTGCTCTACTAAGCGGCGGCGTCCTGTCCGGGCCGAAGCGACTCGGCCCGTAAATTAACAATCGGGAGGTTATATGTTAACAGTCATTCCTGCGCTGATCGTGCTGGCGCTGGTCACGGTGTGGGCGGGCGTCAAGATCGTGCCGCAGGGCTATCAGTGGACCGTGGAGCGCTTTGGCCGCTACACCCGCACGCTGCAGCCCGGACTGAGTCTGGTCGTGCCCTTTATGGATCGTATCGGTCACAAGATCAATATGATGGAGCGCGTGCTGGATATTCCCTCGCAGGAAGTTATCTCCAAAGACAACGCCAACGTCACCATCGACGCCGTCTGTTTTATTCAGGCGGTGGATCCGGCGCGCGCCGCCTATGAGGTCAGCAATCTCGAACTGGCGATCATCAACCTCACCATGACCAACATCCGCACCGTGCTCGGCGGCATGGAGCTGGATGAGATGCTGTCGCAGCGCGATAACATCAACACCCGATTGCTGCACATCGTCGACGAGGCAACTAATCCCTGGGGCGTGAAAATCACCCGCATCGAAATCCGCGATGTGCGTCCGCCGCAGGAGCTGATTGCCGCCATGAATGCGCAGATGAAGGCGGAGCGCACCAAGCGCGCCGACATCCTTGCGGCGGAAGGCGTGCGCCAGGCGGCCATTCTGCGCGCCGAGGGCGATAAGCAGTCGCGCATCCTGAAGGCTGAAGGCGAACGCACCTCGGCGTTCCTGCAGGCGGAGGCGCGTGAACGCCAGGCGGAAGCCGAAGCGCGCGCCACCAAAATGGTCTCAGAAGCGATCGCGGCGGGCGACATCCAGGCGGTGAACTACTTCGTGGCGCAGAAATATACCGACGCGCTGCAGAAAATCGGCGAAGCCAGCAACAGCAAGGTGGTGATGATGCCACTGGACGCCAGCAGCCTGCTCGGCTCGGTGGCGGGCATCAGCGAGCTGCTTAAAGGCGGCGCTGCAGAGTCGAAACGCTGATGGTGATGGAGATCGTTGCCCATCCGCACTGGTTCTGGCTGACCCTCGGCGGCCTCTTGCTGGCGGCGGAGATGCTCGGCACCAGCGGCTATCTGCTGTGGAGCGGCATCGCGGCGGTGCTGGTAGGCATCGTGGAGTGGCTGACGCCCTTCAGCTGGACGGCGCAGGGCTCACTGTTCGCCCTGCTGACGCTGGTCTGCGTCTATCTCTGGTATCGCTGGATGCGCCATCGCGAGCGCCACCAGCAGCCCAACGCCCTTAACCAGCGCGGCAATCAGCTGATCGGCACGCTTCTGACGCTGGATGCGCCGCTGGTCAACGGCATCGGCCACGTGCGGCTGGGTGACAGCAGCTGGCGCGTGCAGGCCGATCGGGATCTGCCCGCGGGCGCGCAGGTCGTCGTGACGGGCATCGAGGGCATTACGCTGCACATCAGGCCGCGTTAATCAGGCTGGCGATGGCCGCAGCAGCCCGCCAGATTATTGATAATCGGGCACTCCGCGCCTTCGTCCCCCGGACAGGCGTCGGCCAGCGCCAGCAGCCGCATGCGCGTCGCCTGTAGCTCTTCGATATGGACGGCGATCTCCGCTGCCTTCTGCAGGGTGCGCGCTTTGACGTCAGCGCTGTGGCGCCCCGGATTGTTGAACAGCGTCACCAGCTCGCGGCACTCGTCGAGCGTAAAGCCCACCTGACGCGCCTGGCGCAGCAGATTAAGCTCATCGAGATGATGCGCGCTGTAGCGACGATAGCCATTGTCGCTGCGCAACGGCGGCGTCACTACGCCCTTCTCTTCATAGAAACGAATCGCCTTGCTGGTCAACCCGGTTTTTTTCGCAACATCGCTGATGTTCACCCTGCTCTCTCCTCAAAAAATCGATCGCGGCCAGTCTCCGTAAAAAGAGTTTGACCTTCCCCTTGATGGAAGGTTTAGCCTGTATTACGAGTGATAACAAGCTCGCATTGTTAACAGCGACACAACAGGAGGACGCTATGTCACACACTATCTCGCTGGCGCTGGAAGGCCTGTCCTGCGGCCACTGCGTCAAACGCGTTAAAGAAGCGCTCGAGCAGCGCGACGATGTCGAACAGGCCAGCGTCACGCAGCAGGAAGCGCAGGTCGTTGGCAGCGCCGACGCCGCCGCGCTGATTGCCACGGTGGAAGCAGCGGGCTATCACGCTACGCTCCACGGCGACAGCCACCCAAAGCCTGAGCCGTTGACAGCTTCAGAGCCGCCGCCGGAGGCGCTGACAACGGTGGCGGAAACCGAACCGGCACAGCAGCATGAAAGCGCGCAGTTTCTGCTTATTGAAGGCATGAGCTGCGCCAGCTGCGTCAGCCGGGTCGAGAAGGCGCTGGAAAACGTGCCCGGCGTGACCCAGGCGCGCGTCAACCTTGGCGAGCGCAGCGCGCTGGTGATGGGCGACGCCTCTGCACAGCAGCTGGTCGAGGCGGTCGACGCGGCGGGCTACCACGCCCAGCCGGTGCAGGATGAACAGGAGCGGCGCGACAGGCAGCAGAGCAGCGCGCGTAAGGCGATGCGCCGCTTTAGCTGGCAGGCGGCGCTGGCGCTGGCGTTTGGCGCACCTCTGATGATCTGGGGCATGCTCGGCGACAATATGATGCTTAGCGACGCCAACCGCCCCCTCTGGCTCGCTATCGGCGCCGTCACGCTGCTGATTATGGCGGTCGCTGGCGGCCACTTCTACAGCAGCGCATGGCGCAGCCTGCGCAACGGCAGCGCCACGATGGATACGCTGGTGGCGCTCGGCACCGCCGCCGCCTGGATCTACTCCATCAGCGTCGCTCTCTGGCCCGACTTTTTTCCCGCCCAGGCGCGGCATCTCTATTTCGAAGCCAGCGTGATGATTATCGGCCTGATCAATCTCGGCCACGCGCTGGAGCAGCGCGCGCGCCAGCGCTCCTCTAAAGCGCTTGAGCGGCTGCTCGATTTGACGCCCGCGCAGGCGCGCCTCGTCAGCGAGCAGGGCGAAATGCTGGTGCCGCTCAGCGCGGTGCAGCCGGGCATGACGCTGCGCCTGACGACGGGCGATCGCGTGCCGGTGGACGGCGACATTACCGAGGGCGAAGCCTGGCTGGACGAGGCGATGCTGACCGGCGAAGCGGTGCCGCAGGGCAAACGCGCCGGCGACAAAGTCTACGCCGGGACGCTGGTGCAGGATGGTGCGGTGCGCTTCGTGGCGCGCGCCACCGGCCAGCACACTGCGCTGTCGCGCATTATTCATCTGGTGCGCCAGGCGCAGAGCAGCAAGCCGGACGTGGGTCGCCTCGCCGACCGCATCTCGGCGGTCTTCGTGCCGGTGGTGGTCGCCATCGCCCTGATTAGCGCCGCCATCTGGTATCTGTTCGGCCCGCAGCCGCAGATCGCCTATACGCTGGTTATCGCTACCACAGTGCTGATTATCGCCTGCCCCTGCGCGCTGGGGCTCGCGACGCCGATGTCGATTATCGCCGGGGTCGGGCGCGCCGCCGAGCTCGGCGTGCTGGTGCGCGACGCCGACGCGCTGCAGCGCGCCAGCCGCATCGATACGCTGGTCTTTGATAAAACCGGTACGCTGACGGCCGGCACGCCGCAGCTTGACGAGGTGCTGACGTGGCACGGCTGGTCACGCGAGGCGGTGGTGCAGGCTGCCGCCGCGCTGGAGCAAAACGCCAGCCACCCGCTGGCGCAGGCGATTACCGCGGCGGCAGGGACTACGGCCACGGGCGAGCTTGCGCAATTTCGTACAATACGCGGCAAAGGCGTCAGCGGCATACTCGACGGCAAGCCGCTGCTGCTGGGCAACGCGGCGCTGATGCAGGATAACGCTGTCGCCCTGCAGCAGGCGCAGCCCGATATCGAGCGGCTGTCGCGCCAGGGCGCAACGCCGGTGCTGCTGGCGCAGGACGGCGAACTTGTCGGCCTGATTGCGCTGCGCGATCGGCTGCGGCCCGAAAGCAAAGCGGCGCTGGCGCGGCTGCGTCAGGCGGGCTACCGCCTGATGATGCTGACCGGCGATCGGGAAGAGACCGCGCGCGCCATTGCACAGGAGGCGGGCATCGACGAGGTGATCGCTGGCGTGCTGCCGGAAGCGAAGGCGCAGACGATCGCCGCGCTGCAGCAGCAGGGGCGCCGCGTCGCTATGGTCGGCGACGGCATCAACGACGCACCGGCGCTGGCGCAGGCGGATGTCGGCATCGCCATGGGCGGCGGCAGCGACGTGGCGGTGGAAACCGCGCCCATTACCCTGATGCGCGCCGACCTTAACAGCGTTGCCGATGCGCTGGCGCTCTCCAGCGCGACGCTGCGAAATATTCGTCAGAATTTGCTGGGCGCCTTTATCTATAACAGCCTGGGCATTCCGCTGGCGGCCGGCGTGCTCTATCCGCTCACCGGCGCACTGCTCAGCCCGGTCGTGGCGGGCGCGGCGATGGCGCTGTCCTCGATTACCGTGGTCGGCAACGCCAACCGGCTGCTGCGCTTTCGCCCAACGACGCGACAATAGCCGCTAATGCCCTGTTTTTCAGCGACCGGAATCGCTAGCATGGCGTTTTGACTCAAGAAGGACGGGGCATGACAGGCAGCATATGGCGCAGTGTGCAGGGGCTGGTAAGCCGACTCTTTCCCGCCAGCTATCGCTGGCCCGCCCAGGATATTCGACTGGACGATCGGCTGCTGCATCTGGTCGGCAGCATTCATATGGGCACGCGCGATATGCAGCCGCTGCCTGCGCGGCTGCTGCGGCAGCTGGAGAAGGCGGATGCTCTGGTTGTCGAGGCGGATATTACGCAGGGCGGCTCGCCGTTCGACGATATTGACCCGCGCGATCCGCTGGAGACGCGCCTGGCGCCCGACGACTTGGCTCGACTGGCGACGCTGTGCGGCGAGCTGCACCTGTCTCTGACAATGTTCGACACCCTGCCCGCCTGGCAAATTGCGCTGATGCTGCAGGCGCAGCAGGCGCAGCGGCTGGGTCTGCGTCCCGATTATGGCATCGACTTCCAGCTGCTGCAGGCGGCGAAAACGCGAGGTAAGCCAGTCATTGAGCTGGAAGGCGCGGAGACGCAAATCGCGCTGCTGAAGTCCCTGCCGGATGACGGCATGGCGCTGCTGAAAGATACGCTGACGCACTGGCATACCAACGCGCGGCTGCTGCAGATGATGGTGAGCTGGTGGCTGGATACGCCGCCGCGCGAGCCGCGCATCGCTTTGCCCTCGACCTTCAGCACGGCGCTCAACGATACGCTGATTGCGCAGCGCAACGCGCAGTGGTGCGATCGACTGCGCGCCCTGCCGGTGGGGCATTACGTGGTGGCGGTAGGCGCGCTGCATCTCTACGGCGACGAGAATCTGCCTGAGCTGTTGCGGCGCTAGAAAAAAAAGCAGGCCGGTATTGCTATCGGCCCGTCAAAGAGGAATTTGTTTATGATTTTGGTTATCGCTCAGCCTTTCGGCTGGCGCGGGAACCATTCTTACGCAAAGCACAAACTTTCGCCACTATTAATTTATTTAATTTAGGAATGGGATTTTTCCTATAAGGAGAAGTTTATGACGCCTGCCGTAAAACTGCTGGAAAAACAAAAGGTCGCCTTTACCCTTCATCCCTATGAGCATGACAGCCAGGAAACCAGCTTTGGCGACGAGGCGGTGCGTAAACTTAACCTGGACGCGCGGCAGGTCTATAAAACGCTGCTGGTGGCGCTTAACGGCGATGCGAAACATCTGGCGGTGGCGGTGACGCCGGTCGCCAGCCAGCTCGATTTGAAAAAGGTGGCGAAAGCGTTAGGCGCGAAAAAAGCGGATATGGCCGATCCGCAGCTGGCGCAGCGCGTGACCGGCTATCTGGTTGGCGGCATCAGCCCGCTGGGCCAGAAAAAGCGGCTGCCGACGGTGATCGACCGCTCCGCCGCCGATTTCGCCACCATTTTCGTTTCCGGCGGCAAGCGCGGCCTGGATCTGGAGCTGGCGGCGCAGGATCTGGCGCGCCTGCTCGACGCGCCGCTGGCGGATATCGCGCGACGCGACTAGCTGCGCGGCTGGGCACAAAGCTGGTCGATCATCCAGCGTCCCGCCGGTCCAGGCGGATTGCGGCGCGACCAGATCGCCTCTACCGCGATTTGCTGCGGCCAGCCCGGCAGCGCAAGCTCCTGCAGTAGCCCGTGACCAAACTGCGTCACCAGCCAGCGCGGCAGAATGCTCCAGCCAAATCCCTGCTCAGCCATTTCCAGCAGCAGCAAATAGGTCGGCGCTGACCAGACGCGTCCCGGCGGCGCAATCGCGTGCGGCTCGACCCAGGTGTTGAGCCGCAGCTGGCGCACCTGCTCCAGCGCGCTTTCCGTGAGGCCGTCGTGCTGCGCCAGCGGATGATCGCGATGGATATAGATGGCCATTTCCGCGCTGACCTGCAGCCGTGCGACGGCAATATCGGGCGGCAGCGCGGGCTGGGCGCGCACCACGCCCAGATGCACCCGCCCCGCCTGTAGCAGATCCAGCACGTCTTCATCTTCAGCAATCATGCACTCCAGTTCGATCTCCGGAAAACGCGCGTCGAACTGTTTCAGCAGCTGCTCATGGTGCTGGGTCTGCCAGAAGTCCGATACGGCGAAGCTGAGGCGCGGCTCAATCCCCTGCGCCAGACGGATAGCCAGCGCGTCGAGCCGCTCGCTGGCGGCCAGGATCTGCTGCACCTGCGCCAGCGCGCCCCTGCCCTGATCGGTCAGGATCGGTTGACGTCCGCTGCGATCGAACAGCTTAAAGCCGAGATCGTCCTCCAGCCCGGCAACCGCCGTGCTGATCGTTGACTGGCTTTTGCCCAGCGCGCGCGCCGCGGCGGAAAAGGAGCCGCTGCTGACGGTCTGCACAAACGCCTCTAAAGATTCCGGTGAGTAACGCATTTTATCCATCGCTTTTATCGATAGGTCATCATTTTATCTTATCATCCTGAGATGCCAGAATGCGCGCCTGACTGCTGGAGGTTAATGATGCGTACCCGTTCGCTAAAAGAACGCTTTATACATGCGCTGGGGTTTGAAACTCTGGCGATCCTCACCGTTTCGCCGCTGGCTGCCTGGGCGATGGATAAGCCGCTGTTTGAGATGGGCGCGCTGGCGCTGATGCTCTCAACCGTCGCGATGCTGTGGAATATGATTTATAACGCCATTTTCGATCGCCTCTGCCCGCCAGGCAAAGTTCATCGCGGCGTGCTGATCCGCGCCCTGCACGCGCTGCTTTTTGAAGGCGGCTTTATTTTGATCGGTTTGCCGATTGCCGCGTGGATGCTTAATATCTCGCTGTGGCAGGCGTTTCTGCTGGAAGTGGCCTTTTTCCTGTTTTTCCTGCCCTACACCATGGCGTACAACTGGGTGTGGGACAAGCTGCGTCCGCGCTGGTTCGAGCGTAAGGCCTGCGAGGCCTGATCTCTCAGATGGCGACCCTGCCTGCCAGCGCGCAGGAAGGTATGGGAGGCAAAGCCTCCCGTGAAGGGATATCGCCAGGGTTTACGGCGCGTTATGCGCCGTTTCCCGTCCCCATGGCCAGAGCCACGCCAGAATCATCTGCGGATAGCTGCGCTTGTGCGGCTTTTCACGCGCCTTTTTCTCTGCTTCCGTGAGCCTGTGGATCGTCTCTGTCGGCACATAGTCGGCGGCTTTTAGCGGCGAATGGGCTTTGACATAGTCGCGCAGCACCTCAGCATCAATAGTTCCTGTGTTCTGATAGCCTGAATGGGTATCAAGGCGCGGATAGCCGTCGCCGCCTGCGGCGTTAAAGCTGTTGGTCGCCATGCGGTAAGTTTTATTCTCCTGCAGCGGCTGGCCGTTTATCCGCACGTCGCTTACCGTGCTGCCGTCCGCCACCAGGCTGACATGTGCAAACTGCGCGAAGCCGCCTGTATCAGGTTTGATATTCGCCACCACGTCGAGGTATTTTTTCACTTCAGCGCCGGTCAGCGTCACCGACACCACCTGATTGCCGAACGGCTGCACCTGCAGCAGATCGCGCCAGCTCAGCTTGCCCGCCGGCAGCGAGGCGCGGATGCCGCCGCCGCTCATCACCGCGAAGTCCGCCTGCGTTTTCGCCATCTGCGCGCGCAGAATGAGCTGGCCGAGACGGGTCTGGGTAAAACGCACCTGCTCGCGCTCGCCGTCAAACGGTCCCGCCGCGCTGCCGACGGCGACGTTCAGCCGCGCCTCGGCCCGCTTCTGATAGGGCATCAGCAGCTTCATCATGGCGGTATTTTTCGGGATCTCCTGCTGATACGTCAGCCAGGTCTCGCTGCCGTCGGCGTTTTTGATCTGATGCTTCAGGTTGACCGGCACCAGCGCGTAAGACTCCAGCGCCACCTCACCGTTGCGCCAGGTAAAATCGCCGCGCCCTACATATTCACCCCACTGCCCCGCCTGCATAATCCAGACGCCGTTCTGCTTGTCCGGCTGGCAGGCCGCGCCTGGCTGCCAGGCTTTTACCCGCTCGTTCTCTTTCGCCATGCAAAGCGTATCGTGCGAATGGCCGCCGACGATCATCGCGACGGTGCCCGGCGGCAGGCTGCGCGCCAGCGTCACGTCGCCGGGGGCGTTGCTGCCGTGTTCGCCATTGTCGTCATAGCCGAGATGGCTCAGCACCACGATCACGTCAGGCTTCTCGCCTGCGCGCAGCTCCGCCACCGCTTTTTCCGTTTCGCTGACCGGGTCGCGAAATTCGATATCGCGCAGATAGGTGGGGTTCGCCAGCCTGGCGGTATCGGGCGTCGCCAGGCCCAGCACGGCGATCTTCAACCCCATACGATTGAAAATCGCCCAGGGCTTGAAGAGCCGCTGGCCGGTGCTTTTCTGGTAGAGATTGGCGGCGAGAAAGGGAAAACGCGCCCAGCTCTCCTGCTTGCGCAGCACCTCGAGCGGATGGTCGAACTCGTGATTGCCAAGCGCCATGGCGTCATAGCCGATCAGGTTCATACCGCGAATATCGGGCTCCGCCGCCAGCGCGTCGGACTCCGGCACGCCGGTGTTGACGTCGCCCGCCGAGAGGATCAGCGCGCCGCCGCCTTTGGCCTGCACATCGTAGCGCAGCGTATCCATTAAGGTCTTTTGCGCCGCCAGGCCATATTCGCCCTGCGCGCTATACCAGAAATGGCCGTGCTGGTCGTTGGTATGAAGAATGCTAAAACGGTAAGTGCGATCCGGCTCGGCGGCCTGAGAAAGCAGGGGGGTCAGCGCCAGTAGCGCAAGACCGGTGGCGGCCCATCGTGATAACAGCAAAGCCTGTCTCCTTATTTTACGCAGTCCCGTTCCGGGTGGTGTCAGCATGCTGACCCACTGTGTCGCATATTCCACTGTTTAACTCAAGATGAAACACCGCTATCGCTGGCACTGAATTACTTTTAACACTCATTGGCAAAAACGAACCGAAGCGCTAAAGCTGGCGCAAAGCTGCGCCTGAGACCGCTTACCGTGATTCGTCGTGCATTCCAGCGGGATAGTGGGCAGCAGCATGGCATTTTGCAGGAAGATATTGTAATGCCCCCCCTCGCAAGCTCGCCTTGCTGCGACGCAGATTGACGAAAACAGAGAAAAACAGCAGTTCGACTCCACTTTTCTCTTATTTTCAAACTTTTTTCTTATTATCCCGCAAATAGCACAGCGAAAATTAACACATTGCCTTAAACTTAATTGTTACAGGCAGATACATTTGCACACAAGGAGACAGGCATGCATCACACCACACCGCTGATCACCACCATCGTCGGGGGGCTGGTCCTGGCGTTTCTCCTTGGCATGCTCGCACAGCGGCTGCGCATTTCGCCGCTGGTCGGCTATTTGCTGGCGGGCGTGCTGGCCGGCCCCTTTACGCCGGGCTTTGTCGCTGACACCAATCTTGCGCCTGAGCTGGCAGAGCTGGGCGTTATTCTGCTGATGTTCGGCGTCGGACTGCACTTTTCACTGAAGGACTTAATGGCGGTAAAGAGCATCGCCATTCCCGGCGCGGTGGCGCAGATTGCCGTCGCCACGCTGCTGGGAATGGGCCTCTCCGCCTGGCTGGGCTGGTCGCTGATGACCGGCCTGGTGTTCGGTCTCTGTCTCTCCACCGCCAGCACCGTGGTGCTGCTGCGCGCGTTGGAAGAGCGTCAGCTGATTGACAGCCAGCGCGGCCAGATCGCTATCGGCTGGCTGATTGTCGAAGATCTGGTGATGGTGCTGACGCTGGTGCTGCTGCCCGCCATTGCAGGCATGCTGGAACAGGGCAACGCCAGCCCGCAGCTGCTGGCATGGGATCTGCTGCTCACCATCGGCAAGGTCGCCGCCTTTATGGTGCTGATGATGGTGGTGGGCCGTCGCGCCGTGCCCTGGATCCTGGCGAAAAGCGCCGCCACCGGCTCGCGCGAGCTGTTCACCCTGGCGGTGCTGGCGCTGGCGCTCGGCATCGCCTTTGGCGCGGTAGAGTTTTTCGACGTCTCTTTTGCTCTCGGCGCTTTTTTCGCCGGTATGGTGCTGAACGAGTCGGAGCTGAGCCATCGCGCCGCCCACGATACGCTGCCGCTGCGCGACGCCTTCGCGGTGCTCTTTTTCGTCTCGGTCGGCATGCTGTTCGATCCGATGATCCTGGTGGAACAGCCGCTGGCGGTGCTGGGCGCGCTGGTGATTGTGGTGCTGGGCAAATCTGTCGCCGCCTGGCTGCTGGTGACGCTGTTGGGCCATTCCCGCCGCACTGCGCTGACCATCTCCGTCAGCCTGGCGCAGATTGGCGAATTCGCCTTTATTCTGGCCGGTCTCGGCATCTCCCTCAATCTGCTCAGCAGCGAGGGGCGTAACCTGGTGCTGGCGGCGGCAATCCTCTCTATTATGCTCAACCCTGTTCTGTTCAGCCTGCTGGAGCGTTTCCTGGCGAGGAGCGAAAGTCGTCAGCCACAGGCGCAGGAAGAGTCGGTTGAGGAAGAGAAGCAGATTCCGGTGGATATCTGCCACCACGCCGTCATCGTCGGCTATGGCCGGGTCGGCAGCCTGCTGGGCCAGAAGCTGCTGGAGGCGGATGTGCCTTTCGTGGTCGTGGAGAACTCACGCGCGCGCGTCGAGGCGCTGCGCGAACAGGGCATTCCGGCGGTGCTCGGCAATGCGGTGCGCGCCGAAACCATGGAGCTGGCGCGACTCGACTGCGCGCGCTGGCTGCTGCTGACCATTCCCAACGGCTTCGAGTCGGGCGAGATCGTGACTACCGCGCGCGAGAAGTTTGCCGACATCGAGATTATCGCGCGCGCGCACTACGACGACGAAGTGGAATACATTATGGCGCGCGGCGCCACGCGCGTCGTGATGGGCGAGCGCGAGATCGCCAGCAGCATGCTGCATATGCTGGAGGCGGAGATCGCCGAGCGCCCTGTGGTGCGCGAGTGCCCGATTTAAGCTTTATATCGCCGCTTAACCACGGCGCCCGCGCGGAGAGCAAGCAGGCGCCGGCAGGCGCCTGCCCTCTTTCCTCAAGACTTAACGATCCCAGTAGGACTCTTCAAGGCTGTCTTCACGCTCCGGCAGGCCGCGCGTCAGGCGCGGCGAATGCTGGTTAAGCACCTGGTAGCTGACGCGGTTAGCGTATTTACACACCTGCGCCAGCGACGAATAGGTCAGGTATTCGCGCGCGTGCTTGCTGGAATTCGGCACTTTCTGCCGATGGTAGTTGTTCGCCGTAATGTCGTGCAGCAGCGCCGCCAGCGCGCCGTCGCCCGCGCCGTTGGTGTTCATGATCTTCTCGGGTCCGCCCATATAGGGGGCGATATGAGAGAAGATGCGCAGCGGCTGCTCGCACGCCTGCCGACGCATAGCGCGGCTGAACTCATACTGGTTAAATTCCGCGATCGCGCCGGGCAGCAGCGGATGATTGGTTTTTCGCTTGAACGCTTCTTCGGTGTAGCCCGCCATATAAAGGCCGGTCGGACCGGCGGTGCAGAGCACCAGGTCGACCCACTCCAGCGCCATATCGGCCGCGCGCAGCGGATCCGATTCCCCGGTCAGCGCCAGCGCTTCCTCTTCGTTCATCGCCACGATAGTGACGTGGTCGCGCATGAAGTCCCGCCAGAACTGCGGGTTGTCGCCGATAACATACTTCGTGCCCAGCGTCAGCACCACCGGCACGTTGTGGCGCTTCGCGTACTCAATCGCCTGCAGGGTGGCCTGCGGCATCGGTTCGCCCTCGCCGCAGCGCACCAGGTAAGAGGTGAGCACCAGCGCCGACGCGCCAGCGATGACCGCTTCGGAGATGCTTTCGGCGCGCAGCTGGTTCATCTGCCCGGGACTGATGGCGAAGGTACGTTCGCCCTGCTCGCCGATCAGGGTAAAGCAGCGGCCAATGGCGCCGTCGACGCCCTGCAGATAGTTGAGATCGACCCGGCTGGAGGTGTTGCAGAGGTAGCGATAGGCGTAACCGCCGATCTGAATATTGCTGCACATCACGCCGAGCAGCACTGACCGGTCATCGGCCAGCACCGAGTAGTTGTGCAGCGTATTGCCGATGGTGCCGCCGGCGAACTGGTGGCTAATCAGGTTATCGCGCTGCAGCTCGTGATAGAGCGTTTCAGCAACGTCGTCGGCGATGACCAGAGAGTGCCCGGCGCTCAGGCCGTAGCGAACCAGAAAGGCGTCATCGACTTTGGCCTCGATATCCACCAGCGTCTGATCGATTCCCACGACCCAGCTGCCCTCTTCCACCTCCTGTGAGGCGACGTGCAGCAAGGGATCGCGAGCGCTAACGGGAAAATAGTGTTTGGATTTGCGTTTGCCGGGAAATTTCATGATGGGCGCCGTCAGAAAAACAGGCGGAGGATGATAGCACATTCTCCGCCGCGGCTTTAACGACGCGCGTTGACCAGCTGCACCATCATCTCGATGTGGGCCGCGTCGGCGTTCAGCGCCGGGATATATTCGAACTTTTCGCCGCCGCCGTGCAGGAAGAACTCGCGGTTCTGCTCGTTGATCTCCTCCAGCGTCTCCAGACAGTCAGAGGCGAAGCCCGGGCTCATCACCTGCACATGTTTAATGCCCTTCTTCGCCAGACCCTGCATGGTTTCGTCAGTGTAGGGCTGCAGCCAGGGTTCGCGGCCAAAGCGCGACTGAAAGGTCATCATAATCTGATCGTCGCGCAGGCCCAGCGCCTGCTGCAGCAGCGCCGTGGTATCAGCGCAGCGCAGCGGGTAGTCGTCGCCCTCTCTGGCGAAGCGCTGCGGGATGCCGTGATAGGAGAGCACCAGCAGATCTGGCTGCCCGTGGGCCGCAAAAGAGCGCTCTACCGACGCTTTCAGCGCGGCGATATAGGCCGGATGTTCGGCATAGTCGCGAATAAAGTGGATATCCGGCAGGGTGCGCGCGGTTTTGAAGGCGCTGTAGAGGCCATCCCAGACCGCCGCCACCGTAGAGCAGGAGAACTGCGGGTAGAGCGGCAGCACGATCAGGCGCGTGACGCCCTGCGCCATCAGGCTGTCTACCGCGCTCTGCAGGCTGGGGTTGCCATAGCTCATGCCCAGCTCGACCGGCATATCGACGCGCGCCGCCAGTGCCTCGCGCTGCTGCTTGCTATAGACCATCAGCGGCGAGCCGCCCTCCATCCAGACGGAGGCGTAGAGCTTCGACACGCGCGGCGAGCGAAACGGCAGAATGACGCCATTGAGGATTGGCCACCAGAGCCAGCGCGGCGTATCGACGACGCGGGGATCGCTGAGAAACTGTTTCAGATAACGCTTTACAGCGGCAGTTGTGGGGGCGTCTGGCGTACCGAGATTAACCAGTAACACGCCGGGCTTGTCTTGCCTCATTGTTATTCCTTGATAGCGGAGATGCGTGAAAACAGGAGGAATTGTAGCGGAAAGCGGGAGAGGGAAAAGCAATTACTGCAAAAGGGGCCGGCACGGCCAGCCCCAACGGCGTTAGTCGAGAATGCGCGCCAGCTGCTTGCTGACCTCAGCGACCGGCTGGGTGCCGTCAATTTTGTGGTAAGCGGTGTTGCCCGCCTCCGCTTCTTTGCTGTAGTAGGCGATCAGCGGCGCGGTCAGCTGATGGTATTCCACCAGGCGCTTGCGCACGGTCTCTTCCTGATCGTCTTTACGCGTGGTCAGCTCTTCGCCGGTAACGTCGTCCTGACCCTCTACCTTCGGCGGATTGTATTTGACGTGATAAACACGGCCCGACGGCGCATGCACGCGGCGGCCGACGATGCGATCGACAATCAGCTCGTCCGGCACGGCGAACTCCAGCACGCAGTCAATTTTGATGCCCGCTTCTTTCATCGCGTCCGCCTGCGGGATGGTGCGTGGGAAACCGTCCAGCAGAAAACCGTTTTTGCAGTCTTCCTGCGCGATACGCTCTTTTACCAGCGCGATAACCAGCTCGTCAGTGACCAGTTTACCGGCGTCCATGATGGCTTTCGCCTGGTTGCCGAGCTCGGTGCCGGCCTTAACCGCCGCACGCAACATGTCGCCCGTGGAGATTTGCGGAATGCCATATTTCTCCATGATGAACTGAGCCTGAGTGCCCTTACCTGCGCCCGGAGCACCGAGCAGAATAATACGCATTGCGTAAATCCCCTTGCGAATCGCATTGATCAATCTAGAAGGCGAAGACCATACCATTATGACCCGCTCACCACAAGAAAGGCGCGGCTTCCTTGCGGGCGACAGCAGCCCGTTTCTCCATAAACGGCGGCAGGCAGGCGCGGCTACTCGCTTTTTTCAGATTCGCCGCCGGGATTGAGCAGCGCCTGAACGCGTCTGAGGATATGCGGCGTCAGGTTGGTTTGCTTATGCGCGCCGCCGCGCTGGCTGGCGCGCACCAGCAGATAGCCCTGCTGTGGCCACAGCTCCAGATCGCTGGCATGGCTTAGCGCAGCCAGCAGCCTCGGCGGCAGCGCAAAGCTGGCGAACGGCATGCCTGGCGTATGGCTGGAGGCGAGAGGCTGCGGCGCAGTCAGCCCGATCGCCTCGACGCAGGCCTGATTGTAAGGCCGCCAGCCCTGCTCGCGCAGACGGCCCAGCGCGGCCAGCACCGGCGCGGCCAGCGGCAGCCCCTGCTCGAACAGGCGCAGCTCGCTGCGCACCAGCGTGCTGAAGTCGGCGGTGCGCAGCGCCACCAGCACCGGACCGCCCGGCAGATCCGCATGGCGGTCGAGACGCGACACGAAGAGGCTGGCGTGCGCGAGCAGCTCTTCATGCAGCACGCTGGCAAAGCTTTCGCTGGCGTCGACCACGCCCTGCTGCATGGCCGCTTGCAGCGGCCGCACGCGGCCCTGCGGCAGCGCGACGTGGGCGACGAAATTGATATTTCCGGCCATCAGCGGCACGGCGGGCAAGACGTTCAGCTCCGTCATGGGATAGTGGGTAGCGTAGCGCGTCTGATTGCGCGCCTGCTCCTGGCGCAGAAACAGCTGGGAAAGCAGGATGCGCGCCACATGCAGCGAAGGGGCGAAAAACAGATCGTACTGCTCCAGCCGGTAATGCCGTGACAGCAGCGTGCGTAACCGGTCTCGCGCCTCGGAAGGTCGATCGGCCCAGGAATGAAATGCCATCGCGTCGTGGTTCTCTTTTATCGGTGGGTGATGGCGGCAACAGCAGACCACGCATAGCTTTGCCTGGCAGTCAACCCGCTATAATCAGTGGGCCAGGTTAGCGGAATGCGGCTGGACTTTAAAATGATATAAACTGACAATCCCTGTTAGGTTTTTACACAAGGGATGAGTATGACCCGGCTACCTCCGCTAAGGGCGCTGCACCATTTTCATCAGGCGGCGCTGCACAGTAGCTTTAGCGTAGCGGCCGAGCACCTGCACGTCACGCACAGCGCCGTAAGCCATCAGATTCGCCAGCTGGAGAGCTGGATGGGCAAGCCGCTTTTCGTGCGCACCCATGGACGCGTGACGTTAACCTCGCACGGCGAGCGTCTGCTGCTCAGCTGTCAAAAAGCCTTTAGCGAACTCTCCACCACCTGCGCCAGTATTCGCACCGGTATGCGCCATCATCTCAGCCTATCCTGCGCGCCGAGCTTTTTGTCGCAGTGGCTGATCCCGCGCATTAGCACCTTTTATCAGCGCTATCCCGACATCGAGATCCACTTTCAGGGGCAGATGGCGCTAAGCCAGCTGCGCAGCGAGCATATCGACGTGCTGATCCTCAGCGATGAGCAGCCGCCCGACGGGGATATCGACGCGACGCTGATCGGCGACGACTATCTTGGGCCGCTCTGCGCGCCGCTGTTCGCCCCACGCTTTCGCTGCGCGCAGGATCTCGTTGCACTTCCCCTTCTGCACATCGATACGCGCCTGCACGCCTGGGCGGAGTGGTCGAAAAACGCCGAGGTACGGGGCAATTTCTGGTCGGGCAAGCATTTTGACAATTTGACGCTCGGCATTCAGGCGGCGAAAAATGGACTGGGCGTGATGGTGTCGCCGCGACTGCTGGTGCGCAAAGAGCTCGAAGAGGGCTCGCTTATTGCTCCGCTCGGCTTTGTGCGCGTCGATCGCGCGACCTGGATGATGACCAAGGCGTCGCGGCGCAACGACGGAGAGATCACGCTGTTTCGCGACTGGCTGCGCGAGGCGGCGCAGCAGTAAGATCATACAGGCACCCGCGACCGCACCGCTGTAAAAAAAGGCCGATGCATACGCACCGGCCTTCATGTCTGTAGCTGCGAGCTTACGCAGATAGCGCTGACCGATCGCAAAGTCGCTATTCGCATCCCTGCCGCTCGGCCCGCGACATCCTTGTCGCGGGACGCTTTGCTCTTCGGTCAGCGCTACCTGCGTTTTAGCAAACGCGCCGTCTGGAATAACCAGACGCGGGCGATTGCTTAAGCCGTCAGCAGCTGATTCATTCGGCGGATAAACTGGTTGGGATCGTCCAGCGTGCCGCGTTCAGCCAGCAGCGCCTGATCCAGCAGCAGCTCGACCCATTCGCCGAAGCGCGCGTCGTCCTGGGTATCCGCCACGCGTTTCACCAGCTGGTGGTCCGGGTTGATCTCGAAGATATACTTCACTTCCGGCACTGCCTGACCCGCCGCGGCGAACAGCTTCGCCATCTGGGTGCTCATTTCGTTGGCGTCGGTGGTCACGATAGCAGGCGTATCGGTCAGGCGATGCGTCAGACGCACCTCTTTGACGCGGTCGCCCAGCAGCGTTTTCACGCGATCCACAAACGGCTCCAGCGCCTTCTCCGCCTCTTTCTGTTCTTCGCTCTCTTCATCCGCCAGCTTGCTCAGCGACTCGTCCGCCTTGCTGACCGACTGGAACGCCTTGCCGTCGAACTCGGTAAGGTAGCTCATCATCCACTCGTCGATGCGATCGGAGAGCAGCAGCACCTCAATGCCTTTTTTGCGGAACAGTTCCAGATGCGGGCTGCTCTTCGCGGCGGCGTAGCTGTCGGCGGTGATGTAGTAGATCTTATCCTGGCCTTCCACCATGCGGCCGACGTACGCTTCCAGCGACACATTCTGCTCGGCGCTGTCGTTGTGCGTTGAGGCGAAGCGCAGCAGCTTCGCGATCGCTTCCTGATTGGCGCTGTCTTCCGCCGGGCCCTCTTTCAGCACCAGACCGAACTCTTTCCAGAATGTCTGGTACTTCTCGGCGTCATCTTTGGCCAGCTTCTCCAGCATCTGCAGCGTGCGCTTGGTCAGCGCGCCGCGCAGGGTCTGGGTGACGCGGCTGTCCTGCAGGATCTCGCGCGACACGTTCAGCGGCAGATCGCTGGAGTCAATCAGGCCACGCACGAAGCGCAGGTAGTTCGGCATAAACTGCTCGGCGTCATCCATAATAAAGACGCGCTGCACATAGAGCTTCAGCCCGTGCTTGTGATCGCGGTTCCACATATCGAACGGCGCGCGCGACGGGATGTAGAGCAGGCTGGTGTACTCCTGCTTGCCCTCAACGCGGTTGTGGCTCCAGATGGCGGGATCGCTGAAGTCGTGCGCGATATGCTTATAGAACTCGTTGTACTCTTCGTCGCTGATGTCAGACTTGTTGCGCGTCCACAGCGCCTGGGCTTTGTTGATCTTCTCCCAGGTGGTGGTGCCGCTCTCTTCGTCTTTGCTTTCAATCTCGACCGGCAGCGCGATGTGATCGGAATATTTGCCGATAATGCTGCGCACGCGCCAGGCGTCGAGGAACTCATCTTCGCCTTCGCGCAGATGCAGCGTAATCTCGGTGCCGCGATCGGCTTTGGTGATATCGGCCAGGGTATATTCGCCTTCGCCCGCCGATTCCCAGAACACGCCCTCATCAGCCGCCGCGCCGGCCGCGCGGGTGCGCACCGACACTTTGTCCGCCACGATGAACGCCGAGTAGAAGCCGACGCCGAACTGGCCGATTAGCTGGCTGTCTTTCGCCTGGTCTGAGCCCAGCGATTCAAGGAAAGATTTGGTGCCGGATTTGGCGATGGTGCCCAGGTTCTCAATCACCTCGTCGCGACGCATGCCGATACCGTTGTCCGACAGCGTCAGGGTGCGTTTGTCCTTATCCACAGAGAGACGCACGCGCAGCTCGCCGTCGCCTTCATAGAGGCTGGCGTCCGACAGCGCGCGGAAGCGCAGCTTGTCGGCGGCGTCCGAGGCGTTGGAAATCAGCTCGCGCAGGAAAATCTCTTTGTTTGAATAGAGGGAATGGATCATCAGGTGCAGAAGCTGTTTTACCTCTGACTGAAAGCCACGCGTCTCTTGTCCTTTCATGGTCATTGTTACCTCAACGGAATCAGGTTGAACGAACGTTGAGGTTGATGTGGGGATGGTGCGAAAGATTTCAAGCCGACGTCGTTAACGACGTCGGCAAGCGTTCAAAAAGTAATCTTATGGCGTCCCGCCAGCGAGTGGGAGAGCGTGGTGCCGTCGACCATTTCCAGCTCGCCGCCCACCGGCACGCCGTGAGCGATGCGGCTCGCGTCGACGCCGTACTGGCCGCAGAGCTCGGCGATATAGTTGGCGGTGGCTTCGCCCTCAACCGTCGGGTTGGTGGCGAGGATCACCTCTTTCAGGGGCTCTTTTTCCAGCCGCTGCTCAAGCCGATCCAGCCCGATATCCTGCGGGCCGATGCCGTCCAGCGGGGAGAGATGCCCCATCAGCACAAAGTAGCGCCCGGCGAACTGGCCGGTCTGCTCGATGGCGTGAATATCCGCCGGGCTCTCCACCACGCAGATGAGACCATTCTGCTGACGCCGCGGATTGGCGCAGATGGTGCAAATCTCCTGCTCGGTGAAGGTACGGCAATCGGCGCAATGGCCGATTTCGGACATGGCGCGCGTCAGCGCCTGCGCCAGCCGCATGCCACCGCTGCGATCGCGCTGCAGCAGCTGAAAAGCCATGCGCTGCGCCGACTTCGGCCCAACGCCGGGCAGGCAGCGCAGCGCCTCCATCAGAGATTCAAGCAGTGGACTGGTTTGCATCAGAATGGCATCTTAAAGCCGGGCGGCAGCTGCATGCCCGAGGAAACAGAGGCCATTTTCTCTTTCTGCGTTTCGTCGATGCGGCGAGCGGCATCGTTGAATGCGGCGGCGACCAGATCTTCCAGCATATCTTTGTCATCTTCCAGCAGGCTGGGATCGATCTCCACGCGGCGGCAGTTGTGCGCGCCGTTAATGGTGACTTTCACCAGGCCTGCGCCCGATTCGCCAGTCACTTCCAGCGCGGCGATCTCTTCCTGGACTTTGGCCATTTTGTCTTGCATCTGCTGGGCCTGCTTCATCAGGTTGCCCAGTCCGCCTTTACCAAACATAGTTTTCTCTCTCAGCTAAGGCCGCATCGCTATCCATAAGACAGCGGCAGCGTGGTCAAACGGGTCGGATACTCTCTTCATCCAGATCGGCGTCGAAGAACCGGCGCAGCGTCTGGATGTGGGTATCACTAATGATAGACTGGCGCGCCTGCGCCAGCTTCTCTTCATAAATGGCCTGTCGCCACTCGAGTGGCGTCAATACCGCAGGATTATCATCTTCAATGATAGTCAATTCAACGGGCTGACCGGCGGCGTCGCTCAGCGCGGCAGCCAGCACCTGCTGCGCCGACGCGGAGTTCAGATGACGCTGCGCGGCGCGCAAATGCAGGCAGACGCCCTGCTCGGTACGCTCTTTCCAGGCGTTCAGCGCCAGCTGCTGCACCAGCTTCGGCAGCGGCAGCGCGGCGATTTCCGCCGCCCAGGGATCGCGCTGCTGCGCTTCTTCCATCAGCCGTGCCGCCAGCTCAGGGGTTTTCTCATGCTCAAGCGCCGAACGCAAGGCTTTTGGCGTCGCCACCGGTTCGGGTGCCGCCTCAACCGGCGACTGCGCTTTCCAGCGGTACGCCTCTTTTTTCGCTGGCGCCGTCTCGCGCGGACGCGCCGCCTGCGCGCGTTCGGTGACGGAGGCCAGGCGCTCCAGCGCGGAGGTAGCCGGCCGCGTCAGAGACGCTGCCGGCTCACTCTTTTTTGGTTTGCTGGCCCCCTGGCGCAGCAGCTGGGTGCGCGCCTGCAGGAGCTGGCTGGTGGTATCGGAAAATGAGCCGTCAGGCGCGGCGGCCGGCGGTGCGGCGACCGGCGGCGCGACCCGTTCCTGCGGCGGCGCGGGCGGCGCCATCTGCGGCTGCGCGGCGGCGACATGCTGCTGCGGCGCAACGGCGTGCGCCTGCGGCTGCGCGGCTGCGGCGGACGGCTCCGCCTGCGGCGTCATCGCTGGACGCGCTGCCGGTTCGGCTATCGCCGTTTGCGGATGGAACGCCAGCGCGCGCAGCAGGGTCATTTCGACGCCCATGCGGCGGTCGGGCGCCAGCGGCAAATCTTTGCGCCCCATCAGTAGCGTCTGATAGTAGAGCTGAACGTCAGCGGGCGGCACCACGCGCGCCAGTTCACGCAGGCGCGGCGCATGGCTCTCTTCTTCATCGCTGATTGAGCTGGGCAGCAGCTGCACCATGGCGATACGGTGCAGCAGACGCAGCATCTCCACCAGCAGCGCTTCCCACTCTACGCCGCGCGACGCAGCCTGGTTGAGCAGCGTCATCACCTGTTCGCCGCTACCGTCCACCAGCGCCTCGATCAGGCCCAGCGGCTGCTCATCGTCCAGCGTGCCAAGCATCTGGCTGACAACGAGGCTGCTGACGACGCCCTGCCCCATCGCGATCGCCTGATCCGCCAGACTGAGCGCGTCGCGCATGCTGCCGTCGGCGGCGCGCGCCAGCAGCTGCAGCGCGCGCGGTTCGTTTTCGATCTGCTCCTGCTGCAGCACATAGCTGAGCTGTTTGCGGATCAGTTCGACGTCCAGCGCCTTGAGATGAAACTGCAGGCAGCGGGAGAGGATCGTCACCGGCAGCTTTTGCGGATCGGTGGTGGCCAGCAGGAATTTAACGTGGGACGGCGGCTCTTCGAGCGTTTTCAGCAGCGCGTTGAAGCTGTGGCGTGACAGCATATGCACTTCGTCGATCAGATAGACCTTAAAGCGGCCGCGCGCGGGCGCATACTGTACGTTGTCCAGCAGATCGCGCGTGTCTTCCACTTTGGTGCGCGAGGCGGCGTCGATCTCGATCAGATCGACAAAGCGGCCCTGTTCAATCTCGCGGCAGTTGTCGCACTGGCCACACGGCGTGGCGGTGATGCCGGTTTCGCAGTTAAGTCCTTTCGCCAGCAGGCGCGCGATGGTGGTTTTGCCTACGCCGCGCGTGCCGGAGAAGAGATAAGCATGGTGGAGACGTCCCAGTGACAGTCCATTCGCCAGCGCGGTCAGGACATGTTCCTGACCGACAACGTCAGCAAACGCCTGAGGACGCCATTTTCGCGCAAGTACCTGATAGCTCATGTGGATTCGATCACTGGATGTGGTTGGAAAGATGAGCGCAGACGCGCTGCAACCCCTGTATATCGTTGCAGTAGTTTAACAGCGACAGCGGGCATTGCCTATCACTTGCTGGCCTCGCGCGCGGCGAGGCCATTGTCACTTAGTGACCCGGGAAGTTGACCAGGCTGTAGCAGTTGACGCCCAGCGCTTTCAGGCGCGATTCGCCGGTCAGATCGAAGAGATTAATCACGAAGGCGGCGTCTTTGACCTCGCCACCTGCGCGGCGGATCAGCTTGACCGTGGCTTCGATGGTGCCGCCGGTCGCCAGCAGATCGTCTACCACCAGCACCACGTCGCCAGGCTTAATCGCGTCTTTATGCAGCTCGAGCGCATCGGTGCCATATTCCAGCTCGTAGGATTCGCTGAAGGTCTCGCGCGGCAGTTTGCCGGGCTTGCGCACCGGCACGAAGCCGACGCCTAATGCCAGCGCGACCGGCGCGCCAAACAGAAAACCGCGTGCTTCGGTGCCGACGACTTTAGTGATGCCACGATCGCGAAAGCGCTCGACGAACAGCGCGATGGTCGCGGCGTAGGCTTGCGGATCTTCCAGCAGGCTGGTGACGTCGCGGAAGAGGATCCCGGGTTTCGGGTAATCCGGAATGCTTTTAATGCTCTCTTTAATGAATTCAAGCTGCTGCGCAGTTGCGGTCATAATGTTACGCCTGGTAAAAACTTTATATCGCGCAGCTTCCATAGCGTCGGATTCCGAAATGAATCAGACGCAGAGAGTAAAAAAAGGGAAGCCACGCACGAAGATGCCCAAATCTAAGCAAATGGCCGGCTAAATGCAACCTTATCGCGGCGGCGCGCGATCGTCGGGCGATTCGGCGACCACAGGAATACGCCACATCATCAGCAGCAAAAAGCAGAGCATTCCGCCAAGAAAAAGGCGCACCCACAGAATTTTCACCAGCCAGATCGAAAGGCAAAAGGTCACCAGCGTCAGCACCATGGCGCGCCCTTTCGCGCCCGGCGGCATCGCGCGGTGGCGCTGCCAGTGGCGCAGATAGCGGCCAAACGGCGAACGCCACAGCAGCCAGTGGTGAAAGCGCGGCGACGATCGGGCGAAGCACCAGGCTGCCAGCAGCACAAATGGCGTGGTCGGTAATAATGGTAATACAATGCCCAGCGCGCCGAGCAGGATAGCCAGCCAGCCGAGAGTCAGCAGTAAAATACGTTGCATAGCCTTGCCTGAATCCGTTGCATGCGCGCTACGTTAGCACAGATAAGGAAAAGATAATGGCGGACGCCACCACACAACAGCGCCTGGCCGCCTGCCTGGCCGCGCTTAAAGCGCAGATCGCGCGCCATCCCGACGGCCACTGCCGCACGCCGCGCTTCGACCGCCAGCTGTTTACCGCCAGCGGCACGCGGCTGGCGGACTATCTGCAGGAGATTGAGCGCAATCTGCAGCTGCTCTGCGCCTCGTCGAATGCGCAAGAGCGCGTCTGGCTGGCGGAGAAGCTGGTAAATCAGATTGCCGCCCTGCAGCGCGAAGCGGACACGCAGCAGCTGCGCCCGCGCCGCGAACGCCCTGCGGCGACGCCGCGCCAGCAAAAGCTGGCGGAATACCGCGAGTATGAACGGCGGCTGCAGGCGATGATCGACCAGCGCGAACAGCGGCTGGCGCTGGCGGAGAGCCTGGCGGCGCAGCAGCAGTTGAAACAGGAGCTTGAGGTACTGGAGGGTCGCATGGCGCGCTGTCGTCAGGCGATTGATGCGGTGAGGTGGGCGCTTTCGCTGCGCGGCGAGGCCTTGTGAGGCCTATACTTAGCGCCATCTGTTCTGGAGCCTGAAATGGGAATTATCGCCTGGATTATCACTGGAGCGGTCGCGGGCTGGCTGAAGCGGCGTTTTTTCCCCGGACGGCCTGGCGGCCTTGTCGCCACGCTGGTGCTGGCGGTCATCGGCGCGCTGGTCGGCGGCTATATCGCCAGCTATTTCGGCTTTGGCTCGCTGGCGACGCTCCAGCCTGCCGCGCTCGGCTGTGCGCTGGCCGGCGCCCTACTTATGCTGCTGGTTGCAGCGAAACTGCGTATATAAGGAATAGAGATGTCACTGGAAAACGCGCCTGACGAGATAAAACTGGCGGTGGATTTGATTCAGCTGCTGGAGGAGAACCGCTTGCCAGCTGACACCGTGCTGGCGGCGCTGGCAATCGTGCAGCGCGACTTCGAGAAAAAGCGCGACGCGGAGCGTCAGGCCTGATGCGACGCGGTTAGCGTCGGGCTCAGACGCAGCATATCGATAAAGACTTCGACGATTTGCGGCGCGCTCGCGGCCAGGTCAAAGCTCTCGGGCGTAAACAGCCAGCTCTCCATCATGCCGTTGACGTACCCCCGCATCAGCAGTGCCGCCTGGCGGGTATTGAGCGTAACGGGTAATTGCCCGGCCTCAATGCACTCTTTCAAAACTTCTTCTATTTTGTCATAGCACTCTGACAGCAGGCTTTGCTGCATGATTTGCAGCGCGGCCATTTCGCCGACGAACTCGCACTTATGGAAGATGATCTCCATCAGCGCACGACGCTGTGGATCCTTTGCTGTCGCTTCAAAGATATAGATCAGCATCGCGCGCAATACAGAAAGTGGATCGCCAGGATATTTTGTCTGATACTCAAGTTCCACATCATCAAGCCCAGCGTCGGTGCGCAGCCAGATTTCGTGTAAAACATCGGCTTTATTTTTAAAGTGCCAGTAAATAGCGCCCCGCGTTACGCCAGCCGCTGCGGCTATATCCGCAAGCGAGGTGGCAGAAACACCCTGGCCGGAAAATAACGCAAGGGCTGCATCCAGAATTTGATGACGTGTTTCAAGTGCTTGGGCTTTGGTTTTTCGTGCCATAGGGAGCTTTTTTTACAAACTGGCAAGTTTACATACATTTGTGAATGTATGTACCATAGCACGACCCGGGTTTTAGCGCAGCAATGGGTTTATCGGTTTGTGATCCATTGATCAATTGATATCGGACACTAGAGGTTTATTTATGAATAAAAACAGAGGATTAGCGCCTCTGGCGGCCGTCCTGATGCTTTCAGGCAGCTTTGTGTTAACAGGATGTGATGATAATAAATCCCAGCAAGCCGCCCAGCAGCACCCGCCGGAAGTGGGAGTTGTTACCCTGAAAAGCGAACCCCTGAAGATTACCACAGAGCTGCCGGGCCGAACTTCCGCCTATCGCGTGGCTGAAGTGCGTCCTCAGGTTTCCGGTATCATTCTGAAGCGTAATTTTGTGGAAGGCAGCGATATTAAAGCGGGCGAATCGCTTTATCAGATCGATCCTGCCACCTATCAGGCGAGCTACGACAGCGCCAAAGGCGATCTGGCGCAGGCGGAAGCCAACGCGCGTATCGCACAGCTGACGGTCAACCGTTACAAGCCGCTGCTCGGCACCAAATATATCAGCCAGCAGGATTACGATAACGCCGTCGCGACCGCCGCGCAGAACGCCGCCGCGGTGCAGGTTGCGAAAGCAAATGTCGAAACCGCCCGCATTAATCTGGCCTACACCAAGGTGACCTCGCCTATCAGCGGCCGTATCGGCAAATCGTCCGTGACCGAAGGGGCGCTGGTGCAGAGTGCGCAGACCACCGCGCTGGCCACTGTGCAGCAGCTCGACCCGATGTATGTCGACGTCACCCAGTCTAGCGACGAATTTATGCGCCTGCGCGCGGAGCTGGAATCTGGCCAGCTGAAACAGGTCGACGGCAAAGCGACCGTTACCCTGCTGATGCAGGACGGCAGCGAATCGCCGCAGAAAGGCACGCTGGAGTTCTCCGACGTCACGGTTGACGAAACCACTGGCTCTATCACCCTGCGCGCTATCGTGCCGAATCCAGATCATCGTTTGCTGCCGGGCATGTTCGTCCGCGCGCGTCTGGAGGAAGGCACCAACCCGAATGCGCTGCTGGTTCCGCAGCAGGCCGTCGCCCGTACGCCTACCGGCCAGGCGACCGTCATGGTGGTTGGCGCGGACAACAAGGTTGAAGTGCGCAGCGTCAACGCCGCGCAGGCGATTGGCGACAAATGGCTGGTGACCTCTGGTCTGAAAGAGGGTGAACGCGTGATCAGCGTCGGCACGCAGCGCGCGAAGCCAGGCGCTCAGGTGACGCCGCAGGAAGTCTCTGCCGAGCAGAAATCTGACGCCAGTGCGCAATCTCAGACCCAGTCTGAAAAAACTTCGTCTTAACAGGAGCCGTTGATACATGGCTAAGTTCTTTATCGATCGCCCCATCTTTGCGTGGGTAATCGCCATCATCGTGATGCTGGCGGGTGCGCTATCGATTCTTAAGCTGCCGATCGAGCAATATCCAAACGTTGCTCCGCCGGCCGTGCAGATTCGTGCCGCCTATCCGGGCGCCGATGCGAAAACGCTGCAGGACTCCGTGACGCAGGTTATCGAACAGAATATGAACGGTATTGATGGGCTGATGTACTTCTCATCAAACAGTGACTCTTCCGGTAACCTGCAGCTGACCCTGAGCTTTGAATCCGGCACCGATCCCGATATCGCGCAGGTCCAGGTGCAGAACAAACTGCAGCTGGCGATGCCGCTGCTGCCGCAGGAAGTGCAGCAGCAGGGTATTCAGGTGCAGAAATCCTCCAGCAGCTTCCTGATGGTGGCGGGTTTCGTCAGCGATGACGGCTCAATGACCCAGAACGATATCTCCGACTTCGTCGCCTCGAATATCAAGGACCCTATCAGCCGTACGTCAGGCGTGGGCGATACCCAGATCTTCGGCGCACAGTATGCGATGCGTATCTGGATGGACCCGGCCAAGCTGAATAACTACCAGCTGACGCCGGTCGACGTCATCAGCGCCATCAATACCCAGAACGCCCAGGTGGCGGCGGGTCAGCTCGGCGGCGCGCCTGCCGCGCCGAACCAGCAGCTTAACGCCTCAATTATCGCCCAGACGCGTCTCACCTCGACTGACGAATTCGGCAAGATCCTGCTGAAGGTGAATACCGACGGCTCGCAGGTTCGCCTGCGCGACGTCGCGAAAATCGAGCTGGGCGGCGAGAACTACGAGGTTATCGCGCGCTATAACGGCAAACCCGCTTCCGGTATCGGTATCAAGCTGGCGACCGGCGCAAACGCGCTGGATACCGCCAATGCGGTGAAGGCGGAGCTGGGCAAACTGCAGTCGACCTTCCCGGCTGGCCTGAAAGTGGTTTATCCCTATGACACCACGCCGTTCGTTAAGATCTCCATCTTCGAAGTGGTGAAAACCCTGTTTGAAGCGATCGTGCTGGTGTTCCTGGTGATGTATCTCTTCCTGCAGAACTTCCGCGCCACGCTGATCCCGACTATCGCCGTCCCAGTGGTGCTGCTCGGCACCTTCGCGATTATCAGCGCCTTCGGCTACTCGATAAACACGCTGACGATGTTCGGTATGGTGCTCGCCATCGGCCTGCTGGTGGATGACGCCATCGTCGTAGTGGAAAACGTTGAGCGCGTGATGGCCGAAGAGGGCCTGCCGCCAAAAGAGGCGACCAAGGTCTCAATGGAGCAGATTCAGGGCGCGCTGGTTGGTATTGCGCTGGTGCTCGCGGCGGTCTTTATCCCGATGGCCTTCTTCGGTGGTTCAACCGGCGTTATCTACCGTCAGTTCTCCATTACCATCGTTTCTGCGATGGCGCTGTCGGTGCTGGTCGCGTTGATCCTGACGCCGGCGCTCTGCGCCACGATGCTGAAGCCGATCAAGAAAGGCGATCACGGCAAAACTACCGGTTTCTTCGGCTGGTTTAACCGCCTGTTCGACAAGAGCACCAACCACTACGTCGACAGCGTCGGCCATATCGTGCGCAGCACCGGTCGCTACCTGGTGATCTATCTGGTGATTGTGGTGGGCATGGCCTATCTGTTCCTGCGTCTCCCCTCCTCGTTCCTGCCGGAAGAGGATCAGGGCCTGCTGCTCGCTCAGGCGCAGCTGCCTGCGGGCGCAACGCAAGAGCGTACACAAAAGGTCATGGATCAGATCACGGACTACTTCCTGAATAAAGAGAAGGATAGCGTGAAGTCGGTGTTTACCGTTAACGGCTTCGGCTTCTCCGGCCGTGGTCAGAACACCGGTATCGCCTTCGTCAGTCTGAAACCCTGGGATGAACGCAGCAGCAGCGATCTGAAGGTGCCGGCTATCGCCGGCCGCGCCATGGGCGCGCTGGGCCAGATTAAAGATGCGATGGTGTTCCCGTTCAACCTGCCGGCGATTATCGAACTGGGTAACGCCACCGGCTTCGACTTTGAGCTGATTGACCAGAATAACCTCGGCCATGAAAAACTGACCGAAGCGCGTAACCAGCTGTTGGGTATGGTGGCGCAGCACTCTGATACGCTGGTGGGCGTGCGCCCCAACGGCCTGGAAGATACGCCGCAGTACAAGCTGACTATCGATCAGGAAAAAGCGCAGGCGCTGGGGGTATCGCTGTCCGATATCAACACCACGCTTGGCTCCGCCTGGGGCGGCTCTTACGTCAATGACTTTATCGATCGCGGCCGCGTGAAGAAGGTCTACGTAATGGGTGAAGCCAAAGATCGTATGCTGCCTGACGACATCAGCAAATGGTACGTGCGCAACAGCAGCGGCAACATGGTGCCCTTCTCCGCCTTCTCGTCGGCGAAGTGGCAGTATGGTTCACCGCGTCTGGAGCGCTATAACGGTCTGCCGTCGATGGAGATTCTGGGCCAGGCTGCGCCAGGCAAGAGCTCCGGTGACGCCATGAACCTGATGGAAGAGCTGGCGTCGAAACTGCCTGCGGGCATCGGCTATGACTGGACCGGCATGTCCTACCAGGAACGCCTCTCCGGCAACCAGGCGCCTGCGCTCTATGCGATCTCGCTGATTGTGGTCTTCCTCTGCCTGGCGGCGCTCTATGAGAGCTGGTCGATTCCCTTCTCGGTGATGCTGGTGGTGCCGCTCGGTGTTATCGGCGCGCTGATCTTCACCACGCTGCGTGGACTCAGCAACGACGTCTACTTTGTGGTGGGACTGTTGACCACCGTCGGGCTATCGGCGAAGAACGCCATTCTGATCGTTGAATTCGCCAAGGATTTGATGGAGAAAGAGGGCAAAGGCCTGGTTGAGGCGACGTTGGATGCCTGCCGCATGCGTCTGCGCCCGATTCTGATGACCTCGCTCGCCTTTATTCTCGGCGTGCTGCCGCTGGCGATCAGCACCGGCGCAGGCTCCGGCGCGCAGAACGCCGTCGGTACCGGCGTGATGGGCGGGATGGTGACGGCGACCGCGCTGGCTATCTTCTTTGTTCCAGTCTTCTTCGTGGTGGTGCGCCGCCGCTTCGGCAAGAACAAAGCGGAGCTGGAAAAAGGTCATCCAACCGAACAGAGCCAGCAGCACTAATCTTTGCTGAATGATAAAAGGCCGCGCAAGCGGCCTTTTTTATTGCTGGCGCGCCTGTGCGGCTACGCTGGCCCTGGCGCCATGAGGCAGAAGCCTTTTCCCTGCCTGTTTGTCCCACCTCACTCATCCGCAACCTCTCCAGCAAAAACTCACGCAAAATCTTCGCCCCCTGGCGACACGGGTTGCATTGTTCGCCAGCGCGCGCCATAATAATGTTACTTTATAACATAACATTTGTGAGGCGTTATGAAACCGAATATTCATCCTGCTTATCGTCCAGTCGTGTTCCACGACACCACCGTCGATAAGTATTTCAAAATTGGCTCCACCATTAAAACCGAGCGCACCATCGAATTCGAAGGTGAAACCCTGCCCTACGTGACGCTGGATGTCTCTTCTGCCTCCCACGTCTACTACACCGGCAAGCAAAAAGATTTCACCAAAGAGGGCAGCGCCGCGCGCTTTAATCAGCGCTTCGGCCGCTTCCTTAATAAACAGGGACGCTAAAGATGCAGGTATTGAGCTCGCTGGCGTCGGCAAAAAAACGCCACAAAGATTGCAAAATCGTGCGCCGTCATGGACGCGTCTTTGTGATTTGCAAATCGAATCCGCGCTTTAAAGCGGTACAGGTAAGAAAGAAAAAACGATAGTCAGTGTCGTGAGAGCTGGCCGGGGAACCTCCCCGGCCTTTTTTTTATTTCATGCTGTGGATCATCGCCTCAACGTTGTGGCGAAATGCCGCAACATAGGTGGGCGCAGGGCCGGAAGGCTCAGAGAGCGCCTCAGGATAGAGCTCGCCGCCCGGCTGCGCGCCGGTTGCGCTGGCGATCTGCTTCACCAGGCGCGGGTCGGTCTGGTTCTCAATAAAGTAGCTATGGATATGCTCGGCCTTAAGCTGTTTGATCAGCCCGCCAACATCGCTGGCGCTCGCTTCCGCCTCGGTAGAGAAGCCGACCGGCGCCAGGAAGGTCACGCCGTAGCGCTGCCCGAAATAACCGAACGCGTCATGGCTGGTCAGCACCTTGCGCTTCGCCGCCGGTATTGCCGCAAAAGCGGTTTTCGCCCAGCTGTCCAGCGTCTGTAGCTGCTGAATATAGGTTTCGCCGCTGCGGCGAATCGCCTCGGCGTCTTGCGGATCCGCTTTAATCAGCGCGTTCATCACGTTGGTGGCGTAGATGACACCGTTGTGCATGCTATTCCACGCGTGGGGATCGGTCACGGTTTTCCCCTCCTCTTCCATGCTGCGCGTCACTACCCCGCGCGAGGCCACCACGGCGTCACCTTTATAACCTGAGGCGCTCACCAGACGATCCATCCAGCCCTCCAGCCCAAGGCCGCTGACGAAGACCAGATCCGCGCGGGCCAGCGCCTGGCTATCCTGCGGCGTCGGCTCGAAGGTATGGGGATCGCCATTGGGTCCGACCAGCGATTTTACCTTCACGTGCTCGCCGCCTACCTGTTTTACGATATCCGCCAGTACGGTAAAACTGGCGACGACATTCACGGTTTTCGCCATAGAGAGCGGGCTGATCAGCAGCGCGCCGACCGCCAGGCTTAACGATAACTTCTTCATAAATACCCCTGTTTAATGGCGGCGCAGAAGGCCGCCGCATGGACCTGCCAGAATAGAAAGAAAAAAGAGCAGCGCGGCGCTGAGCACCACCGCCGGGCCCGCCGGGAGCGAGAAGCGCCAGGAGAGCATCAGCCCGATAACGGCCGCGGCGATCGCCAGCCCCATCGCAGTGACCAGCATCCATGCCAGATGGCGGCTCCAGAATCGGGCGCTGGCGGCGGGCAGCATCATCAGCCCCACTGACATCAGCGTGCCGAGCACCTGAAAGCCCGCCACCAGATTCAGCACCACCAGCAGCAGAAACAGGCCGTGCACCAGCGGCGCGCTCCAGTTGCCCTGCGCACGCAGAAAGTCGGGATCGAAGGCGTCAATCACCAGCGGCCGGTAGATCGTCGCCAGCATCAGCAGGGTAAAGGCGGCGATGGCGCCGACCAGCAGCAGCGCAGGCTTATCCACCGCCAGCAGCGAACCGAACAGCACATGCAGCAGATCGACGCTCGATCCGCGCAGCGATACCAGCGTGACGCCAAGCGCCAGCGAGCCTAAGTAAAAACCGGCGAAGCTGGCGTCCTCTTTCAGCGGCGTGTAGCGGCTTACCGCGCCGGAGAGCAGCGCCACCGCCAGCCCGGCGATAAGCCCGCCGACGCCCATCGCCACCAGCGACAGGCCCGATATCAGATAGCCAATGGCCGCGCCCGGCAAAACCGCGTGCGACAGCGCGTCGCCAATCAGGCTCATGCGGCGCAGCGACAGGAAGACGCCAAGCGGCGTGGCGCTCACCGCCAGCGCCACGCAGGCGATGAGCGCGCGACGCATAAAGCCGAATTCGATGAAAGGCTGAATCAGCGTCATGAGGCCAGGCTCCGCAGTGCGACCGACGCGTCGCTGGCCGGTTGTAGCGCCGCGTCGTCCAGCGACAGCAGCTGGCTGAAATAGCGCTCCACCAACGGGCGGTCGTGCAGCACCACCAGCAGCGTGGTGCCCGCCTGCCGCTGCTGCTGCAGGATCGACATCAGCAGCGTCACGGTTTTGCTGTCGATGCCGTTAAAAGGCTCATCCAGCAGCCACAGCGGGCTGCGCTGCAGCAGCAGTCGGGCGAACAGCACGCGCTGCAGCTGGCCGCCCGACAGCGTGGCGGGCTGTGCGCTGGCAAAATTGCTCATCTGCACCGCATCCAGCGCTTGCTCGATCTCCCGGCGCATGCTGCGGCTGATGCCGCCAAACCAGCCGCAGCGCGGCCAGCAGCCGATCGACACCAGTTCAAAAACGGTCAACGGAAAGCGCGTCTCCAGCTCGCTGCGCTGCGGCATCCAGCCGATAGCCTTCCGGGGAAGTTGCAGCTCGCACTTTCCGGCTACCGGTTTGATCAGCCCGGCGATGGTTTTCAGCAGCGTCGATTTGCCGCTGCCATTGGCGCCGACTAGCGCCGTCATGCTGCCGGACGTTAACTCGGCATTAATAATCGGGGTTACCGCCCTGTTCTGATAGCCCGCCTGCAGCTGGGTAAAGCGCATCATGATGCGACTCCCCACACGATCGCCAGCGCCAGCAGGACGATGACAGACAAGGCCACAGCGACTCTTCCGCCTAGTGAAAGAAGCATTCCACTCTGATCCATGATTTACTCATAATGTTATAACATAACAACAATCTATCTCAATTTTAGCGCAGAGCGTGCAGGCAATATGTTTCAAAAGGTATCCGTTACCCGGCACGCCTTCCTGAAAGACGATGCCATTTATTTGATTCAGTAAGGAAAAAAGCTTTACGAATAATAACAATAGGTTTTGTCGTTAAGAGAGGAGTTGCAAAGTAGTTGCACAAGTCTAATGATCGGTTTAACAATCTCATCGAGCAGGAAATGAAAATGTCACTGCAGCTTGAAAGCAATATCAGCCCGGATAACCCGTCTGTCCCAGAATTAACGGCGTTTATCCAACGGAATATTCCCAAAATAGCGCAGCCTTTGGCAGGAGATTTGCAATGGTATTCGCCTCATGCGCAGTTAGTTCCGGAGAGTTTTAAAATAAAGTCTGTAGAAAAGTTAGCCAGCAATCGTTTTAAAATGCTTTATCAATTTGATGGACATATATTTAGTCCTTGTCTGGATTTAAATGAAGTTTTTACGCGCGAAGAGCAGTTTCAGTTTCAGGTTCTTCCCGGCAGACTTGAGTTTGAGCTCATTGAGAGCCAGCAACCCTCACCCGCTGACGAATTGTAATATTTAGTAATTGAGGTGAGCAAATCTAATGATTGTGTTTTATATTTAATGTATCCCAAGCTCTGACCGCTATTCGTAATCACTTCCTGGCCGCTTAACCTTAACTCGCCGCGTTGCGGTATCCGTGCAAGCTATGGAGGGGAAAAAGATGGACGAGTACTCACCGAAACGGCATGATATTGCCCAGCTTAAATTCCTGTGTGAGAGCCTGTTTGATGAAAGCATGGCGACGCTGACCGACAGCCATCACGGCTGGGTTAACGACCCTACTTCTGAGAACAATTTACAGCTTAATGATTTGATTGAGCACATTGCTTCTTTCACGATGAATTACAAAATAAAGCATGCTGAAGATGAAGATCTGATAACGCAAATCGACGACTATCTTGACGATACCTTTATGCTATTTACTAATTACGGTATCAATGCACAAGATCTGAATCGGTGGCAGCGTTCCGCCCGACGCTTATTTAATCTTTTTAGCGAAGAGTGCGCTTTTCTTCAGCAACCCAGTCACTCAATTTAGGTAAACACGAGACCGGTTTATTTATGAACGATAAAAATCTGACGAAAACTGATTATTTGATGCGACTGAGACGCTGCCGCTCGATCGATACGCTCGAACGCGTCATTGAAAAGAATAAGTATGAATTATCCGATGACGAACTGGCGGTATTTTACTCTGCTGCCGATCACCGTCTGGCTGAACTGACAATGAACAAACTTTACGATAAAGTTCCTGGCTCAGTATGGAAGTTCGTGCGCTAACACACTGTTTTTCCTTCCTCTTTACTGCATAACACCCGCTTAATTCTGAATAAATCTTTAACTGGCCATGGAGTGGCGGTTATGAGAGATGTCTGAGGATTTTCCGAGGGGTGAAAATGGTGGAGGCCCTGCCAGCCACATCCCGGCACACGCGTCGCCTGCTGCGGCTGCTTCCTTCCGGACCTGACCGAGTTCACAAGTTAGCATTGCGGGAGGACCAACAGAGCCTCCATTGACAAGCCCTCTTTCGAAGGCGGGGGCATTATCAGGGAAGCCCCCGGTAATTGCAAGCGCCGTCCGAATGACCGTTGTTTTCTTGAACAATACGTCTCGCCAGGGGGCCGCGTCGCCGTGTTAGAGTAGCATTTTTGCTTCTGCGCAAGGTCGTTATGGATCCGCAAGAGAGTTTTCAGCAGCGCGTATGGCACATCGTTGCCGCTATTCCGCCAGGTAACGTTGCCACCTATGGCGATATTGCCCGGCTGGCGGGTTCGCCGCGTGCGGCACGTCAGGTGGGTGGCGTGCTGCGTCGTTTACCTGCCGGCAGCCGGCTGCCGTGGCATCGCGTCATTAACCGTCACGGAACCCTTTCGCTACAGGGCGACGATCTGTTAAGGCAACGCGATGCGCTGGCGGCAGAAGGTATTGAAATAAGCGACGATGGGCGCGTTGCGCTGGACGTTTATCGCTGGCAGCCCTGACCGCGGGGCGAAGCCGCCCCGCTCCTGGAGGATTACAGACGTGTTGGTGCCGGTACGGCGGAAGATGGCGTCACCTGCGTCGGCGAGGTCGACGGCACAGTGCTGACCGCGCCGGGCTGCGTAGGCAGCGCGGTTTGCGGTACCGGCACCAGCAGCAGTTCCGCTTTGGTACCGCCCTGGTTAATGACCGGTTTCACCGAATCGGTGATAAAGGCCAGCTTGCCGTCGATGGTAATCGCCGCGCTCAGCAGAATACGCGCGTTGGGCTGGATATCCGCTGGGTTAAACGGCAGCACAAACTGGAACGGTGCCTGCTTGCCCTGCGTGTGTACGGCGCGCTGCGACAGCACTTTCGACGGCGCGTTCGCTACGGTGGCGTCGGAGAGCGTGACCGTCAGCACTGCGTCAGGCGGCAATGCAATCCGCTGACGAATATAGACCGACCCGCTCACGTTAGGCTGCGCAATCGCCGCCTGTTGCCCTGCCGCGCTGGCGCCCAGCGTCGGAACCGGCACCGGCTTGCTGTGATCGGCGCAGCCTGCAGCAGCTGCAATCAGGGTAATACCACTTACCATTTGCCAGAGTTTCATTGATGTCGTCTCCATCTGATCACTATGATTATCGGCTGCGAATTCATCGCCTGGGGTTTCATTCGCCTTATGTGGTTAATCCTGGCATAAAATCCAGATATTTCCTCTCTGCCCTTGCGTGGCGTCCGCTGCACTCTTTGATTGACGGCAACTGGTCGGATCTTTCACACTGAGCGGGTTAACTTTGTGAGGATTGCACTATGAGCCAGGCGCTGCAAAATCTGCTGAATTTGTTAAATCTGGAAAAGCTGGAAGAGGGTCTCTTTCGCGGCCAGAGCGAAGATTTAGGACTGCGTCAGGTGTTTGGCGGTCAGGTGGTGGGCCAGGCGCTCTACGCGGCGAAGCAAACCGTGCCGGAGGAGCGTATTATCCACTCTTTCCACAGCTACTTTTTACGGCCGGGCGACAGCAAGAAAGGCATTATTTACGACGTGGAAACCCTGCGCGACGGCAAAAGCTTTAGCGCGCGCCGCGTCAGCGCGGTGCAGAACGGGCAGCCTATTTTCTATATGACCGCCTCTTTCCAGGCGCCTGAGAGCGGCTTCGAGCACCAGAACGCGATGCCTGAAGTGCCCGGCCCGGAGACGCTGGCGTCGGAGCAGGATCTGGCGCAAAAGATGGCGCATCTGCTGCCGGAAAAGGTGCGGGAGAAGTTTATTGCCGAGCGGCCGCTGGAGATACGCCCGGTTCAAATCCACAATCCGCTGAAAGGCCGCGTCGACGAGCCGGTACGACAGGTCTGGATCCGCGCTAACGGCGGGCTGCCTGCCGACCTTCGCATTCACCAGTACCTGCTGGGCTACGCCTCCGATCTCAACTTCCTGCCGGTCGCGCTGCAGCCGCACGGCAAAGGATTTCTTGAGGCCGATATGCAGGTCGCTACCATCGACCATTCCATGTGGTTTCATCGCCCGTTCAACTTCAGCGACTGGCTGCTCTACAGCGTGGTGAGCACCTCGGCCTCCGGGGCGCGCGGTTTTGTACGCGGCGAGTTCTATAACCAGCAGGGCGTGCTGGTCGCGTCGACCGTGCAGGAAGGGGTGATGCGTCAGCGCAGCGAATAAGCTACCAGGCTGCGCAAAGGCAAAAAATAAGGGGCGAATTGTCGCCCCTTTTCGTTTTTCTTTTTCTTAGCGCACTGCTTTTCTTCGCCCGACGGCTTACTGGTTGTAAGCGTTCTCGCCGTGGCTGTTAACATCCAGACCTTCACGCTCCTGCTCTTCCGGCACGCGCAGCCCAACAATCATATCCGCCAGCTTAAAGCCGATAAAGGCGACCACCGCAGACCAGACGATCGTTACGCCGACGCTGAACAGCTGCACCCATACCTGATGCCCCATGGTGACGCCTTCCGCATAGCCGACGCCGCCCAGCGAAGAAGAGGCGAACACGCCGGTCAGGATACAGCCGACGATGCCGCACACGCCGTGCACGCCGAAGACGTCGCACGGGTCATCCACGCGCAGCATTTTCTTCAGCGAGGTCACGCCCCAAAGCCCGGCCAGACCGCCCACCAGGCCGATAATCAGCGCGCCGCCGACGCCGACATAGCCACAGGCTGGCGTGATAGCCACCAGGCCCGCGATAAAGCCCGAACAGGCACCCAGCAGCGACGGTTTACCGCGTACCGCCCACTCGCCGAAGGTCCATGACAACACCGCGCCTGCGGTCGCTACCACGGTGTTCAGGAAGGCCAGTGCAGCAATTTCGTTGGCGGCAGAGGCGGAGCCGGCGTTAAAGCCAAACCAGCCTACATAGAGGATCGCCGTGCCGGTGAAGACCATCGGCAGGTTATGCGGCTTGAACGCCTCTTTGCCGAAGCCGGCGCGTTTGCCTACCAGATAGGCGCCCACCAGGCCCGCGATGGCGGCGTTGATATGCACCACGGTGCCGCCAGCGAAGTCCAGCGCGCCATCCTGTGCCAGAAAACCGCCCGCCCAGACCATATGCGCAATCGGCAGATAGGCCAGCGTCACCCACACACCGACAAAAATCAGCACCGCGGAGAAGCGAATACGCTCGGCGATAGCGCCAACGATCAGCCCCACGGTGATGCAGGCAAACGACGCCTGAAACGCTACGTGGATGTACTGATAGAAGCTGCCCATAACCGCTTTCAGCTCGATGTTTTTCAGCATCGCCCACTGGAAGCTACCGAAGAAGGCGTTGCCTTCGCTGAAGGCCAGCGAATAGCCGTACACAATCCACAGCACGCAGACCAGTGCAAACGTCACCGCCACCTGCGTCAGCATCGAGAGCACGTTTTTGCCGCGAATCAGACCGCCGTAAAACAGCGCAATCCCTGGAATTGTCATAAACAGCACCAGCGCGGTGCAAATCATCATAAAGGCGTTGTCGGCTTTATCCGCTACGGCAGGCGCAGCCATCGCCAGCGACGGTAACAGCGACAGGCTGATGAGGCCCAATAAGGTGAGTGCTTTATTCATTTTTTTCCATCCCATCAGATAACGTAGCCGAAATTAAAGCGCTGCTTCGTCGGTTTCACCGGTACGAATACGGATAACGCGCTGCAGCTCGGCAACAAAAATTTTGCCGTCACCGATCTTGCCGGTATAGGCCGCTTTGCTGATCACATCCACCACTTCGTCGAGCTGATCGTCGGCGATGGCAACGTCGATCTTGACCTTGGGCAGAAAGTTCACGCTGTACTCGGCGCCGCGATAGAGCTCTGCATGGCCTTTCTGGCGGCCGAACCCTTTAACTTCAGAGACGGTCAGCCCCTGAATGCCGATAGAGGAGAGAGCTTCGCGCACATCCTCCAGTTTGAACGGTTTGATGACCACGGTAACCAGCTTCATTGCATCCCCTCCGGGTAATAGACAAGTGAGTCGTCTCAGACACGCAGAGACAGAAGCAAAGGCTGTGCCAGGAATGAAGGAGCGAATGCGACGCGGCGTAAAGGCAGGCCGGCCCGGTTTGAAATGGCAAAAGAAGAGAGCGAGAGAAGAAAAGGGAAACCAGAGGCTAAATAATCTGCACTTCTTTGGTGCTTCTGGCCTCAAAGAAGTGCAAAGGGTAAGAACATTCTGATAAATGCGCGCAAAAAAGGTGCAATTTATTCCACGGTGGCGACGGCCTTGCCCGACGCGAGTTCATCGCCCGCCTGCTGCAGCTGATACATCTGCCAGTAGCGTCCCTGTCGCGCCAGCAGCGCGGCGTGATCGCCCTGCTCTACCACCTGACCACGATGCAGCACCAGAATCGTGTCCGCCTCGGTAATGGTCGACAGACGATGAGCGATCACCACCAGCGTGGTGTGCTGGCGTAGCCTGCTCAGCGTCTGCTGAATCGCCTGCTCGGTGCCAGAGTCGATATTGGCGGTCGCCTCGTCGAGGATAAGGATCTGCGGCATCGCTACCAGCACGCGTGCCAGCGCCAGCAGCTGCTTCTGCCCGACCGAGAGGGT
The DNA here is from genome assembly GCF_031844285.1 of Enterobacter sp. BRE11. Lineage (NCBI taxonomy): Bacteria > Pseudomonadati > Pseudomonadota > Gammaproteobacteria > Enterobacterales > Enterobacteriaceae > Enterobacter > Enterobacter sp. BRE11. The sequence continues at coordinate 324,161 of NZ_JAUZUX010000001.1, forward strand.
ATTGCCCTGCTCGCCCAGGCGCGTTTGAATGCCGTCCGGCAATGCGCGCGCCAGCGAGGCGAGCTGCACCTGCTCCAGCGCCTGCCAGACCGCCTCTTCGCTGATATCGCGGCCGAGGCGCACGTTAGCCAGCAGGCTGTCCGCCAGCACCACAGGATCCTGCTGCACCATGGCGATACCGCGCCGCAGCGTCTGATGGCTGAGCTGGCCAACAGGACGATCGTCCAGCCAGATTTCGCCGCGCGTCGCCGGGTAGTAGCCCATCAGCAGATTTGCGAGGGTGCTTTTACCGCTGCCGGTATGGCCGACCAGCGCCACGAAGCTGCGCGGCGGCACCTCAAGGTTGATGTCGCTCAGCACCTCGCGATCGGCGCGATAGGCGAAACTTAGCTGACGCAGCGAGATGCGTCCTGACGCCAGCGGGCGATCGTCGCTGCCGTAGCGCTGCTGCGCGGCATCCATCAGCTCGAAGATTCGCTCGCCCGACACCACCGCCTGCTGCAGCATCGACTGCTGCGTCGTGAGTTCGATCAGCGGTTCGTTCAGGCGGCCAAGGTAGGTAATGAACGCATAGATCACGCCAACCTCAAATATGCCCGGCGAAGAGAAGCTGAACAGCATCAGCAGGCCGCAAAGGATCATCGCTGAAAACAGGCTGAGCAGCGGGCGCAGCAGAAAACCGTCAAGCCGCAGCGTCTGCATACGCGCTTCATAGTGCGAGCGGCTCGCCTGGCTCATGCGCTCGCCGAAGCGCGCCTGCTGGCGAAACTGCTGGATCACGCTCATGCCGTTGATCACTTCGTTAAAGCCGTTGTTGATATCCGCTAGATAGCTGCGCACGCGGCGCGCGATGGGCGTGCTGTAGCGCTGATAAATCAGCATTACCGTCAGCACCAGCGGAAAGATGGTCATCGCCACCAGCGCCATGCGCCAGTCGAGGCTGAACATCGCCACCATCATCGCGCCAATCAGCGCCGCACTGCGCAGCACCGTGGCCACCACCGTCACGTAGAGATCCCTGATCACTTCGGTATCGTTGGTGACGCGCGAGATAATCTGCCCGACCGGCTGAGTGTCAAAGGCGCTGAGCGGCTGCCGCAGCGCCGCGTCCATCACGTCGCTGCGCAGCTGCTGCACCACGCCAATTGCCGCGCGGTTAAACAGCTGCGCCTGAAAATAGTGCAGCCCCGCCGCCAGCAGCTGGAGGAGAATAAAGCCTGTTACCAGCCCGGCGACAATCCCCCAGGGCATCTGGTGTTTCGCCACCAGGTTGTCGATAAAGTAGCTGACCAGCACCGGTCCGGTCACCTCGGCCGCAGCGGCGATCCAGAGCAGACCGACCGCCAGAACCAGCGATTTACGCCACGGCCTGCCGTAGGCGAGCAGCCGCTTCAGCGTCGGCCATAAGCGTTTAGAGGTCGCCATCGAGCGCTCCTTTTGCCGATTCGTCTTCGTCCAGCGCCGCCTCAAGCTGCTGATAGCGATACATATCGCGATACCAGCCCGGCTGCGCCGCCAGCGCGTCATGATCGCCGCGCTGGGCGATCTCGCCCTGCTGCAGCACCAGAATTTCGTTCGCCTCCGCCAGCGCCGACAGGCGGTGCGCGCTGATAATCAGGGTGCGGCCCCGGCCCCAGAGGCGCAGATTGTGCAGAATATCGTGCTCGGTGCGGCCGTCGACGGCCGACAGCGCGTCATCAAGGATCAGGATCTCCGCGTCGAGCAGCAGCGCGCGCGCAATAGAGAGTCGCTGCTTCTGGCCGCCGGAAAGCATCACGCCGCGCTCGCCCACTTCAGTTGCATACCCCTGCGGCAGCCGCAGGATATCCTCATGTACGCAGGCCAGCGTCGCCGCGCGCTCAATCTCCTCCTGAGTGGCGTCGGGCTTGCCCAGTGCGATATTGCTCGCCACGCTGTCGGAGAAGAGGAACGGCGTCTGGCTGACGACCGCCAGCCGACGGCGCCAGCTGTCGATGCGCAGCTGCGTCAGGGGAATGTCGTGGTAGCGAATATCCCCCTGGTCGATATCAAAATGGCGCTGAAGCAGGCTAAGCAGCGTGCTTTTTCCGCTGCCGGTCGGGCCGCACAGGCCCAGCATCTGCCCCGGTTTCAGCGTGAAGCTGAGGTTGCGCAGTACCGGCGCGGCGCTGGTCGGATAGCGAAACGCGCGGATCGAAGCCTGCAGCACGCCCGCTTCCGCTGGCGGTTCCCGATCGCCATCCACGACCGCAGGCGCTTCCGCCAGCAGCGCGTTGATGCGGCTCCATGCGGCGCTGCCGCGCTCAACGATGTTGAACATCCACGCCAGCGCCAGCATCGGCCAGATCATCAGGCCAAGATACATAACAAAGCTGGTGAGCTGACCAAGCGTCAGCTGGTCGTGCCACACCATCCAGCTGCCGCCGCCAATCGCCAGCAGGTTCGAGAAGCCGATAGCGATATAAATGGTGGGATCGAAACGGGCATCGACGCGCGCCACGCGCAGGTTTTTCGCGCCGGTATCGCGTGCAATAGCGGAGAATTGATCTGACTGGTGCGACTCCAGGCCAAACGCCTTAATCATGCGGATACTGGTCAGGCTCTCCTGCGTCTGATCGTTCAGACTGGAAAAAGCCGCCTGCGCCAGCTTGAAGCGATCGTGCAGCTGGTTGCCGTAGCGGTGGATAAACAGCGCCATGATCGGCATCGGGACCAGCGACAGCAGCGTCAGCTGCCAGCTGATCTGCAGGCTCATCACCAGCAGCACCACGCAGCCCATCACCAGCGAATCCACCAGCGTCAGCACCCCTTCGCCAGCGGCGAACACCACGCGGTCCACGTCGTTAGTGGCGCGCGCGATAAGATCGCCGGTGCGATGGCGCAGATAAAAAGCGGGATGCTGGCGGCTGAGCTGGCGATAAAAATCTTCGCGCAGTTCGACGGCCAGCTGATAGGAGGCGCCGAACAGCAGCACGCGCCAGACGTAGCGCAGCAGATAGGTCGCCACGGCGGTCACCAGCATCACGCCGATCCACATCATGATAGTGCGCCCGCTCATGGTGTGATGCGTGACGCCGTCGACGATCACGCCCACCAGATGCGGCGGCAGCAGTTGCAGGATAGCGATCGCGATCAGGAGAGCGACCGCGCCCAGATAGCGTCGCCACTCGCGGATGAAATACCAACTTAACTGGCTAAATAGTCGCACTAGACTCTTCTCTTTCTTTTGCCTCAGGGGGCAATGGGTAACGCCGTGGTGTATTTAATCTCCTCCATGGCGAAGCTGGAGGTGACGTCGATCAGGCCCGGCACGCTGTTGACCAGACGCTTGTAAAAGTCGTCGTAGCGCTTCATATCCGCAACCTGGATGCGCAGCAGATAGTCGAACTCGCCCGCCGTGCGGTAGAACGCCAGCACCTCAGGCATCTCCTGCACCGCCGTCACGAAGCGCTGATACCATTCACGGCTGTGCTGCTGCGTTTTGACAAACATAAAGGCGGTCAGCGCGAGGCCGAGCTTTTCCGCATCCAGCAGCGCAACGCGAGCACGGATGATACCGTCATCCTCCAGCTTTTTCAGTCGCTTCCAGCATGGCGTGGTGGTGAGGTTGACGGCGTCCGCCAGCGCCTGCAGCGACAGCGTAGCGTCGCGCTGCAGCAGATCGAGCAGATGACGATCGGTTTTATCTAACATTTCTCTCCTCGGGAGAATATTTTTCTCCAGGTGCGCCATTATAGCGGAAATAAAGCCAACTCTTTTTCCTGCCCGTGCCTTACAATCAGCACAACTTTTCAGCCGGAATAGCATTATGAGTAACTGGACTCGCCACGCCATTAATGAGATCAACGCGGACTTTCAGCGCTCCGCCGAAACCCACCTGATTCGCTTTCGCCTGGCGGATTATCCCGGCATCGATTTCTATCTGAAAGATGAGAGCACGCATCCCAGCGGCAGCCTGAAGCATCGGCTGGCGCGCTCGCTGTTTCTTTACGGACTGGCGAACGGCTGGATCAAAGAGAACAGGCCGGTGATCGAGGCCTCTTCCGGCAGCACCGCGGTCTCGGAAGCCTATTTCGCTCAGCTGCTCGGCCTGCCCTTTATCGCCGTCATGCCGGCAAGCACCGCGAAGCGCAAAATCGAGCAGATTGAGTTCTATGGCGGCCAGTGCCACTTCGTCACCGACCCGTGCGAGCTTTACAGCGCCTCGATGCAGCTGGCGCGCGAGCTGAACGGCCATTTTATGGACCAGTTCACCTACGCCGAATGCGCCACCGACTGGCGCGGCAATAATAACATCGCCGAGAGCATTTTCCGCCAGATGGCGCTCGAGCCTTGTCCCGTGCCGCATACGCTTATTATGGGCGCCGGCACCGGCGGCACCTCGGCGACGCTGGGCCGCTATATTCGCTATCAGGGTTTTGCCACGCGGCTGCTGGTAGTCGATCCTGAGCATTCGGTGTTTTACGATTACTGGCACAGCCGCGACGCGACGCTGCGCAGCCCGCGCGGCAGCCAGATCGAAGGTATCGGCCGTCCGCGCGTCGAGCCCTCTTTTATGCCCGATGTGATTGACGAAATGATGAAGGTGCCGGACGCTGCCACGCTGGCGGCGATGCTGAAGCTGGCGCACATTATCGGCCGTAAGCCAGGCGCCTCAACCGGCACCAACTTCTGGGGCATGATGCAGGTGGCGAAGCGGATGCGAGCGAACGGCGAACGGGGCGCGCTGGTGACGCTGATGTGCGACAGCGGCGAGCGCTATCCCGACAGCTATTACGATGAAAGCTGGGTCGCGCGGCAGTTTGGCGATATCAGCCGCTGGCAGCGCGAGCTGGAATAAAATCGCGGACTCCCTGTCCGCTTCACTCTAATCCTCAGCATTCGGGGGAATACGCGAGGTGCGGCGTCGCCAGCCAGTGATCTAAAAAGTGAGACACCGCCTGTGTCTCGCAATGGCCGATAACCGGCAAATGGGGCAGCGCCGACTTAAGCTGGCTCATGGCGTTGCCCATCACAAACCCTTTCCCCACCAGCCCCAGCATTTCGCGGTCGTTCATGGCGTCACCGAAGGCCATGCACTCCGCCAGCGGCAGTGACAGATGGTGACACAGCATGGCGAGCGCGCTGCCTTTGTTGCAGTTGAGCGGCAGCACCTCCAGACAGTCCAGCGCCGAGAAACAGATATGGGCGCGGTCGCCGAGCGCCGCCTCCAGCTGCGCTTTCAGCTGGCAAAGCGCGTCGTGACGTTCGACGAAGCAGATTTTGGTGACCTGATGCGCGGGAATGCTTTTCAGATCGCGCAGCTGGTAGCGAAAGCCGCTCAGCGCGTGCGCCTGCAGCATCTCCGGCGCCGGTACGTCGGTAAACCAGCCCTCGTCGTTAAAAACGTGCGCCGTGGCGCTGCTCTTCCAGCGGCTATGCAGCACCTCTTCCGCCACCGAAGGCGAGAGATCGCTGGCGAACAGCAGATTGCCGTCCAGATCGTGCACGCGCGTGCCGTTGCCGGTAATTAGCCAGGCGGGCAGCGTAAGGCGCTGCCGCAGGATCTGCATCTCCAGCAGGTGACGGCCGGTGGCGAAGGCCAGCTGCACGTTGCGCTGATGCAGCGCCAGCAAACTGTTTAACGTCTGCTGTCCCAGCTGGTGGCTGGGCAGCAGCAGTGTGCCATCCATATCAAATGCGGCAAGTCGCGCCATTGCTCTCTCCCGTTGATAAGTCAGCATTCACTATCGCCTGGCAATCCCGGAACTAATAGTGAATAATTTTTAAAAACTGTTCCGGGTTTTCAATGCGCCAGCTCAATCGCCTCAATCAGTTTCAGCGCCTGTGGCAGCAGAGCCAGGGCACCCCCCAACAGACCTGCGTAGCCGAGATGGCGCGCCGCTGTTTTTGCAGCGAGCGCCACCTGCGCACGCTGCTTTCGCAGTGGCAACATGCGGGCTGGCTGCGCTGGCAGGGCAAATCGGGGCGCGGCAGGCTGGGCACCCTGACCTTTCTTCGCTCACCCGAACAGCTGCGGCAACAGCTGCTGCAGACGCAGCTGCAGGCGGGCAACGCCGCCGAAGCGCTGCAGGTGCTGGATATGGCGCCGGAGCGGCTGGTGGACCTGCTGCGTCCGCTGATGGGCGGCCAGTGGCAAAACGACGCCCCGGTGCTGCGCATCCCCTACTATCGTCCGCTCGATTCCGTCGCGCCGCTGCAGATTGTCGGGCGCGCCGAACAGCACCTGGCGCGTCAGCTCTTTTCCGGCCTGACGCGATTCGAAGCGGACGAGCCGGTCGGCGATCTTGCGCATCACTGGCAGCACGCTGACGAGGGGCGCGTCTGGCTGTTCTGGCTGCGTCCGCAACTGTTCTGGCATAACGACGAGCCGCTTCAGGCCGCACAGCTGGTCGAGCAGTTTCAGCGCATTTTGCAGGACGCGCGTGCGCAGCGCCTGCTGGCGGCGGTCGCAAGCGTAGACGCGCCGCATCCGCTGGCGCTGCGCTTTCGGCTGAGCCGCAGCGACTACTGGCTGCCCTGGCGACTGGCGCATCAGCTCTGTTTGCTGCCCCATCCGCAGCAGCCGCGCCTCGGCAGCGGCCCCTGGAAGCTGGCGCACTTCACGTCCGAGCTGGTGCGTATTGAGAGCCATACGCGCTGTCACCTGCCGCTGCCGCTGATGCAGGCGGTTGAGTACTGGATTACGCCGACGCTGTTCGATCGTGCGCTCGGCACCAGCTGCCGCCATCCGGTGCAGATCGCTATTGGCGATGCGGCGGATCTGGCGTCGCTGCGTCCGGTCAGCCGCAGCATCAGCCTCGGCTTTTGCTACCTCGCCTGTCGTCCGCGCGCCGGTTTTAGCCCGGCGCAGGCGCGTCGTCTGCTCCGCCTGCTGCAGCAAAGCGGCATCGTGGCGCAGCTGCCGCTGGAAGAGGGGCTGATTACGCCGAGCAAAGAGCTGCTGCCGGGCTGGCCGGTGCCGCCTGTAGAGGATGATGCGGCGCGTCTGCCGCCGCGTCTGACGCTGCACTACCAGCTACCGGTCGAACTGCATGAGATGGCGCAGGCGCTGCGTGAACTCTTGCGCGCGGAAGGCTGTGAACTCACGCTGATCTTTCACGAGGTGAAAAGCTGGCGAGGCAGCGAGGATCTGGCGCAGGCCGATCTGGTGATGGGCGACCGGCTGATCGGCGATGCGCCGCTTTTTACGCTGGCAAGCTGGCTGGAGATCGATCGGTTGTGGCCTGCGGCAACCAGCCATCATCTTCGTCAGCAGCTCCTGGAGATACAGCGGCTGGCCGACGGCGAGGCGCGCCGCGTCGCGCTGCACCAGCTCTACCACAGTCTGATGCGCGACGGTCTGCTGCTGCCGCTGTTCAACTATCGCTATCAAATCTTTGCTCCACCGGGCGTAGAGGGTATCCAGCTCAACCCCCTCGGCTGGTTCGACTTCAGCCGCGCCTGGGTTCCGCCGCCGCTGACGGCGTAAAGCCGCGCTTCGCGCTGTTCAGCGGGCGGGAGAGTGATTACCATAGAGGCAAAATTTTCGACCAGGACAATATGATGAAACGAGCCGTTGTCGTCTTTAGCGGTGGACAAGACTCCACTACCTGCCTGATTCAGGCGTTGCAGCAGTATGACGAGGTGCACTGCGTCACCTTCGACTACGGCCAGCGCCATCGCGAAGAGATTGATGTTGCCCGTGCGCTGGCGCTGAAGCTGGGCGCACGCGCCCATAAGGTGCTCGACGTCACCCTGCTGAACGAGCTGGCGGTAAGCAGCCTGACCCGCGACAACATTCCTGTCCCCTCTTACGATCCCGCTGCCAGCGGCCTGCCGAGCACCTTTGTGCCAGGACGCAATATTCTGTTCCTCACCCTCGCTTCGGTTTATGCGTATCAGGTGGAGGCGGAGGCCGTGATCACCGGCGTCTGCGAAACCGATTTTTCCGGCTATCCTGACTGCCGCGACGAGTTCGTTAAGGCGCTGAATCACGCCGTCAGCCTTGGCATGGCGCGCGAGGTGCGTTTTGAAACCCCGCTGATGTGGCTCAATAAAGCAGAGACATGGGCGCTGGCCGACTACTGGCAAAGCCTGACGCTGGTACGCGAAGAGACGCTGACCTGCTATAACGGCGTCAAGGGCGACGGCTGCGGCGAATGTGCCGCCTGTCATCTGCGCGCACGGGGCCTGAATGACTATCTCGCCGATCGCGACGCCGTGATGGCGGCGATGAAAAGCAAAAGCGGCCTGATCTGATATCGGCGCGGCGCCGCACAGATGCGCCGCGCTGTTGACTCAGAGGGAGAAAGCCTCCAGCCGCGCGCGCAGCTCGCTCTCCAGCGCGACCGCTTTCTGCGTGCGCAGATCGATGCAGACAAAGGTCAGCGCCGCATCCGCCACCAGGATTTCGCTTCCCGCCAGCGTGACGCGCTGAGTAATGACGCCGCTTTTTCCGTTCAGCTGCGCCATTTCGCTGTGAATCGCCAGAACGTCGCCCAGCACAGCCGGACGACGGTAGTTAATATTGATATTCACCACCACAAACGCCAGCTGCTGCTGCTGCAGCCAGTTGAACGCGTCTGCCTCTTCGAGCCACTGCCAGCGCGCCTCTTCAAGAAACTCCAGATAGCGCGCATTGTTGACGTGCTGATACACGTCGAGGTGATAGCCGCGAACTTTAATTGTGGTCTGCATGCCTGACATCTCCTGTCGTTAAAGAGGGCTTAACTGGTATGACCTCTCTAGCGTAGCAAAAGGCCTTTTGCCGCGCGGCAAAAGCGTCAGGGTTGCGTCTTAGCTCACAGTTTCAGCCGCTCAGCGTTACGTTCAATAAGCGAATTGCCGATGCCTGGCACCTCCTTCAGCTGTTCGACGGCGGTAAACGGCCCATACTGCTCGCGATAGCTGACAATCGCCTGCGCCTTTTTCAGCCCAACGCCGTTCATCGCCGCCGACAGCTGCTCGGCGGTCGCTTCGTTAATGCTGACTTTTTCGCCTGCCGCCTGTGCGGCCTGGGCAATCGGTTTTTCACCTGCGGTTTCCGCCGCTGACAGGCTGGAGTAGCCGAGTGCGCCGCCAAGCGCGAGGGTGAAGCAAAGAACGGACAATAGTGATTTAGACATGCTCTGTTTCTCCTTATGTTTAACAGCAAGGAGAGCGTGACAGAGAAGAGCGAAGGCCTCAAAAGGCAACATTCAGAAATGGAAAAGGCCGCGCAGGCGGCCTTTTCGTTTCTTACTGCAAAACACTTTTTTGCGAGCGTTACTGCATTTGCGCCGCGGCGCCGTATTTGATTTTGGCTTCTTTGCGCAGGTTAGCGAGCAGCGCTTCGAACGCCAGCTGCGCGTTATTCTGCGTTACGCCCTTAATCATTTCGTCTACCTGCTCCTGCGGCAGCGTACCGCTGCTGACTTTATCCAGCGCCACCAGCACGACATTGCCCTGCATATCTTCGCTCACGCCCCACGACGTTTTACCGTCAACAGGCTGCGGCAGATTGAAGGCGGTCTGCGCGATGGGATCCTGGCTGTTACGGTCGACGGTTTTGCTGGCGCTTAGCGTCAGACCGGCCGCGCTCAGCGCCTCCTGTTTGCCCGCTTTAAGATCGGCCAGCAGTTTGTCCGCCTGCGCCTTCGCCTGCTGTTCCGCTTTATCGTGCTTCAGCGTGTCGGCAATCTGCGCTTTCACCTCATCCAGCGATTTAACCGCTTCAGGTTTGTGCTCGCTGATACGCAGCACAAACGCGCGGTCGCCATCCACGGTGATCACGTCGGAGTTGTTGCCTGGCGCGCCGTTCTGTCCGGTGAGGCCCCCGTTGAAGATGGCGTTTTTCACCGCGTCGAAGTTCAGCTCCTGCGGCACGCTGTCGCGGCTGAACCAGCCGGTCTCAACCACTTTCAGGCCGGAAGCCTGTGCGGCGCCAGCGAGCGACTCATTGTCGTTGCTCGCCGCTTCGCTCACTTTCTGCTGCTGCTGGTAGAAGGCGTCGACCGCTTTCTCCTGCTTCGCTTTTTCGGCCACCGCGTCGCGCACTTCGGCCAGCGGTTTGATCTGCTCCGGCTGGATATCGTCCAGACGCACCACCAGGAAGCCGACCGACGATTTAATCACGCCAGAAAGCTGGCCTTTCTGCGTCAGGCCAGCGTTTTTCAGCTCGTCCGGCGTGGTGGCCGGCTCAAGCCAGCCCATATCGCCGCCCTTACGCGCGGAGATAGGATCGATCGATTTGCTTTTCGCCAGCGCGGCAAAGTCAGCCCCGCCCTTCAGCTGCGCCAGCACGGCGCTGGCATCCGCCTCGGTTTTGGTCTGAATGACGCTGTAGCGGTTACGCTGCGGCTGGGTGTAGTCCGCTTTATGTTGGTCGTACCAGCTCTGAATGTCGGCGTCGCTGACGCTGGCCTGCAGGCTGGCGGCATCCATTTTGATGTAGCTGACGCGGAACTGCTCCGGCGCCATAAAGTTGTTTTTATGCTGCTGGTAGTACTGCGCAATCTCGTCGGCTGACGCGGTTTGTTTCGCCGCCAGCACGTTGACGTCGATGGTCGCCTGACGGATGTCGCGCTTCTGCGACACCAGATCCACCAGCTTGCTGGTTTCGCCTTTCAGCATAAAGTCGGTATTGGCGACGGCGTTGATCAGCTGCTGGGTTGCCAGCTGCTTGCGCAGCGCTTCCGCGTAGCGATCGGCGGTAAAGCCCATGCTGCTCAGCAGAGCGTTATACTTCGCGTTGTCGAACTTGCCGTTGGTCTGGAACGCCTGCTGGGCGAAAATCGCCTGCTTGACCTGATCGTCGCTGATAGTAATGTGGAGGTCGTTGATATACTGAGCGAGCAGCGCCTGGTCTACCAGCTGCGACAGCGCCTGCTGACGCATCTGCTGCATGAAGCCGTCGTTACCGGCAAGCTGCGAGAACTGATCGCCCAGCATCTGCTGCTGGCGGCTACGCTCGCTGTTGAACGCCTGATCGAGCTGCGCGCGGCTGATTTCCTGTCCGTTGACTTTAGCGGCGTAATCGCTGCCGCCGCCGATAAGGTAGTTGCCAACGCCGGTCAGCACGAAGGAGAGAATAATCAACCCCAAAATAACCTTGAGCACGACATGATTCGACGCCGCGCGTAAATTGTCCATCATGGTATGACAACGCTCCGCTGTAGTGTGGATATAAACCTCGGGCGCAACGCCTGTCGGATAAAGGCCGTTACGCAACTGCCGTTTAGCCTGGCAGCTTCACTCCTGTTGAGACAAGTCTTAGCGCGATTTATCCCCGGATCCGAATAAAAAAGGCACATCAAATTTGATGTGCCCGTATGTTACATGAGAACGCAAGAACCGTCCTCTAGTCCACGGAAGAAAATGCTTCTGTGGACGGATGCGATGTCATGCGTTGACAGCGTCTTTCAGCGCTTTACCGGCGCGGAAGCCCGGTACTTTGCCCGCGGCAATGGTGATCTCTTTGCCGGTCTGCGGGTTGCGGCCGGTACGTGCGGCACGTTCGCGTACGGAAAAGGTGCCAAAGCCCACCAGAGCCACTTCGTCGCCGCCTTTCAGCGCGTCGGAAACAGAACTGGTGAATGCGTCTAAAACACGTCCGGCTGCTGCTTTAGAAATGTCAGCGTCTGCAGCAATTTTGTCGATCAACTGTGACTTATTCACTCTCTTCATCCCCTCTTTTATTATTTCACTTCACATCCGCGCGTCCTGGCGGATACGAATGCGCAGCACGTTATATCAAGCCTGTTGAGGCGAAACAACGGAATTCATCTTAATCGTTGATCCCGCAGCCCCCTAAATTAACGGCACTAAAAAAAGCTGGCAAGCGCTCATTGGCCTGCCAGCTTCGCTTTTTAATGCTTTATGTCGCTAATCACTATTTTGCAGTAGCGACCTGCATGCCGTAAGGGGCGTTTTCCAGCGCAAGGCCTAAAACTTCTTCGATGCGTTTCACCGGATGGATCTCCAGATCGGCGATAACGTTGGCCGGAATCTCTTCCAGGTCGCGCTTATTATCGTCCGGGATCAGCACCACTTTAATGCCACCACGATGGGCCGCCAGCAGCTTCTCTTTCAGGCCGCCAATCGGCAGCACCTGGCCGCGCAGCGTGATCTCGCCGGTCATCGCCACGTCAGAGCGCACCGGGTTGCCGGTCAGACAGGAGACCAGCGCGGTGCACATCGCGATACCGGCGCTCGGGCCATCCTTCGGGGTCGCGCCTTCCGGTACGTGAACGTGGATGTCGCGCTTCTCGTGGAAATCGCCGTTGATGCCCAGCTTCTCGGCACGCGCGCGCACTACCGTCAGCGCCGCCTGGATCGACTCCTGCATCACCTCGCCGAGTGAACCGGTGTAGGTCAGCTTGCCTTTGCCCGGCACGCACGCGGTTTCGATGGTCAGCAGATCGCCGCCCACTTCGGTCCACGCGAGGCCGGTTACCTGGCCAACGCGGTTTTCACTTTCGGCGCGGCCATAGTCGAAGCGCTGTACGCCCAGGTAATCTTTGAGGTTGTCGCCGTTGATGGTGATGTGCTTCTGCTCTTTGTTCAGCAGCAGCGTTTTCACCGCTTTACGGCACAGCTTCGACAGTTCGCGCTCCAGACTACGCACGCCTGCTTCGCGCGTGTAGTAGCGAATGATGCCGACAATGGCGCTGTCTTCCACCGTGATTTCGCTCTCTTTCAGGGCGTTACGCTCAATCTGTTTCGGCAGCAGATGCTGTTTGGCGATGTTGAGCTTCTCATCCTCGGTGTAACCAGAGAGGCGAATCACTTCCATACGGTCCAGCAGCGGTGCCGGAATGTTCATGGAGTTGGAGGTGGCAACGAACATCACGTCGGAAAGATCGTAATCGACTTCCAGGTAGTGATCGTTAAAGGCGATGTTCTGCTCGGGATCGAGCACTTCCAGCAGCACGGAAGCGGGATCGCCGCGCATGTCGGATGACATTTTGTCAATCTCGTCCAGCAGGAACAGCGGGTTTTTCACCCCGACCTTCGCCATTTTCTGAATCAGTTTACCTGGCATAGAGCCGATATAGGTCCGGCGGTGACCGCGAATTTCTGCCTCGTCACGCACCCCGCCCAGCGCCATACGCACATACTTACGGCCGGTCGCCTTGGCGATCGACTGACCCAGCGAGGTTTTACCCACGCCCGGCGGTCCAACCAGGCAGAGGATCGGGCCTTTAATTTTACTGACGCGGCTCTGCACGGCGAGATATTCCAGGATGCGGTCTTTGACGCGCTCCAGACCATAGTGGTCAGTGTCCAGCGTCTCCTGAGCCTTGCGCAGGTCTTTTTTCACCTTGCTGCGCGCATTCCACGGTACCTGAACCATCCAGTCGATATAGCCGCGTACCACCGTCGCTTCGGCGGACATCGGCGACATCATTTTTAATTTCTGCAGCTCGGCTTCGGCTTTTTCACGCGCTTCGCTCGGCATTTTCGCCGCGTCGATTTTGCGCTTCAGGGCTTCGTACTCATCCGGCACGTCGTCCATTTCGCCCAGCTCTTTCTGAATCGCCTTCATCTGCTCATTCAGGTAATACTCGCGCTGGCTCTTCTCCATCTGCTTTTTCACGCGGTTGCGAATACGCTTCTCAACCTGCAGCAGATCGATTTCCGACTCCATCATAGCCATGAGATATTCCAGACGCTCGTTCACGTCCGACATCTCCAGCACCGACTGTTTATCGGCTAATTTCAGCGGCATATGGGCCGCAACGGTGTCGGCGAGGCGCGCCGCATCGTCGATATTGTTCAGCGAGGTCAGCACTTCCGGCGGGATCTTTTTGTTCAGCTTGATATAGCCTTCAAACTGATTGATCGCCGTCCGTACCAGCACTTCCTGTTCGCGCTCTTCGATTTCCGGCGAGATCAGGTATTCCGCCTGCGCGGTAAAATGGTCGCCATTATCCGCCAGGGTGGTGATATGTGCGCGCTGCAGGCCTTCGACTAAAACTTTGACAGTGCCGTCAGGCAGTTTCAGCATCTGCAGCACGGAGGCCACGGTCCCTACAGAGAAGAGATCGTTAATGCCAGGTTCATCCGTTGAAGCCTCTTTCTGGGCAACCAGCATGATCTTCTTGTCATGATCCATCGCCGCTTCGAGGCAACGAATCGATTTTTCCCGACCAACAAACAACGGAATTACCATGTGCGGATAAACCACCACGTCGCGCAGAGGCAACACGGGGATTTCAATGCGTTCAGAACGCTCAGGATTCATAGAGCTCTCTCTTAGTTAGTGTCCGCCAGGTGATGGGCACCGCATAATGCAGGGAATGTGCAGTTAAACCCACAGGATTATGAGTATATGGGGATGATCGTTCGACATTCAACGTCATGAGAGCGAGAAAAACAAAAGGGGAAAGAATTTTCCCCTTTTTTAATGATATCAATGCCCTTGCGCTGGCGAATTATTCGCCAGACGCCTGGGCTTCGTGCTTGCCGTAGATAAGCATTGGCTCTGACTGACCATCGATAACCGACTCGTCAATCACCACTTTTTCTACGTCTTCCATAGAAGGCAGGTCATACATGGTTTCCAGCAGCGCGCCTTCAACGATAGAACGCAGGCCGCGGGCACCGGTCTTACGCGACATCGCCTTTTTGGCGATGGCGGTTAAAGCTTCGTCGCGGAACTCCAGCTCGACCCCTTCCAGGTTGAACAACGCCTGGTACTGTTTGGTCAGGGCGTTCTTCGGCTCGCGCAGGATCTGGATCAGCGCCTCTTCGCTCAGCTCGTTGAGCGTCGCGACCACCGGCAGACGACCAATAAACTCCGGGATCAGACCGAATTTAATCAGATCCTCAGGTTCTACCTGAGAAAGCAGTTCGCCTTCGCTCGCTTTTTCCGACTTACCTTTTACCGTTGCGCCGAAGCCGATACCAGAGCCGGTTTCCACGCGCTGGGAGATCACCTTATCCAGACCCGCGAACGCGCCGCCGCAGATAAACAGAATTTTAGAGGTATCGACCTGCAAAAACTCCTGCTGCGGATGCTTGCGACCGCCCTGCGGCGGCACGGCCGCTACGGTGCCTTCGATCAGCTTCAGCAGCGCCTGCTGCACGCCTTCGCCGGAAACGTCGCGCGTAATCGACGGGTTGTCTGACTTACGCGAGATTTTATCAATCTCATCGATATAAACGATGCCGCGCTGCGCTTTTTGCACGTCGTAGTCGCACTTCTGCAGCAGCTTCTGGATGATGTTCTCCACATCCTCGCCCACGTAGCCCGCTTCGGTCAGCGTGGTAGCGTCAGCCATGGTAAACGGCACATCCAGCAGGCGCGCCAGCGTTTCCGCCAGCAGGGTCTTACCACTACCGGTTGGGCCAATCAGCAGGATGTTGCTTTTGCCCAGTTCGATGCCATTGCTGGTATCACCGTTGCGCAGGCGTTTGTAGTGGTTGTACACCGCAACCGCCAGCACTTTTTTCGCCTTTTCCTGGCCGATAACATAATCATCGAGGTGATGGCGGATTTCGTGCGGCGTAGGCAGCGCGCTACGTTCGCGATGCGGGGCAACTTCTTTGATCTCTTCGCGAATGATGTCATTACACAGATCGACACATTCGTCGCAGATATACACTGACGGCCCGGCAATCAGCTTACGCACTTCATGCTGGCTTTTGCCGCAAAAAGAGCAGTACAGCAACTTTCCTGAACCGTCTTTGCGCTTATCTGTCATCAGTTAACCTCTTCTTGTTCTCAGGCCATACAGGCGTACGGCGCAGGCCGTGCGAACACGGCCAATATTCATTCAACTCAAGCCCGTTTCCCAGTAACTATAGCGCAAGGAGACGGGCAGATGAGTCTTATTCGCGATGTGTCAGGACGGAGTCGACTAAACCATACTCTACCGCTTCACTCGCCGAGAGGAAACGGTCACGCTCGGTATCGCGCTCAATTTCTTCCAGCGACTTGCCGGTATGCTCCGCCATCAGCTCATTCATACGCTGTTTGACTTTCAGAATCTCTTTCGCATGAATCTCGATGTCGGTTGCCTGGCCCTGATAGCCGCCCAGCGGCTGGTGAATCATCACGCGCGAGTTCGGCAGGCAGAAACGCTTGCCTTTGGTGCCAGCAGTCAGCAGGAAGGCGCCCATGGAGCAGGCCTGGCCCATACAGATAGTGCTGACGTCCGGCTTGATGAACTTCATGGTGTCGTAAATCGACATGCCCGCAGTAATCACACCGCCTGGGGAGTTAATATAAAGATAGATATCTTTCTCAGGGTTTTCCGCTTCCAGAAACAGCATCTGCGCCACGATCAGATTGGCCATGTGATCTTCAACCTGGCCGGTCAGGAAGATGACGCGCTCTTTCAGCAGGCGGGAATAGATGTCGTAGGAACGCTCGCCGCGCGAAGTCTGTTCAACCACCATGGGCACCAGCGCATTGCGCGGCGCAGTAAATTCACGATCGCCACTGTATGACATTACCGTCTCCTGGATATAGTTCATTGGCTACATTCTGTACCGATTTTCTCTGAAGCGCGCGCGTTCTGCACAGCTTCGCTTCATTTCCGACACCTTCAAGGACGGTTAATCAGCCAGTCTAACTCTCTTCTGCATACTCCCTCAATCTGGGGATACTGCCCTGCTGTTTCAAGCATAACAACCTTTTCTTCATTCGCTAACCGGGAAAAAGCGCAACGTGAATAATTTGCCGATTTATTAAGCGAATAGCAGCACAGGAGAGGAGATGGCGTCGGAAAAACAAAAAAGCCCGCGACTTTTCAGCCGCGGGCTTAGCACTTCTGGTTAAATCCGCAATCAGGCAGCGTTGGTCTGATTCATCAGTTCCTGGAAGCTGGTCGCTTTCTCAGTTACTTTCGCTTTTTCCAGAACGGCTTCAACCGCCTGCTCTTCGAGCGCCACGTTGCGCATGTTGTTCATCAGCTCGTTATTTTTGCTGTAGAACTCAATCACTTCCTGCGGATCTTCGTACGCCGACGCCATCTCTTCGATCAGGGCGTTAACGCGCGCTTCGTCAGCTTTCAGCTCATGGGTGCGAATCACTTCGCCCAGCAGCAGACCAACAACAACGCGGCGTTTCGCCTGCTCTTCAAACAGCTCGCGCGGCAGTTCCAGCGCTTGCTTCTCGTTGCCGCCGAAGCGCTGCGCAGCCTGACGACGCAGCACGTCGATTTCGCTGTCGATCAGCGCAGCCGGCACGTCGATCTCGTTGGCTTTGACCAAACCGTCGATCGCCTGCGTTTTCACGCGGTTGCGAATGGCGCCTTTCAGCTCGCGGTCCATGTTTTTACGCACTTCAGCGCGCAGACCTTCGATGGAACCATCTTCCACGCCGAAACGCTTGATGAACTCTTCAGTCAGCTCAGGCAGTTCGCGCGTTTCAACTTTCTTCAGCACGATGTCGAACTTCGCGTCTTTCCCTTTCAGGTTTTCCGCATGGTAGTCTTCCGGGAATTTCACATCGATAGTGAAGGTTTCGCCCGCTTTATGACCCACGATGCCCTCTTCGAAGCCCGGGATCATACGGCCCTGGCCCATCGCCAGCACGAAGTCAGAGGCTTTGCCGCCTTCGAACTCTTCGCCGTCGACTGAACCGCTGAAGTCGATGGTCGCGCGATCTTCAGCAGTCGCTGCCGCATCGCTCTCTTTCCAGTTTGCCTGCTGCTTACGCAGGGTGTCCAGCATAGCGTCGACGTCAGCGTCGGTCACTTCGACCAGCGGTTTTTCGACTTCGATGCTGTCCAGACCCTGCAGCTCAACTTCCGGATAGACTTCGAACTCGACCGCGTAGGTGAAATCTTCGCCTTCTTTATATTCGCCTGGCACGTAGTTCGGCGCGCCAGCCGGATTGATTTTTTCTTTGATGATGGCGTCAACGAAGTTGCGCGTCATCAGCTCGCCCAGCACGTCCTGACGAACAGAAGCGCCGTAGCGCTGTGCGATGATATTGGCCGGCACTTTGCCTTTACGGAAACCATCGATACGGACTTTTTTCGCCACTTCCACCAGTTCTTTCTTTACTGCGCTTTCGATGCTGTCTGCGGGGACAGTAATCGTAATGCGACGGCCCAGACCCTGCGTGGTTTCTACTGAAACTGTCATCTTGTTACCTCAAAAAATCGCGTGCTCGGTCAACTTCAGACACCACACATTATGTAATGCGCCGTATCCAACAACCGGGACGGCTTCCATTAAGAGAACCTGATCCCTGTCACCAGAAGCGTCCCGAAGACATTCCGGAAAAATAGACGCAGCATTATAGCGGCATCGCCCTGGTGAGTCGAGGCTGGAAACTCACCACTTTTTAGCGGCTTTGCTGCTTTTTTGCGCCAGAGATCGCGTTTATCGCTAAATAATGAAAAAAACGGCCCGGAGGCCGTTTTTTAAAAAAGGCGGGAGGTGCTCAAGCGAGGGTGCCGGCACCGCGGCAGTTTGGCGAGGCGAGCACGGTATCCTGTAACCCTTCCCACTCTTTCAGGGTGTAGGTATGCAGCGCCAGCGCATGAACGCTGCCTGCCAGCTCGGCGGCGAGCTCGCCGTAAATCGCCCGGTGGCGCGCCAGAAAGCGCTGACCAGCGAATACGTCGCTGACGATAACCACCTTGAAGTGACTTTCGGAACCCGCCG
Organism: Enterobacter sp. BRE11; assembly: GCF_031844285.1. Lineage (NCBI taxonomy): Bacteria > Pseudomonadati > Pseudomonadota > Gammaproteobacteria > Enterobacterales > Enterobacteriaceae > Enterobacter > Enterobacter sp. BRE11. Next base: position 342,725 of record NZ_JAUZUX010000001.1, read on the forward strand.
GGACATTGTGACGATAACTTTCGTCATGCACTTCCAGATGAGCCGGCGCAAAAGCCAGGCGAAGCTTCTCTTCGATCTGTTCGCGAATCATTGTCTCTTTCCTCAATGGCGAGCGCTGTGCCCCATCTGGTTAAATATTAGTAGGTTTTCAGGCGCGTCCGCACAAATGTGTGAAAATATTTCCGCCGTTGCCTGAGCCGACCGGCATGATAGCGCAGCGCGAGTGCAGGTCAATGCCCCGATTTTTCATAGACTATAAAAAAGGCGGTTTCCGCGAATTTCCCCTTCGCAAGGGCTTTTTTCACTGCCGCGCAATGCTATGATGGCCGCAGTTTTTGCAAGCCAACCCACAACATTAACGAGAATAAGCATGTTGAAAAAACTGTTATTTCCCCTGCTGGCCGCCTTTATTTTGGCTGGCTGTGCCGCTAACAGCAATACGTTGACCATTCAGCCGAAAATTGAGCTGCCGCAGCAGGATCCCAGCCTGATGGGCGTGACCGTTAGCATCAACGGTGCCGATCAGCGCAGCGACCAGGCGCTGGCGAAAGTCAATCGCGATGGCCAGCTGGTTACCCTCACCCCGTCCCGCGATCTGCGCTTCCTGCTGCAGGAGGTGCTGGAGAAACAGATGACCGCGCGCGGCTATATGATCGGGCCGGAAGGAGCCGTCGACCTGCAGATCGTGGTGAATCACCTCTATGCAGACGTGACCGAGGGCAACGTACGCTACAGCATCACCACCAAAGCGGATATTTCGATTATCGCCACCGCGAAGAACGGCAACAAGCAGGTGAAGAACTATCGCCAGACCTATAGCGTAGAAGGCGCTTTCAGCGCGACCAACGACAAGATCACCAAAGCAGTGAACTCGACGCTGGGTGACGTGATCGCCGATATGGCGCAGGACACCAGTATCAACAATTTCATTAAGCAGAACGCGCACTAATCCACCGCACTATATGCATGCCCGGCGCACCGCCGGGCATCGCTTCAGGGTCAGCATGAATCACTATCTTCGCATCTTCACGCAACGAAACGCCGCCGTTTTACTGCTGCTCGGCTTTGCTTCCGGCCTGCCGCTGGCGCTGACCGCTGGCACGCTGCAGGCGTGGATGACGGTGGAAAATGTCGATCTCAAAACCATCGGTTTTTTTTCGCTGGTTGGTCAGGCGTACGTGTTTAAATTTCTCTGGTCGCCGGTGATGGATCGCTTTACGCCACCGTTTCTTGGCCGTCGCCGCGGCTGGCTGCTGCTGACGCAGCTGGCGCTGATCGCCGGGATTATCGCCATGGGTTTTATGCAGCCTGGACGCGACCTGACGCTGCTCGCTGCACTGGCGGTACTGGTTGCCTTCTGCTCCGCCTCGCAGGATATCGTCTTCGACGCGTGGAAAACCGACGTGCTGCCGCCGGAAGAGCGTGGCAGCGGCGCCGCCATCACCGTGCTTGGCTACCGGCTGGCGATGCTGATCTCCGGCGGGCTCGCGCTCTGGCTGGCGGATCGCTACCTTGGCTGGCAGGCGACTTACTGGCTGATGGCGCTGCTGATGGTGCCCGCGCTTATCGCCACCCTGATAGCCAAAGAACCCGACACGCGCGCCACCACGCCGCATTCGCTGCGTGAGGCGGTATCACTGCCCCTGAAGGACTTTTTTCAGCGCAACAATGCCTGGCTGCTGATTACCCTTATCGTGCTCTATAAGCTGGGCGACGCCTTCGCTGCCTCGCTGACCACCACTTTTCTGATCCGCGGCGTCGGTTTCAGCGCCGGCGACGTCGGGCTGGTAAACAAAACGCTCGGGCTGCTGGCGACCATTATCGGAGCCCTCTACGGCGGCGTGCTGATGCAGCGCCTGAGCCTGTTCCGCGCCCTGATGATTTTTGGCGTACTGCAGGCGGTCTCCAATTTTGCCTACTGGCTGCTGGCGGTAACGCCACCGCATTTATGGAGTATGGCCAGCGCTGTCTTCGTGGAGAATCTGTGTGGCGGCATGGGCACGGCGGCGTTCGTGGCGCTGCTGATGACGCTGTGCAATAAGTCCTTCTCCGCGACGCAGTTCGCCCTGCTCTCGGCGCTCTCGGCGGTAGGCCGCGTCTATGTCGGCCCTGCGGCTGGCTGGCTGGTCGAGCTCTGGGGCTGGCCGACCTTCTATGCTTTCACCGTGCTGGCGGCGCTGCCCGGTCTGCTGCTGCTGCTGCTCTGCCGCGACACGCTGAGCGAAGCGCAAAACAGCGGGCATTTCCTGACGCGCACGCGTTTTGCCGCTGGCTACCGCTGGACCACCCGCCTGTTTTGCTGCGGATGCGCTGTTATCGCGCTCTGGCTGGCGATGCTGGCGTGTCAGGCGCTGGGGCTGTGGCAACTGGAAAGCGTGCCGGGCATGCTGTTCGAAGCCGGTATGATGCTGCTGGCGCTGGCGGTATGCGGAGGCGTAACGCTGGACTACGTTGCGCAGCGGAAAGCATCACACCGCAGCTTTAATTAACAACCGGTATTATTTCATAACGGAAATGTATCTGGCCGCTCTGACGGGCGGCAAACGTTAAACTTTGTCATCAAGAGTTATTTTCTGGGAAATATTAAGATCCCATTTCGTCATTTCGCGAATATATTAAAAACCGGTGCGCAATTATTTTGTATAAATTTCATCACTCAAATGATGCAGATTTGTTAAAGAATTGGGTATCAAAAGTAAGGTTTATTCTTTCCCTGATTTCTTTAGGGATACTTTCATCGGTTTTTGTTATATTGGTGCCAACTGCTTGTCGCTGTTAATAATTTATCACCCCAGACAACATCTGTGACACCCTTAGCAAAAGGTGTCAACACGCTGCTGACACATCCTTATGCTGGTTTACACTGCATAAACCTTCCCGTAAAATGCGCGCACACTTAAACGACAATAAGCCCTTTGTCATTGAGGTCGTTAAATGAGACTCAGGAAATACAATAAAAGTTTGGGGATTTTGTCATTAATCGCAGGCACTTTGTTAATGAGTGGCTGCGATAATGCGTTGTTAAATCCCAAGGGACAGATTGCACTTGAGCAACGTTCGTTGATTCTGACAGCCTTCGGCTTAATGATGATCGTCGTTATTCCGGCAATCTTGATGGCGGTGGTGTTTGCATGGAAATATCGTGCATCCAACACTGAAGCGAAGTACAGCCCCAACTGGTCACACTCTAACAAAGTCGAAGCCGTGGTCTGGACCATTCCGATCCTGATCATTCTCTTCCTCGGCGTGCTGACCTGGAAATCAACCCACGCGCTGGAGCCGAGCAAACCGCTTGCCTCTGACGTGAAACCGGTTGAAATCCAAGTGGTGGCGCTGGACTGGAAATGGTTGTTTATCTACCCGGAACAGGGTATTGCCACCGTTAACCAGATCGCTTTCCCGGCTAACACGCCGGTGAGCTTCAAAATTACCTCTAACTCCGTTATGAACTCCTTCTTTATTCCGACGCTCGGCAGCCAGATCTACGCCATGGCGGGCATGCAGACCAAACTGCACCTGATCGCCAATGAGCCAGGAACGTTCGACGGTATCTCCTCGAACTTCAGTGGTCGAGGTTTCTCTGGTATGAAGTTCAAAGCCATTGCAACCAAGGACGATGCGGAGTTCCAGCAGTGGGTCGCCAAAGTTAAAGCGGCGCCTAACACGCTGACCACTATGGAAGATTTCGAGAAAGTCGCCGTACCAAGCGAAAATCATCCGGTGGAATATTTCTCTTCAGCGAATCCTGAACTGTTCAAGCAAGTCATCGCTAAGTTCATGACCAGCCACGGGAAGATGGACATGTCTCAGCACGAAGGCATGGACATGAGTCACACCGCTTCCGCGGGAGCCGAGGAATAATACGATGTTCGGAAAATTAACACTGGATGCAGTGCCGTACCATGAGCCGATTATCATGGTTACGGTTGCCGGGATCATCATTGGTGGTCTGGCAATCATCGCTGCCCTAACCTACTTTGGTAAATGGCAGTACCTGTGGTCTGAATGGCTCACCTCCGTCGACCATAAAAAACTGGGTATCATGTACATCATCATGGCGTTCGTCATGCTGCTGCGCGGCTTCGCCGATGCCATCATGATGCGTACCCAGCAGGTAATGGCTTCCGCCGGGGAAGCCGGCATACTCCCGCCGCATCACTACGACCAGATCTTTACCGCGCACGGCGTGATTATGATCTTCTTCGTGGCGATGCCTTTCGTCGTGGGTCTGATGAACATCGCGGTGCCGCTGCAAATCGGCGCACGCGACGTTGCCTTCCCGTTCCTGAACAACCTGAGCTTCTGGTTTACCGCGGTCGGCGTGATCCTGGTTAACCTGTCGCTGGGCGTGGGCGAGTTCGCACAGACCGGCTGGCTGGCCTATCCGCCGCTTTCAGGCGCGGAGTACAGTCCCGGCGTCGGGGTCGATTACTGGATCTGGAGTCTCCAGCTTTCCGGTATCGGGACCACGCTGACCGGCATCAACTTCTTCGTGACCATTCTGAAGATGCGTGCGCCGGGCATGGACCTGTTTAAAATGCCGGTATTTACCTGGGCTTCTCTTTGCACCAACGTCCTGATTATCGCTTCGTTCCCGGTTCTGACCGTGACCCTGGCGCTGTTGACGCTTGATCGTTACCTTGGCTTCCATTTCTTTACCAATGATATGGGCGGTAACATGATGATGTACGTCAACCTGATCTGGGTTTGGGGTCATCCGGAAGTTTACATCCTGGTACTGCCGGTGTTCGGCGTCTTCTCTGAAGTCACTGCGACCTTCTCGAAAAAACGTCTGTTTGGCTACACCTCACTGGTTTGGGCGACCATCGCCATTACCGTGCTGTCGTTTATCGTCTGGCTGCACCACTTCTTCACCATGGGTGCGGGCGCGAACGTTAACGCCTTCTTCGGCATCATGACGATGATTATCGCGATTCCGACCGGCGTGAAAATCTTCAACTGGCTGTTCACCATGTACCAGGGCCGCATCGTAATGCACTCTGCCATGCTGTGGACCGTAGGCTTCCTGGTCACCTTCTCTGTTGGTGGTATGACCGGTGTTCTGCTGGCGGTGCCGGGTGCGGACTTCGTGCTGCATAACAGCCTGTTCCTGATCGCGCACTTCCATAACGTCATCATCGGCGGCGTGGTATTCGGCTGTATGGCTGGCGTGACCTACTGGTTCCCGAAAGCCTTCGGCTTTACCCTGAACGAAACCTGGGGCAAACGCGCCTTCTGGTTCTGGATCATCGGCTTCTTCGTTGCCTTTATGCCGCTCTACATTCTGGGCTTCATGGGCATGACGCGTCGTCTGAGCCAGGATATCGATCCGCAGTTCCACTCTCTGCTGGTTGTCGCGGCCGTCGGTGCAGGCCTGATCGCTTGCGGTATCATCAGCCAGGTAATCATGTTCTACGTCTCTGTGCGTGACCGTCATCAGAATCGCGATCTGACCGGTGACCCGTGGGGCGGCCGTACGCTGGAGTGGGCAACCTCTTCACCGCCGCCGTTCTACAACTTTGCCACTATCCCGCATATCCACGAGCGCGACGCGTTCTGGGAAATGAAAGAGAAAGGCGAAGCGTACAAGCAGCCGGCGAAATATGAAGAGATTCATATGCCGAAGAACAGCGGCGCGGCTATCGTCATCGCTGCCTTCGCAACGGTATTCGGTTTTGCCGCAATCTGGCATATCTGGTGGCTGGCTGGCCTCTCCTTCCTGGGCATGATCGTGACCTGGATTGTGAAGAGCTTCGACGAAGACGTGGACTACTACGTTCCGGTTGTCGAGATCGAGAAGATCGAGAAGCAGCACTTTGACGACATCAGCAAAGCGGGTCTGAAATAATGTCAACTGAAACTCTGACAAAACACCACCACGACGCCCATGCGGAGCATGGGCATCACGATGCGGGAGCCAATAAAGTCTTTGGCTTCTGGATCTACCTGATGAGTGACTGCATTATCTTCGCAACCCTGTTTGCGACCTATGCCGTCATGGTCAACAGCACTGCCGGTGGCCCGGCAGGCAAAGACATCTTCGAACTGCCGTTCGTTCTGGGCGAAACAGCGCTGCTGCTGCTGAGCTCCATCACCTACGGCATGGCGGTTATCGCCATGAACCACGACAAGAAGAGCTCCGTCCTTAGCTGGCTGGCGCTGACCTTCCTGTTTGGTCTTGGCTTTATCTGCATGGAGATCTATGAGTTCCATCATCTGATCGAAGAGGGTTTCGGCCCGAATCGTAGCGGCTTCCTGTCAGGCTTCTTTACCCTGGTAGGCACCCACGGTCTGCACGTTACCTGCGGCCTGATCTGGATGCTGGTGCTGATGTTCCAGATTGCCAAACGTGGGCTGACGTCGACTAACCATACCCGTATCCTGTGCCTGAGCCTGTTCTGGCACTTCCTGGATGTGGTCTGGATCTGCGTATTTACCATTGTCTATCTGATGGGAGTCATGTAATGAGTCATTCAGCTAACGGAAATGTCGTTCCGCACAGCAGCGTGAAGTCCTACATGATCGGCTTCATCCTCTCCGTCATCCTGACCGGTATTCCGTTCTGGATGGTGATGAGCGGTGGGTCATCTCAAGGTATGACCCTGGGCGTCGTGGTTGCCTGCGCAGTCATCCAGGTCGTTGTTCACCTGATCTACTTCCTGCATCTGGACACCAAGTCCGAAGGCGGCTGGAACATGGTAGCCATCGTCTTCTCGGCAATCATCATTCTGATCGTCGTAGTTGGCTCGCTGTGGATTATGTGGAACCTCAACTACAACATGATGGTTCACTAAAGAGTCGCGTAATGATTAAGCAATACCTGCAAGTAACAAAACCAGGAATTATTTTCGGGAATTTAATTTCTGTGATCGGCGGATTTCTGCTGGCTTCAAAAGGCAGCATTGATTACGCCCTGTTTCTCGCCTCGCTGATCGGCGTGTCGCTGGTTGTCGCCTCAGGTTGTGTATTCAACAACGTGATCGACCGCGATATCGACGTAAAGATGGAGAGAACCCGGAATCGAGTGCTGGTTAAAGGCCTCATCTCCGCGAAAGTAAGCCTGATTTATGCTACCGCGCTGGGTATTGCTGGCTTTGCGTTGCTTTACTTTGGTGCCAATCCGCTGGCCATGTGGCTGGCGGTCATGGGCTTCGTGGTTTACGTCGGCGTTTACAGTCTCTACATGAAGCGTCACTCGGTATACGGGACGCTGATTGGCAGCCTGTCTGGCGCCGCGCCGCCGGTGATCGGCTACTGCGCCGTCACCAACCAGTTTGATGCCGGCGCGCTGATCCTGCTGGCGATCTTTAGCCTGTGGCAGATGCCGCACTCCTATGCGATTGCCATCTTCCGCTTTAAAGATTACCAGGCGGCGAACATCCCGGTTCTGCCGGTGGTGAAAGGCATCTCCGTGGCGAAGAATCATATTACGCTCTATATTCTGGCGTTTATGATTGCCACGCTGATGCTGTCGCTGGGCGGCTACGCAGGCTATAAGTATCTGGTAGTCGCGGCGGCCGTCAGCGTCTGGTGGCTGGGAATGGCGTTATCAGGTTACAAGACCTCGAACGATCGTGTCTGGGCGCGTAAGCTGTTCGTCTTCTCTATCGTGGCTATCACTGCGCTGAGCGTGATGATGTCGGTGGACTTTATGGCCCCGGCGTCAAAAGATCTCCTGACCTACGTGTGGTAATGCCGCACGGCCATGCATGCTAAGGGCGCGATTTCGCGCCCTTTCTTTTTGTTACCACTTCTTAAACACTATTATTTTACCCGCCCTGCCCTGCTCCCTAAAATAGATACGGCAAACTTATAGAGGTTGGAATGAACGATAATAAAATGACGCCGGTGGAGCTCCGCGCCACATGGGGTTTGGGCACGGTATTTTCCCTGCGAATGCTGGGCATGTTTATGGTCCTGCCGGTATTAACCACTTACGGCATGGCCCTTCAGGGTGCAAGTGAAACGCTTATCGGCCTGGCGATCGGCATCTACGGTCTGGCGCAGGCGATCTTTCAAATTCCCTTTGGCCTGATGTCCGACCGCATTGGCCGCAAACCGCTGATCGTCGGCGGCCTGCTGCTGTTTGTCCTCGGCAGTATTATCGCCGCGACCACCACCTCTATCTGGGGTATTATTCTAGGCCGCGCGCTGCAGGGCTCCGGCGCGATCGCCGCCGCCGTGATGGCGCTGCTCTCTGATTTAACCCGCGAACAGAACCGCACCAAAGCGATGGCCTTTATCGGCATCAGCTTCGGTGTCACCTTCGCTATCGCGATGGTGATCGGCCCCATCGTTACTCACGCGCTCGGCCTGCACGCGCTGTTCTGGATGATCGCTATTCTCGCCTCGCTGGGTATCGTGATTACCCTGCTGGTCGTGCCGAGCGCGCCCGGCCATGTGCTGAACCGCGAATCAGGTATGGTGAAAGGCAGCTTCCGCAAGGTGCTCGGCAATTCGCGTCTGATCAAACTCAACGTCGGCATTCTCTGTCTGCATATTTTGCTGATGTCCAGCTTCGTCGCCCTGCCCGGCCAGTTCGAGCAGGCGGGCCTCCCCGCCGCCGAGCACTGGAAAATCTATCTGGTGACGATGCTGATCGCCTTTGTCGGCGTAGTGCCCTTTATTATCTACGCCGAGGTAAAGCGCCGCATGAAGCGCGTATTCGTCGCCTGCGTCGGCCTGATCGTTATCGCGGAGATCGTGCTGTGGGGCGCGGCAGGCCATTTCTGGACGCTGGTGATCGGCGTGCAGCTCTTTTTCTTCGCCTTTAACCTGATGGAGGCGATTCTGCCGTCGCTGGTGAGCAAAGAGTCGCCGGCTGGCTATAAAGGCACGGCGATGGGGCTCTACTCCACCAGCCAGTTTATCGGCGTGGCGATTGGCGGTAGCTTCGGCGGCTGGGTGTTCGGCCATTTCGACGCGCAGACGGTGTTCCTGGTGGGCGCCATCGTGGCGGCGGTCTGGCTGTTCGTCGCCATGACCATGCAGGAGCCGCCCTACGTCAGCAGCCTGCGTATCGTGCTGAGCGATAACGCGCTGGCGGTGCCGAATCTTGAGCAGCGCCTGAAAGCCCAGCCGGGCGTATCGGCGGTGTTAATCGTGCCGGAAGAGAAAAGCGCCTATATTAAGATCGACAGTAAGGTTACCAGCCGCCCCGAACTGGAGGCGCTGCTGGCAAGCAGTTAAACGCGGGATAGTCAGCCTGAGACAAAAGAACCGGCATTGCGCCGGTTCTTTGCTTTTCACGCAGCGTTAAAGTGACATATCTACCACGATTCGCCCCTCGATTTTGCCAGCGTGCATACGCTCAAAGATAGCGTTGATGTGGCTCAAGGGCTCAACGGCAATGGTCGCTTCCACCTTATGCCGTCCGGCAAAATCGAGCGCCTCCTGCAAATCTTTTCTTGTGCCCACGATAGAGCCTCGTACCGTGATGCCGTCCAGGACCATATCAAAGATAGAGAGATCGAACTTGCCCGGCGGCAGCCCGTTAAGCACCATGGTGCCGCCGCGTCGCAGCGTGCCGATGGCCTGTTCAAACGCCTTAGGCGATACGGCGGTGACCAGCGCCGCATGCGCGCCGCCGAACTGCGCGTGAAACACCTGCGCCGGATCCTCTTTGCGTGCGTTGGCCACCACGCTGGCGCCGAGACGCTGCGCAAAAGCCAGCTTTTCATCGTCAACATCGACCGCGGCGACGTTTAGCCCCATCGCCACAGCATACTGCACCGCCAGATGGCCCAGTCCACCGATACCGGAAATAACTACCCAGTTTCCAGGCCGCGCCTCCGTCATTTTCAGGCCCTTATAGACCGTCACCCCGGCACACAGGATCGGCGCTACCTCGGCATAATCGAGGTTATCAGGCAAAATGCCGACATAGTTGGCATCGGCCAGGCAATACTCCGCAAAGCTGCCGTTAACCGAATAGCCTGCATTTTTTTGCTCATGGCAGAGCGTCTCCCAGCTATCCAGACAGTGCTCGCAGTGCCCGCACGCGGAATAGAGCCAGGGCACGCCAACGCGATCTCCCGGCTTGAGGTGCGTAACATGAGGCCCGACAGCCACCACCTCGCCGACGCCTTCATGACCGGGAATAAAAGGCGGCACAGGTTTGACGGGCCAGTCGCCCTGCGCCGCATGAAGATCGGTATGACAGACGCCGGTCGCCGCAATTTTGACCAGCACCTGCCCTGCCCCGACTTCTGGTATTGGCACCTGTTCAATAACCAGCGGTGCGCCAAACGCCTTAACCACGGCAGCTTTCATCATTTTCATGACGTCTTTCTCCTGTTGAGGGTTTCATCAAGAGAGTTGCACACCTTTACTGATAAGCATATTGATTTAACGCAGAGGTAAGAGAAAACAGGCGGGACAAGAGAGGCGGTAAACAAGGCGTGCAGCAGATGAGCTGCCGCACGCCTTAAGAGGATTAATCGCGGAAGTTCTTGAACTGGAATGGCTGGCCAAGGTTGCCGCCGCGCACCAGCGCCATCGCGCTCTGCAGGTCATCGCGCGACTTGCCGGTGACGCGCAGCGATTCACCCTGAATCTGCGTCTGCACCTTGATCTTGCTGTCTTTAATCAGCTTCACAATCTTTTTCGCCACGTCGCTCTCAATGCCCTTTTTCATTTTGGCATCGACGCTCCAGCTCTTGCCGCTGTGCTCGGTCTCCTCAGGGATATCGAGCGCGGCGCCCTCAATGCCGCGCTTGAGCATCTTCTCGCGCAGCATATCCACCAGCTGTTTCACCTGAAAATCGGACTCGCTGGTCACTTTGATGGTTTCACTCTTTTCGTTGAGCTCGAAGCTGGCGCTCACGTTGCGAAAATCGAAGCGAGTCGTTAATTCACGGTTGGCGTTTTCGACCGCGTTGCGGACTTCCTGCATGTCGATTTCTGAAACGATATCGAAAGATGGCATCTCTTCTTCTCCTGACGCTAAAGTGACATGCATAATACGCGTCTTGCCGCACTAAACAAAATCAGGCTGCGCACAACGCTATACTTATTATCGCTGGGTATAACAGAACAAACGACAAACCCGGATACGGGAGGCAGTATGAAAATTACCGTGTTGGGTTGTGGCGCTATTGGCCAGGTCTGGCTCGCTGCCCTGGCGCGCCAGGGCCACGACGTACAGGGATGGCTGCGCGTGCCGCAGCCCTACTGTTCCGTCAATGTGATTGATTACCAGGGCCAGGTGAGCAACAACACCTTTATCGCCAACGATCCACTGTTTCTGGCCAGCAGCCAGCTGCTGCTGGTGACGCTAAAAGCACCGCAGGTTTCGCCCGCGGTGCGCAACCTGCAGAGCGTGCTGTCGGACGATTGCCCGGTGCTGCTGCTGCACAACGGTATGGGCACCCTGGAAGAGCTGAAAGGCCTGAGCCAGCCGCTGCTGCGCGGCATCACCACGCATGCGGCGATGCGCGACGGGACGGTGATCAAACATGTCGCCGGCGGTATAACGCATATCGGCCCGGCAAACCGCAAAAGCGCGGCCTTTAGCGATCTTGCCGATATCCTGCACGCGGCGCTGCCGGACGTCGCCTGGCATGACAATATTGCCGCCGCCTGCTGGCGCAAGCTGGCGGTTAATTGCATCATCAATCCGCTGACCGTGGAGCACGACTGCCAGAACGGCGCGCTGCGCGTCTGGCCGGAACAGATCGACCTGCTCTGCCAGGAGCTGAGCTGGGTGATGGAGCGCGAGGGCCAGCACATCACCGCCGACAGCCTGCGGGACATTGTCGACAACGTGATTGAAACCACCGCGGCCAATACCTCCTCTATGCTGCAGGACGTGCGTGCGCAGCGTCTGACCGAAATCGATTACATCTCTGGCTTTCTGCTGCGACGCGCGCGCGCCCAGGGCATCGCGGTGCCGGAAAACACCCGTCTTTATGAACTCGTAAAACGCAAGGAGTCCCACTATGACCGCGAACACGCCAGTTCTCGTTTGCCTGGCACATGGCAGTGAAGAGACCGAGGCGGTCACCACTATCGATTTGCTGGTGCGCGGCGGCCTGAAAGTTGTTACCGCCAGCGTGGAGAGCGATGGCTCGTGCGAAATCGTCTGCTCGCGCGGCGTGCGCCTGCTGGCGGATGCGCCACTGGTGGAGGTGGCCGATGATGACTACGCGGCAATCGTGCTGCCGGGCGGTCTGAAAGGCGCGGAAACCTTCCGCGACAGTCCGCTGCTGGTAGAAACGGTGCGCCAGTTCCATCTCTCTGGCCGCATCGTCGCGGCAATCTGCGCGGCGGCTGGCACGGTGCTGGTGCCGCACGACCTCTTTACGGTGGGCAATATGACCGGCTTTCCCGGCTTAAAAGAGACGATTCCGGCGGAGAAATGGATGGAAAGACGCGTGGTATGGGATCCGCGCGTCAATCTGCTGACCAGCCAGGGGCCGGGCACGGCAATGGATTTCGCGCTTAAGCTCATCGATCTGCTGGCGGGTAAAGAGAAAGCGGCGGAGGTGGCGTCGCAGCTGGTGCTGGCGGCGGGCATCTACGATTACAGCGAGTAACGCAGGCTGCGCGCAATGCGCAGCCTTTTTTCACTACGGACGATAGACCTTCACGTTTTTGAAGCCCTGCTCGTGCAGATAGAGCGCCTGCAGCTTGCTCATCACGCCGCGATCGCAGTAGAGCAGCCAGGTTTTGCTCTGGTCGAGATCGCCGAACTGGCTGCTGAGCTTATAAAACGGCAGCGATTTCACCTCGGTGCCCTGCAGCGCCAGCGGCTTATCTTCCTGCTCGTCAATGGCGCGGATATCCAGTACCACATCGTCGCTGCCGAAGGAGTCCACCGTTTCCACTTCCACGACTTCTTCTTCAGCCTGCTCGGCGATATCGCGGATATCGAGGTTGCTCGCCTCTTCTACTACGCGCTGCAGGATTGCGAAGTCGAAGTGCTGCTCTTCCGCCTCAATTTTCGCCTTAACCGCTTTCACCGTCGGGCTTTTAGAGATAACGCCGCAATATTCCGGCATGGTGCTGGCGAAATCTTCGGTGCCAATCTCACGCGCCACTTTGATGATGTGCTCTTTATCGTGCGAGATCAGCGGACGCAGAATCAGGGTATCGGAGGCGTTGTCGATCAGGCGCAGGTTGGTCAGCGTCTGGCTGGAGACCTGGCCCAGCGCTTCGCCGGTGACCAGCGCCTGCACGCCGTAGCGCTCTGCGACCATCGACGCGGCGCGCACCATCATGCGCTTCAGCACGACGCCCATCTGGCCGTCATCCACTTTTTCCAGAATCTCGCCGACTACCGGCTCAAAGTTGATCGCCACAAAGCGTACGCGGTGCGAGCGGCCGAAGCGGTTCCAGATATAGTGCGCCACCTGGCGCACGCCAATTTCGTGCGCTGCGCCGCCGAGATTAAAGAAGCAGTAGTGCACGCGACAGCCGCGACGCAGCAGCATATAGCTGGAGACGCCGGAGTCGAAGCCGCCGGAGATCAGTGACAGCACATCTTCCTGCGTGCCGATCGGGAAACCGCCCAGCCCTTCATAGCGGCCGGTGTTCAGCATCAGCCGATCGTCGTCGATTTCGAGGTGCACGGTGACGTCAGGCTTGTTCAGCTGCACCTTCGCGCTGGCGATATGCTGATTCAGGCCGCCGCCGACGTAGCGCTCTACGTCCTGCGAGCTAAACTCATGTTTACCGCGGCGCTTAACGCGCACGCAGAAGCTTTTGTTCTGCAGGCTTTCGCCATACTGCGCCAGCGTCTGCTCGAAAATATCGTGCACGTCGGTGTAGCTGCGGTCTTCGACCGACAGCACGTGATGAATGCCGGGAATGCGGGTGAGCTCATCCACAATCACGCCGCGCAGCCCTTCGTCTTTTGACCGGACTTCAATGTGATCCCAGTGGCGCACCACGGCGATATCGTCGCCGACGCTCTTCAGCACGTTGCGAATATTGGTGGTGAGAATTTTGATAAAGCGCAACCGCACCGACTGACTTTTGATGGTGATTTCGGGAAATAACTTGATGATAAACTTCATGGCGACACGAATTCGTTGGGCAAATAAGTGCGAGCGCGCGGCACTTAGCTGGTAAAATCACAAAAATTGCGGGCAAAAGGGCGCAGCCGCATCCGAGGCGCGAGAGTATATCACCTTTGTCAGATGACTGCTTCTGCAACCGCAGTCACATTGATTATTTTGCTAATCAAACGCTCTCCGCTACCATGACCGATTACGAGAGAAAGTCTTACACGTGAGTCGACACTGAATATGCCGAAAAAAGCCGAACAGCCCGCCAGTTTTGAAACCTCCTTGCAACAGCTGGAGCAGATTGTCAGCCGGCTCGAGAGCGGCGAGCTGCCGCTGGAAGAGGCGCTGAATGAGTTTGAGCGCGGCGTACAGCTGGCGCGCAACGGTCAGCAAACGCTACAACAGGCCGAGCAGCGCGTACGCATCCTGCTCAGCGACGATAAAGACGCCGATCTCAGCCCCTTCACGCCGGAAAAAGAGTAATGGATTTTATTCACCTGCTGAGCCTCTATCCGGAACGGGCCAATGCCGCGCTGTCTCGCTTATTAGCGCCGCTTCCCTTTCAGAGTTCTCCTCTGGTTAACGCCATGCGTTATGGGGCACTATTAGGCGGTAAACGCCTGCGTCCCTTTCTGGTCTATGCCACCGGCGAAATGTTCAACGCGGATCCGGCGAGCCTTGACGCCCCCGCCGCCGCCGTGGAATGCATTCACGCCTACTCTCTGATCCATGACGACCTGCCCGCGATGGATGACGACGCGCTGCGTCGCGGCCAGCCGACCTGTCATATCAAATATGGCGAAGATACCGCGATACTGGCCGGCGATGCGCTGCAAACCCTGGCGTTCTCAATCCTGGCGGAGGAGCCGATGCCGGGCGTGAGCGACGCCAGCCGCATTGCGATGATTGCCGAACTGGCGCGCGCCAGCGGCGTGGCAGGCATGTGTGGCGGCCAGGCGCTCGATTTAGCGGCGGAAGGCCAGCGCGTCGGGCTGGAACAGCTGGAGCAGATCCATCGCCATAAAACCGGCGCGCTGATCCGCGCCGCCGTGCGCCTTGGCGCGTTAGCGGCGGGCGAGCGTGGACGCGATGCGCTGCCAGCGCTGGATATCTACGCTGACGCCATCGGCCTCGCGTTTCAGGTACAAGACGATATTCTTGATGTGGTAGGCGACAGCGCCATCACCGGCAAAAAACAGGGTGCCGATCAGGATCTGGATAAAAGCACTTACCCGTCGCTGCTTGGGCTCGACAATGCCCGAGCGAAAGCCAGGGAGCTTCACCAGCAAGCGCTGAGCGCGCTGGATATTCTTGCGGCGCAATCGTTAGACACCACAGCATTGCAGGCGCTGGCAAGCTTCATAATTGAACGCGACAAATAACTTCCATAATGAGTCTCTGATGAGTTTTGATATTGCAAAATACCCGACACTGGCGCAGGCAAGCACCGTTGAGGAGCTGCGTTCTCTCCCGAAAGAGTCGCTTCCGGCGCTGTGCGACGAGCTTCGTCAATACCTGCTGGACAGCGTAAGCCGCTCCAGCGGCCATTTCGCCTCGGGTCTGGGCGTCGTCGAGCTGACCGTTGCGCTGCATTACGTCTACAACACGCCGTTCGATCATCTGGTGTGGGATGTCGGGCATCAGGCCTACCCGCATAAAATTCTGACCGGACGCCGCGACCGCATCGGCACTATTCGCCAGAAAAACGGCCTGCACCCCTTTCCGTGGCGCGGCGAGAGCGAATATGACGTGCTGAGCGTCGGCCACTCCTCGACCTCCATCAGCGCCGGGCTCGGCATGGCGGCGGCGGCGGAGCGCGAAGGTCTGGGCCGCCGCACCGCCTGCATTATCGGCGACGGCGCCATTACCGCCGGTATGGCGTTTGAGGCGATGAACCACGCGGGAGATATCAAGCCCGATATGCTGGTGATCCTTAACGACAACGAGATGTCGATTTCGGAGAACGTCGGCGCGCTGAATAACCGTCTGGCGCAGATTCTGTCGGGCAAAACCTACTCGCGCCTGCGCGAAGGAGGCAAACGCGTGCTGGGCGGGC
The DNA here is from genome assembly GCF_031844285.1 of Enterobacter sp. BRE11. Classification (NCBI taxonomy): domain Bacteria; kingdom Pseudomonadati; phylum Pseudomonadota; class Gammaproteobacteria; order Enterobacterales; family Enterobacteriaceae; genus Enterobacter; species Enterobacter sp. BRE11. The sequence goes on from NZ_JAUZUX010000001.1 coordinate 358,790, forward strand.
TGCCGCCGATTAAAGAGCTGGTGAAGCGCACCGAAGAGCATCTGAAAGGCATGGTGGTGCCAGGTACGCTGTTTGAAGAGCTGGGCTTTAACTATATCGGCCCGGTAGATGGTCACGACGTGCTGACGCTGGTGACGACGCTGAAGAACATGCGCAGCCTGAAAGGGCCGCAGTTCCTGCATATCATGACCAAAAAGGGCAAAGGCTACGCGCCGGCGGAACAGGATCCGATCGCCTGGCACGCGGTGCCGAAGTTCGATCCCGCCAGCGGCGCGCTGCCTAAGAGCGCCGAAGGTCTGCCGAGCTACTCCAAAATTTTCGGCAGCTGGCTGTGCGAAATGGCGCAGGACGATCCGAAGCTGATGGCGATTACGCCTGCGATGCGCGAAGGCTCCGGCATGGTGGAATTTTCGCGCCGCTATCCGGCGCAATATTTCGACGTGGCGATCGCCGAGCAGCATGCGGTGACTTTCGCCGCGGGCATGGCGATCGGCGGCTACAAGCCGATTGTGGCGATCTACTCGACCTTCCTGCAGCGCGCCTACGATCAGGTGATCCACGATGTGGCGATCCAGAAGCTGCCGGTACTGTTCGCCATCGATCGCGGCGGCATCGTCGGCGCCGACGGCCAGACCCACCAGGGCGCCTTTGATCTGGCGTTTCTGCGCTGCGTGCCAGAGATGGTGATTATGACGCCGAGCGACGAGAACGAATGTCGCCAGATGCTCTATACCGGCTATCACTATCAGGACGGACCGAGCGCGGTGCGCTATCCGCGCGGCAATGCGGTCGGCGTCGAGCTGATGCCGCTGCAGAGTCTGCCGCTGGGCAAAGGCGTCGTGAAGCGTCAGGGCGAGAAGCTGGCGATCCTGAACTTCGGCACGCTGCTGCCTGCGGCGGCGGAAGCGGCGGACGCGCTTAACGCCACGCTGGTGGATATGCGCTTCGTGAAGCCGCTGGATGAGGCGCTGATCGCCGAGCTGGCGCAGAGCCACGAATCGCTGGTGACGCTGGAAGAAGGCGCAATTAAAGGCGGCGCAGGCAGCGGCGTCAACGAGACGGTGATGGCGAAGCGCCTGCGCGTCTCGGTGCTTAACCTCGGCCTGCCGGATGAATTTATTCCGCAGGGCACCCAGGATGAAGTGCGTCACGATTACCAGCTGGACGCGCAAGGCATTCAGCAGCAGATCAGCGACTGGCTCGCGCAGTAATCTCCTGCCCTCCTCTCCTGCTATGCTTGATGGTTTAATGCATAGCAGGAGCTTTCATGAAAACCACCCAGTTAGGCAACACCGACCTTCAGGTTTCCCGTCTCTGCCTCGGTTGTATGACCTTTGGCGAGCCGGACCGCGGTCGCCACGCCTGGACGCTGCCGGAAGCGAGCAGCCGTCCGCTGATCCAGCAGGCGCTGGAGGCAGGCATTAACTTTTTCGATACCGCGAACAGCTATTCCGATGGCAGCAGCGAAGAGATCGTCGGCCGCGCGCTGAAGGCCTTCGCCCGTCGAGAGGAGATCGTGGTCGCCACCAAGGTTTATTTCCCGCTCAGCAATCTCTCACAGGGCCTGTCGCGCAAGAATATTATGCAGTCGATCGACGACAGCCTGCGCCGCCTCGATATGGAGTATGTCGACCTGCTGCAAATTCACCGCTGGGACTATGAGACGCCGCTGGAGGAAACGCTGGAAGCGCTGAGCGACGTGGTGAAGGCGGGCAAAGCGCGCTATATCGGCGCCTCTTCGATGCATGCGTGGCAGTTCGCCAAAGCGGTCTATACCCAGCGGCAGCATGGCTGGGCGCCGTTCGTCAGCATGCAGGATCAGTACAACCTGATTCAGCGCGAAGAGGAGCGCGAGATGCACCCGCTCTGTCAGGCGGAGAATATCGCCGTGCTGCCGTGGAGCCCGCTGGCGCGCGGCAGGCTGACGCGCCCCTGGGGCGAAGCGACAGCGCGTACCGCTTCAGATGAGTATGGCAAAACTCTTTATCAGGCCACGGAAGAGAACGATGCGGCCATCGCGCAGCGCCTGGAGGCGATCGCGGTGCGTAAAGGGGTGAGCCGCGCGCAGGTGGCGCTCGCCTGGCTGCTGCATAAGCCGGCCGTGACCGCGCCAATTATCGGCGCATCGCGCGCCGAGCAGCTAGCGGACCTGGTGAAAGCGGTTGAGGTGGAACTGAGCAGTGAGGAGATTGCCGAGCTGGAAACGGTTTATCAGCCGCACCCGGTTGTAGGCTTCGAATAAAGTTCTCTTTCAGGCCGCACAATGTTACTACAAGCGGGTGGCATGGGCAGAAGAGCAAAGCGTCCCGCGCCAGGGATGGCGCGGGCCGAGCGAGCATGGACGCCTTGAGCGACTTTGCGATCTGCCCATGCCACCCGCGCAGGCACGCCGTAACAGCCACTCACGCGCTCAGCCACGCCCCTGCCGCATAGAGCAGCGCCGCTGAGATCACCCCGGCGATAATATCGTCCACCATAATCCCCATACCGCCGTGCACGTTGCGATCGAACCAGCGGATCGGCCAGGGCTTCCACATATCGAAAATGCGGAACACCACAAACCCGGCCAGCACCCACTGCCAGCTGTTCACTGGAATCGCCATCAGCGTAATCCACATGCCGATAAACTCATCCCAGACGATGCTGCCGTGATCGTGCACGCCCATATCTTTGGCGGTGCGGTGGCAAATATAAACGCCGAGGCTAATGCCCAACAGCACGATCAGCGAATAGAGATCCTGCGGCAGCCGCGCCATTAGCCACCAGAACGGGATTGCCGCCAGTGACCCCATCGTACCTGGCACATAAGGACTCAACCCGCTGCCGAAACCGGTGGCGAGCAGATGCCAGGGATTGCTCATGCGCAGGCGGCCCTTCGCCACATCCTTATTTCGCGTCAAAATGATCAAATCCCTTATGGCTGAAGGTCACCGCTTCATCGTGCTCCAGCAGCGTGAGCCCTTCCGCTTCTGGCACCAGCTGCCCAATGCTGGTAAAGGGCACACCGAGGTGGCCCAGCGCTACGTCAAGCGCGCCACGGTTTATCTCCGGCACGGTAAAGCAGAGCTCGTAATCTTCGCCGCCGCTCAGCGCCCAGCGCAGCACCTGCTCAGGCGCAAAATGGTCGCGCAGCGCAGGCGACAGCGGCAGCGCCTCCAGATTCAACCGCGCGCCGCAGCCGCTGGCCTTGAGAATATGGCCGAGATCGGAAATCAGTCCGTCGGAGAGATCGATCGCCGCCGAGGCGAACGAACGCAGCGCCTGGCCCTGCAGGATGCGCGGCATTGGGCGCAGGTGGCGCTTAATCAGCGCCTCATGCACCGCCGGATCCTGGATACGGTGATGATGCTGCAGCAGCGACAGGCCCGCCGCGCTGTCGCCCAGGGTGCCGGTCACGTAGATCCAGTCGCCTGGCTTTGCGCCCGAGCGCTTCAGCGCGCGGCCCTGCGGCACCAGCCCGTGAATACCGAGCGTCATGCTCAGCGGGCCGCGCGTGGTATCGCCACCCACCAGCTGCATATCGTAATACTCCAGCAGCTCGAACAGGCTTTCGCTAAAGGCTTTCAGCCATTCCTCATCGACCTCCGGCAGCGTCAGCGCCAGCGTCAGCCACGCCGGATCGGCCCCCATGGCCGCCAGATCGCTGAGGTTAACCGCCAGCGCTTTATAGCCGAGATCGGCAGGATGGATATCACGTAAAAAGTGGACGCCCGCCACCAGCGTATCGGTGCTGATCGCCAGCGTCTGTTTCTCCGGCACGCTCATCAGCGCGCAGTCGTCGCCGATGCCGGTCTCAACGTCGCGGCGGCTGCGGGTTCTGCGATTGAAATAGCGTGCGATGAGTTCGAATTCGCCACAGGACATGGTTGCGTTCCGCTTACTGATGAAAAAAGGCCAGCAAGCTGGCCTTTTCTTTATTTGCGATTGGGTCTGATTTGTGGAGCGGCTTTATCCAGCACGCCGTTGACGAACTTGTGGCTCTCTTCAGCGCCAAACACTTTCGCCAGCTCGATACCTTCGTTGATTGCCACTTTATACGGCACATCATCGCGCTTGCTCAGCTCATACAGCGAAATACGCAGGATTGCTTTTTCTACCTGGCCCAGCTCTTCCAGCTGGCGCGACAGGTAAGGTTTCATCAGCCCATCCAGATACGCGCTGTTGGTCGCCACACCGGACAGCAGTTCGCGGAAATAGGTAATGTCGACGTCTTTGACGTCCTGTTCCGCCAGAAACTGGTATTCCACATCGGCAATGTCGTTTTTAGACAACTGCCAGGAGTAGAGCGCCTGGACAGCGCACTCGCGGGCGCGGCGACGAGCAGCAGGTTTCACAAAATTCCCCTTACAAAAATCAGGCTTTGATGGCTTTCAATACGTTAATCATTTCGAGTGCGGTCAGGGCCGCTTCGGCGCCTTTGTTACCCGCTTTGGTACCGGCACGCTCAATAGCCTGCTCGATATTTTCCGTGGTCAACACGCCGAAAGTCACCGGGATTTCGCTGGTCATCGCGACGTTAGCGATGCCGGAGCTGGCTTCGCCGGCGACATATTCAAAGTGGGCGGTGCCGCCGCGAATCACGGTGCCCAGCGCCACGATAGCGTCGTGCTTGCCGCTGTTCGCCAGCGCGCGAGCCGCCAGCGGCAGTTCGTACGCGCCGGGTACCCAGACGACGGTGATATTTTCATCTTTCACCTGACCGATACGCTTCAGGGCATCGATCGCGCCGTCCAGCAGGCTGTCGTTGATGAAGTTGTTAAAACGCGCAATAACGATGGCAACATTGGCCTCAGGCGTGGCAACAGCAGCTTCGATAACTTTCATACTTATCCTTTCAGGGTTTTGTTATGGCCCCGCAGGGGGGCGGATTCTATCACACTCTTTGGCGGCGTGCTCTCGCTTTTCCGCCGCGGTCAGCGCGGCGTCAGCGTCAGGCGCAGATCGGGGCCGACCTGACGCACGTCGCGAAATGAAAAGGCTGGCGCATCGGCCAGCTGCGCTAAGCCGGGCAGCTGGCACAGGCCGCGCGCGGCGTCGCCGAGCAGCCTGGGCGCCATATAGACGATCAGCTCATCCACCACGCCCGTCTGCAGCAGCGCACCGGCCAGCGACGCGCCCGCTTCGACCCACAGGCTGTTCACCTGCCGTTTGCCCAGCAGCATCATCAGCGCCACCAGGTCAAGCTGTTCGCCGCGCGGCGGCACGGCGATCTGCGTCACGCTCTCCGGCCAGGCCTGCTGGTCCGGCGCGGCGCGCATCAGCCAGGTTTCGCCCGGCTGGCTAATCAGTTTGTGCTGCGGCGTCACCCGATTGCGGCTGTCGACAATGACGCGCAGCGGCTGACGCAGCTCAGCTTCCTTCAGCAGCGACTGCGACGCGCTATCGAGCTCTGCCCAGCGCACCGTCAGCGACGGATCGTCCGCCAGGACGGTGGCGCTGCTGCTGAGGATCGCGGAGCTCTGCGCCCGCAGGCGCTGCACGTCGCGACGCGCGGCGGCCGAGGTAATCCACTGGCTCTCGCCGCTCGCCATCGCGGTGCGGCCATCCAGGGAGGCGCCGAGCTTGAGCTGAACATACGGAAATCCGGTGCGCATGCGCTTCAGAAAGCCGCGATTGAGCGCTTCCGCTTCCGCCATCATCAGCCCGTGGCTGACCTCAATGCCCGCCTGCTGCAGGCGATAGAGACCGCGCCCGGCAACCTGCGGATTAGGATCCTGCATCGCCGCGACCACGCGGCTGACGCCGGCGGCGATTAGCGCGTCGCAGCACGGCGGCGTGCGGCCATGGTGGCTGCACGGCTCAAGCGTGACGTAGGCGGTGGCGCCGCGCGCCCTGTCGCCCGCCATGCGCAGCGCGTGCACCTCAGCGTGCGGCTCGCCGGCGCGCCGATGCCAGCCTTCGCCGACGATCTCGCCGTCGCGTACGATAACGCAGCCCACGTCAGGATTGGGCGTCGTGGTAAAACGTCCGCGCCGCGCCAGCTCCAGCGCGCGCGCCATATAGCGTTCATCCATAATCAATCCTGTAACCTGGCGATCTCCGCACCGAAATCGCGAATATCTTCAAAACTGCGGTAGACCGAGGCGAAGCGAATATAGGCGACCTTATCGAGCTTTTTCAGCTCGTCCATCACCAGATTGCCGATCAGCTTGCTGGGAATCTCTCGCTCGCCGGTGGCGCGCAGCTGGGTTTTGATATGGTTTACCGCACTTTCCACCGCATCGGCGCTGACCGGGCGCTTCTCCAGCGCCTTCATCATGCCGCTGCTGAGCTTGTCTTCATTAAAGGGCTCGCGCACGTCATTGCTTTTCACTACCCGCGGCATCACCAGCTCCGCCACTTCAAAGGTGGTAAAGCGCTCATGGCACACCAGACACTGACGACGTCTTCGCACGGACGATCCTTCACTAACCAGACGTGAATCAATGACTTTTGTGTCCACAGCAGAGCAAAATGGGCAGTGCATGACCTTTCCTGACGCTTAACAAATGGGCCCTACAGTGTAGCGCGAATGGCATGTCAACAAAATGTATAAGCGTGTCTTTCCTCTTTTGCCATTCGGCAGGAGATGTCGCGAGAAAGTGTCTATGCTTACTGATGTCGTCAGAAAGACGGCCCACACCATAACCATCTGGAGGATATATATGGGTTTGTTTAACTTTGTGAAAGAGGCAGGCGAAAAACTGTGGGATGCGGTATCCGGCCATGATGACGCCAGCAAAAAGCTGAAAGAGCACATCGACAAGCTGGGCCTAACTGACAGCGACAAAGTAAACGTAGCGGTTAACGGCGATACCGTCACGGTGAGCGGCGATGGCATTTCTCAGGAGCTGAAAGAGAAAATTCTGGTGGCCGCCGGCAATGTCGCGGGCATTACCAAAGTCGACGACCAGGTCAAAACCGCCGACAGCGCTCCGGAAGCGGAGTTCTATACCGTGAAAAAAGGCGACACGCTGAGCGCGATTTCGAAAGCGGTTTACGGTAACCCTAACGAATATAACAAGATTTTCGAAGCCAACAAGCCGATGCTGACCCACCCCGACAAAATCTATCCGGGCCAGGTGTTACGTATTCCTAAATAACGGACAAGGAAGGCTTTATGAACAGGATGGTTTGGGCGCCTTTGGCGTGCGCGATGGCGCTGTTAAGCGGCTGTAGCTCGACGCCCGTCAGTCCCAAAGTGAACCAGCTGCATCAGGAAGTGAGCCAGCTGAATCAGCAGATGCGCCACCTGACCACTCAGGCAAGCGCCATCGAAATCCAGGGGCAGCTTAACAGCAACTCGGCCCAGGGCGCCTGGCTGGTGCCACAGGCTAATACGCCGGTCGAGCTGCAAACCCAGCTTGGCAAGCTGCGCCTCTCGCTGACGCGCGTCGCGGCGGAAGCCAACGGCACGCGCGCTAACCTGACCATCAGCGCCACCGACGGCCAGCCTGTTCCGGCGCTGCGCGCGCGCGTGGTGTGGGGCGAACGCGATCCGGCGACGGGCAAACCGCTTGACGCCACCAGCCTGAGCCAGACGATCGCGGTGCCTGACGCGCTGCTGCCGCGCGCCTCTGTCATCGTGCCGCTGCGCCTGAGCGGCCTGACGCCGGACCAGCTTGGCTTCGTGCGCGTGCATGACGTTGTAGGCGACGCCCCTGCTGCGCCTGTTACGCAATAACAGAAGCGCCCAAACAAAACGGGCTGCCAGATGGCAGCCCGTTTTTTATTACGCTTACGCGTTACGGCAAGATTGAGGGCTGGTCCGCGCCCTCTTTTTCTACCTTCTGCACCAGCATATGTTCGCGCTTCATACCCAGCTTCAGCGCCAGCGCAGAAGAGGTATAAATCGACGAGATAGTGCCGATGGTGACGCCGATCAGCATCGTCAGCGAGAAGCCTTTCAGCAGTGCGCCGCCGAAGATAAACAGGATAAGGATCATCGCCAGCGTCGTCAGCGAGGTGATCAGGGTACGGCTCAGCGTCTGGGTCAGCGACACGTTGGTGATGTCGTAAGGCGTGCCGCGGCGGATCTTGCGGAAGTTCTCACGAATACGGTCGGATACCACGATTTTATCGTTGAGCGAGTAGCCAATCACCGACATCAGCGAAGCGACGATGGTCAGATCGATTTCGATATGCGCCAGCGAGAGAATGCCGCAGGTGATGATCACGTCGTGCGCCAGCGCCAGCACGGTGCCGAGCGCCAGGCGCCACTCAAAGCGAAAGCCGATATAGATCAGAATGGCAATCAGCGCCGACAGCAACGCCATTGCACCGGCCTGCGCCAGGTCGCTGCCCACGCTCGGGCCAACGAACTCAATGCGCTTCACCGTCGCGTTCTGCTGGGTGGTCTGATTGACGATAGTAATGATCTTGTTGCCCAGCTCCTGGCCAGCCGGACCGTCCATAGGCGCCATGCGCACCATCACGTCGCGGCTGCTGCCAAAGTTCTGCACGATAGGATCGGCATAACCCGCTTTTTCCAGCCCGTCACGCAGCGTATCCAGCTCTGCAGGTTTCTCCAGCGCGATCTCGATCACCGTACCACCGGTAAAATCGAGCCCCCAGTTGAAACCTCGCACGGAGATGATGGCGACAGACGCCACGATCAGCAGGGCGGAGATAATAAACGCCAGCGTGTCCCAGCGCATAAAGTCGACAACTTTACGTCCGTGGTTCAGCTGTTCAATATTGTATTCCTGTGCCACAACGCACTCCTCAGATAGACAGCTTGTTGATGCGCTTGCCGCCGTACACCAGGTTCACGATGGCGCGCGTTCCAACGATCGCGGTAAACATCGAGGTGGCGATACCAATAGCGGTGGTAATCGCAAAGCCTTTAATTGAACCTGTACCAACGGCATACAGGATGATGACCTTGATCAGCGTCGTTACGTTAGCATCGACGATACTGGAGAAGGCGCCTTTGTAGCCTTCATGAATCGCCTGCTGCACGGAACGGCCGTTTCTCAACTCTTCCTTAATACGCTCGTTAATCAGTACGTTCGCATCCACCGCCACCGCCAGCGTCAGCACGATACCGGCGATACCCGGCATGGTGAGCGTGGCGCCCGGCAGCAGCGACATGATGCCGACAATCAGCACCAGGTTGCACAGCAGCGCGCTGGTCGCAATCAGGCCGAACTTTTTATAGAACACCACCATAAACAGAATCGAGGCGATCAGACCCCACAGGCAGGCTTCAAGCCCCTGGGTAATGTTTTGTGCACCCATGGTCGGGCCGATGGTGCGCTCTTCCACGATCTGAATCGGCGCAATCAGCGCACCCGCACGCAGCAGCAGCGAGAGCTGGCGCGCTTCGTTCGGGTTGCTGATGCCGGTGATACGGAAGCTGTTGCCGAGGCGAGACTGGATATTGGCGACGTTAATCACCTCTTCCTGTTTCACCAGTACCGCGCGACCGTTAGCGTCTTTCTTACCGCTGTCTTTGTACTCCACAAAGAGGGTCGCCATCGGCTTGCCGATATTGTCCTTGGTGAAGTTAGACATGATATTGCCGCCCGCGCCGTCCAGGGAGATGTTGACCTGCGGCTGGTTATACTCGTCCATGCTGGAGGTCGAGTCGGTAATATGGTCACCGGTCAGGATCACGCGCTTGTAGAGCACAACTGGCTGACCTTCGCGCGTCTGCTTCACTTCCGAGTCGCCCGGCACGCGGCCGTTAGCGGCGGCGGTCGGATCGACAGTGGTGTTCACCAGACGGAACTCCAGGGTCGCGGTGGCACCGAGGATCTCTTTAGCGCGCGCGGTATCCTGAATGCCCGGCAGCTCAACCACGATGCGATCGGTACCCTGACGCTGCACCAGCGGTTCGGCGACGCCAAGCTGGTTAACGCGGTTACGCAGGATAGTGATGTTCTGCTGCACAGCGTATTCGCGCGCTTCGCTGAGGCGCGCATCGCTCATGACCGCGCGCAGCGCGTTGCTACCGCTGGAGGAAATGACCATGTCGCGATGGCGTCCGCTCAGCCAGTTAATTGCGGCGTCACGGCTGTCGCCGTCGCGGAAACGGATTTCCACGCCGTAGTTGGCGATTTTATTGACGTTGGTATAGGGGATATTCTTTTCACGCAGGTCGCTGCGCAGGCTGTCGGCATTCTGCTCCTGCAGCTTGCTCAGCGCGGTGTCCATATCCACTTCCATCAGGAAGTGCACGCCGCCGCGCAGATCCAGACCGAGTTTCATCGGTTCAGCCGCCAGCATGCTCAGCCAGCGCGGGGTAGCCGGCGCGAGGTTGAGCGCAACGACGTAGTTCTCGCCAAGCTTATTCACAATCGCTTCACGGGCGCGCAGCTGCACATCCGTATTGGGGAAGCGCGCCAGAATAGCACCGTTTTCCAGCGCGAGAGACTTGCTCTGGATATTCTCTTGTTTTAACAGGTTCTGAATCTGATCCAACGTTTGTTCACTGGCGGCGACGCCGCGCGCGCCAGTGATCTGAACGGCCGGATCCTCACCATACAGGTTGGGAAGCGCATAGAGCAGGCCGACAAGAATGACGACGACCAGCATCACGTACTTCCACAAAGGATAACGATTTAACACGGCAGTTCCCTTAGGGAAGTAAATATTAGAGCGCCTTCATCGTACCTTTCGGCAGGACGGCAGCCACGAAATCACGTTTGATAACCACTTCATTCGTCTCGTTCAGGGCGATAGTGACATAGCCCGTTTCAGAAACTTTCGTTACGCGGCCTACCAGGCCACCGCTGGTCAGCACTTCGTCGCCCTTAGCGATGGAATCCATCAGCTTTTTGTGCTCTTTCGCACGCTTCTGCTGCGGACGCAGGATCATGAAGTAAAAAATCAGACCAAACACCACCAGCATGATCACCAGAGAATACGGACTTCCCTGCGACGGTGCACCTGCGGCAGCCACGGCGTCAGAAATGAAAAAGCTCATTTAATTTCCCTCATTGATAGAATTATCAGACGTTTAACGGCGGAACCGCTTTGCCCGTCCGTTGGTAGAACTCGCTAACAAAGCGCTCCAATTTACCCTCTTCGATAGCCTGGCGTAAACCCGCCATCAGGCGCTGGTAGTAGCGCAGGTTATGAATGGTATTCAGGCGCGCGCCGAGTATTTCGTTACAGCGATCAAGATGATGCAAGTAGGCGCGGCTGTAATTGCGACAGGTGTAGCAATCACACTCCGCATCCAGCGGCGAGGTATCGTCTTTATGCTTCGCGTTACGGATTTTCACCACGCCGTCGGTGACGAACAGATGGCCGTTACGCGCGTTGCGCGTCGGCATTACGCAGTCGAACATATCAATGCCGCGACGCACACCTTCCACCAGATCTTCCGGCTTGCCGACGCCCATCAGGTAACGAGGTTTGTCCTGCGGGATCTGCGGACAAACGTGCTCCAGGATGCGATGCATGTCCTCTTTCGGCTCACCCACCGCCAGGCCGCCCACAGCGTACCCATCAAAGCCAATCTCTACCAGACCTTTGACGGAGACATCACGTAAATCTTCGTAAACAGAGCCCTGGATAATGCCGAACAGCGCGTTCTTGTTGCCCAGGCTGTCGAAGCGATCGCGGCTGCGTCGCGCCCAGCGTAGTGACATCTCCATCGAGCGCTTCGCGTAGTCCCAGTCCGCCGGGTATGGCGTACATTCGTCGAAGATCATCACGATGTCCGATCCCAGATCGAACTGGATCTCCATCGATTTTTCCGGATCGAGGAAGATCGGATCGCCGTTGATCGGATTGCGGAAGTGGACGCCCGCTTCGGTGATCTTGCGGATATCGCCAAGGCTGAACACCTGGAAGCCGCCGGAATCGGTGAGAATCGGCCCCTTCCACTGCATAAAGTCGTGCAGATCGCCGTGCAGCTTCATGATCTCCTGACCAGGACGCAGCCAGAGATGGAAGGTGTTGCCGAGAATAATCTGCGCGCCGGTTTCCTGTACCTCTTCCGGCGTCATGCCCTTAACCGTGCCGTAGGTGCCTACCGGCATAAACGCCGGGGTTTCCACCACGCCGCGATCGAAAATCAGACGGCCACGGCGCGCGCGCCCGTCGGTAGTGTCGAGTTCAAACTTCACAAAGCCTCCATCAGAGAAACAGTCTGATGCGATGGTTAAACAAGCAGTTTACGGCGGCGCCGTAAACCGGACGTCATCAGGCACCGACTTTCTCGTGCGGTGCCTGCGGATTTTTCGTAATGAACATCGCGTCGCCATAGCTGAAGAAGCGATATTGTTCAGCCACCGCGGCCTGATAGGCCGCCATGGTGTGCTGATAGCCGGCAAAGGCCGACACCAGCATAATCAGGGTCGATTCCGGCAGGTGGAAATTGGTGATCAGCGCGTCGATCACCTGATACGAGTAGCCGGGATAGATAAAGATCTGGGTGTCGTCGAAGAAGGGCGCAATCAGCGCCTCCTGGCTCGCCTGCGCCGCGCTCTCCAGCGAGCGCACCGAGGTGGTGCCGACGGCCACCACCTTATTGCCGCGCGCTTTGCACGCCAGCACCGCGTCGACCACCTCCTGCGGCACTTCGGCATATTCGGAGTGCATAACGTGCTCTTCGATACTGTCGACGCGCACAGGCTGAAAGGTGCCCGCCCCGACGTGCAGCGTCACGAACGCCATCTCCACGCCCTTTTCTCGCAGCGCCGCCAGCAGCGGCTCGTCGAAGTGCAGTCCCGCGGTCGGTGCCGCCACGGCGCCGGGACGCGCGCTGTAGACGGTCTGATAAAGCTCGCGATCCGCCTCTTCGTCGGGACGATCTATATAGGGCGGCAGCGGCATATGGCCGACGCTGTTGAGAATATCCAGCACCGCGCGATCGTCTTCGAAGGCAATCTCAAACAGGGCGTCGTGACGCGCCACCATGGTCGCCTTCACGCTCTCGTCGTCGCCCAGCAGCAGCTCTGCCCCCGGCTTCGGCGCCTTAGAGGCGCGCACGTGCGCCAGCACGCGCTTCTCATCCAGCATGCGCTCCACCAGCATTTCGATTTTGCCGCCGCTCGCCTTCCGGCCGTAAACGCGCGCCGGGATCACCCGCGTATTGTTGAACACCAGCAGATCGCCGGGATTCAGCTTCTCCAGCACGTCGGTAAAGACCCCGTGCGTCAGCTGCCCGCTCGGACCGTCCAGCGACAGCAGGCGACAACCGCTGCGCTGCGCCTGCGGATAGTGGGCGATAAGAGATTCAGGCAACTCAAAAGTAAAATCGGCGACACGCATGGCTAACTTCTTACTCAGGCATAAAAACAGGCGGCACAGTTTAGCGGAAAAGCGGCCAATTCTGAACAACTGGCTGCACGTTCGCACTTCTGGCTATAATGCGGCATGAACTTTCTTGCCCATCTTCACCTTGCTCATCTCGCCGACAGCTCGCTGCTCGGCAACCTGTTGGCGGATTTCGTGCGCGGAAACCCGCACGAACAGTGGCCGATGCCGGTAGCCGATGGCATTCTTATGCACCGCCGTCTTGATGCGATGACCGACGCCCTGCCGGAAGTGCAGGAGGCGCGCCCGCTGTTTCGTCCGGAAACGCGCCGCGTCGCGCCCATTACGCTTGACGTGGTGTGGGATCACTTTCTCGCCCGCCACTGGACAACCCTCCATCCTGAGGTCACGCTGGCGGCCTTCTCGCGCTTTGCTGAACAGCGCGTGGTGCCGCAGATGGCGGGCACGCCGGAGAGCTTTCAGGCGCTCAACGCGGCGATGTGGCGCGAACGCTGGTTCGAGCACTACGCCGATCCGGCGCGCATGGCACGCGTCCTCAGCGGCATGGCCCAGCGGCGGCCGCGTCTTGCCGCGCTGCGCGACTCCTATCAGGATTTCACCGATCATTACGACCAGCTGGAAATGCTCTTTTTCCGCTTCTATCCGCGGCTGATGGCGCTGGCGCGCAGCAAAACGCTCTGATCTTTTCCCGACTTGCCACACCTCTGTATTTGCGGCTTAATGAAAGCCTGCTTAACAATAGCGTGCACCCTGCACGCTATTTCCGGCGAATGATCGATTCAGCCGCGTGACAAATCATAAGAGGGAAAGGATGTCATCCGCTTCGCAAACCGAAACAGACGCGCGTTACCACTATGCCTGTGACATCGCCCGTGCGGCGGCCAGCCGCGCCTATGCCTGGTATCAGCAGCGCCAGCAGCTGGTGGTTGAACACAAGCGGGATTTACAGGATGTGGTCAGCGAGGCGGACCGCAACGTCGAAGAGCTGATTAAGACCCTGATTGCCGAACGCTTCCCGGACGATGCGGTGCTGGGGGAAGAGAGCGGCGGCGAGGTCGAGGGCGCGCGCTGGGCGTGGGTGGTGGATCCCATCGACGGCACCGCCTGCTTCCTTAACGGCCTGCATAACTGGTGCGTGTCACTGGCCGTCTTGTGCGACGGCGAAGCGCTGATCGGCGTGATTTGCGACCCGAACCATCAGGAGCTGTTTCACGCCCGCGCGGGCCGCGGCGCCTGGGTCAATGAAACGCGCCTGCAGGCGCACGGCGCGCAGCATCTCAGCGAGGGCGTGCTGGGATTAAGCAACTCCAGCCGCGCGCCGGCGGAACAGACCGCTGCATTCATTCAGGGTCTGCTTGCCGAGGGCGGCATGTTCGTTCGCATCGGTTCCGGCGCGCTCACCACCGCCTGGGCGGCGGCAGGCCGTCTGATCGGCTATTACGAAGCGCATATGAACCCCTGGGACAGCCTGCCGGGCATCGTGCTGATGCGCGAAGCGGGCGGCGTCACCAACGACTATCTCGCCAACGACGGCCTGAGAAACGGCAATCCGGTGCTGCTGGCCAACCCGGCTATCTATGCGCAAATTACCGCGCTGCTCGGCCCTGACGCGATGAAAGCTACCTGAGTCAGCTTGCCTTTTTACAGGCGGCGCAACAGCCTGTAACGCGGTTGGGATGGCGCGGTCGCAAAATCCCCCCTTCTCCTGCGCGCCCGGCCCGCTAACGGGCCTGCGCGCAGCGTGCTTGCCCCCTGGGCCATGCGCATTGCTTCTGCACTTTCCCTTCTTTCGCTGCCTTAAGCCTGCCTAATCAATCGCCCTTTTATCCTTAACCGCTCCTGCACTGTTTTTTTAGCGCCGCTGCGAACTTTTCTATATTCGCGCCGACATGATTTTCCGGCCCTGTTTTGACTTAACATAAAGGCGTCAATCATCCCTTTATCATTATTTTTTATTTTCTCTTTTGCTTAATTCGGCGACGGGATTCGCCGATTTCTTTATGGACGACGCCAACGACATCGGCGGTGTTAAATACCCTTGTCGCTACTCGGGGAATCCGATAATGAAAACGATCTCATCGCAGGATTATCGCGCGGATATCGATGGCCTGCGCGCCGTGGCGATCCTGCTGGTTGTGCTGTTTCACGCGGGCGTCAGCGCCCTGCCTGGCGGCTACGTAGGCGCCGACCTCTTCTTTGTTATTTCAGGCTTTCTTATCGGCGGCACGCTCTACCGCGACTACACTGCCGGCCACTTCTCGCTCTATCGCTTTGCCGTGCGTCGTATTCGCCGCATTGCGCCTGCGCTGTTGACCATGCTATTCGGGCTGCTGTTTATCGGCTATTTCCTGCTGTCGCCGCTGGAATATAGCCAGCTGGCGAAATACAGCGTTGGCGTCTTTCTTTCGGTGCCCAATATTATTCTGCTAAAAGGCGCAGATTATTTCAGCGCACCGGCAGATTTAAACCCGCTGCTGATCACCTGGTCACTCGGCATTGAAGAGCAGTTCTATCTTGTGCTGCCGGTTATTATGCTGCTGGCCGCCAGAAAGCGCCTCTTATTATTCACGGTGGTGGCGCTGCTGAGCCTGCTGTCGCTGGCGGGCTGCATCTGGCTGACGCCGCAAAACAGCTCGCAGGCCTTCTACCTGCTGCCGACGCGCGGCTGGGAGCTGGGCGCGGGCGTGCTGCTGGCGCTGTGGAGACCGCGGCCGATCGGCGGCCTGTGGGCCAACCTCTTCACGCTGGCCGGACTGGCGCTGATCGCCTCCTGCGCACTCCGGCTCAACAACGGCGAGGGATTTCCCGGCGGCCAGGCGCTGCTGCCGGTGCTGGCGGCCTGCCTGCTGATCGCGGCGCGCAGCGCAGTCAGTCGCCTGGCGCTGGAAAACGCGCCGATGCGCTTTATCGGCAAAATCTCTTACTCCTGGTACCTGTGGCACTGGCCGCTGCTGGCGCTGGCGCGCATCTGCAGCGACGGCCCGGTCAGCGTCAACCAGGGACTGAGCATCAGCGCGATAGCGCTCGGCGTCGCCTGGCTGTCGTGGCGCTACGTTGAGCAGCCGTTCCGCCGACCGGCCAGAGCGCCGCGCGCGGTTATCCCCACCTATTGTCTGATCTCAGCTGTTGCCGCCGCCGCAATGGTGGGCCTGTGGAGCAGCGGCGGCCTTCCCTGGCGCGTCAATGATAAGGTGCTCAGCAGCGAAGCCTACAAAATCGAGGCGCAGGCCGATCCCTGCCTGGCCGATAACGGCGCAGGGCTGCCTTCAGCCAGCCTGCACTGCCAGCCGAAGACGTCGCGCCCCGGTATCGCGCTGGTCGGCGACAGCCATGCGGCGGCGATGCGCAGCGCCGTAGCGCGCTACGCCGAGTCGCAGGACAAACCGCTCTTTCAGCTAACGAAAGCCACCTGCCCGCTGCTGGCGGCGGGCGTCACGCGTGCGCTCTACCAGCAGCCAGCGCATGCCAGCCAGTGCGAGGCGTTTAACGCCGCAGTGATGAAAGAGCTGGTCAGCCCGCGCATCGACGAGGTGATCATCGCCGCCTCCTGGGCGGCCGGAATCGAAACGCTGCCCGGCGCAGGCTATCGCGACATTCATCATCCCGACAGAGACAACCTCAGCGCGCTGAAACAGGGCATGGACGGGGTTATCGCCCAGCTGCGCCAGGCGGGAAAAAAGGTGGTCTTGATCGAGGATGCACCGCTGCTGTCGCTGGATCCCCTGCGCTACAGCAACAACCGCAACATGCCGCTGCGCCGCGAGCTGAGCCAGTGGCTGAGCGACTGGAAACCGCTGCCGACGCAGAACGCCCGCACCCGGCTCTACTCGCTGCCGGAAGCGGACGTCACGCGACTGCTGCGCAGCTACGAACAGCGCGACGTGCGCGTGGTGTCGTTACAGGAGAATTTATGCAACCGCAGCGGCTGTCTGGTGACCTGGCAGGGTCTGCCGCTCTACTACGACGATAGCCATCTGAGCCCGCAGGGCGTGGAGATCGCGCTGGGCCGCCGCTGGTAGCGGCTTTGCCCCCGGCCATAAAGCAAAACGGCCCGCGCAATCTCCTGCGCGGGCCGTTTTCGTCTTATGACGATTTAAGGCTTACGCACCAGCTTATAGCCCGCCAGCAGCAGCACAATCCACACCAGGCCCACATAGAGCGAAATCCGCGTATCCGGGAAGTAGCCGATCAGCGCGATAATAAAGCCCAGGAACAGCACGCCGAACAGCGAGGTCCAGATGCCGCCCGGCACCGCGAACTGCAGTTTGCTCGCCGCCTCTTTGCCAATCTTGCGGCGGAAAGCGATCTGCGACAGCAGGATCATAATCCACACCCACACGGTGGCGAAGGTGGCCAGCGAGGCGATAACCAGGAAGACTTTCTCCGGCATCAGATAGTTGAGATAGACCGCGATCAGCATCGCCGCCATCATCACCACCACCGTCACCCAGGGAATACCGCGCGCGGAAACCTTCATAAACATCTTCGGCGCGTGGCCCTGCTGCGCCATACCGTGCAGCATACGCCCTACGCCGAACACGTCGCTGTTGATCGCCGACAGCGACGCCGTCAGCACCACGAAATTCAGGATAGAGGCCGCCGCCGCAATGCCGAGATGCTGGAAGGTCAGCACGAAAGGCGAGCCGTTGGTGCCAACCTGGTTCCAGGGGTAGATCGACATAATCACAAACAGCGTGCCGACGTAAAACACCAGAATGCGCATCGGCACCGAGTTAATGGCGCGCGGAATTGACTGCGCCGGATCTTTGGCTTCGCCAGCGGTAATGCCGATAATCTCGATGCCGCCGTAGGCGAACATCACCATCTGCAGCGACAGCAGCATGCCGACGATGCCGTGGGCGAAGAAGCCGCCGTTGCTCCACAGGTTATGAATGCCGGTCGGCTGGCCGCCGTTGCCGATGCCCCAGAAAATCATCGCGAAACCGGCGACGATCATTACCACGATGGTAGCGACCTTAAAGAAAGAGAACCAGAATTCGACTTCGCCGAACACCTTCACGCTCATCAGGTTAACGGCGCCGATAATCAGCACCACGCTCAGCACCCATATCCAGTGCGGCACCTCAGGAAACCAGACGCCCATATAGATGCCGAAGGCGGTCACGTCGGCGATGGCGACGATCAGGATTTCAAAGCAGTAGGTCCAGCCGGTGATATAGCCCGCCAGCGGCCCAAGATAATCCTGCGCATAGCGCGAAAAGGAGCTGGCCTGCGGGTTATTCACCGACATCTCGCCGAGCGCGCGCATAATGATATAGGCCACCGCGCCGCCGATAATATAGGCGAGCAGCACGCTCGGCCCCGCCATCTTGATGGCATCCGCCGACCCGTAAAACAGTCCGGTGCCAATCGCCGATCCCAGCGCCATAAAACGGATATGGCGCGTGCTCAGTCCGCGTTTGAGCTTGTTGGTTTCTTGCATAACAACCTGTACCTGTAAAAGAAAAACCACGGGCAAGCCCGTGGTTACATTGCAGCCAAAGCCCGCAAGCGGGTGAGATGGCCCGAAGAGCAAAGCGTCCCGCGCCATGGATGGTGCGGGCCGAGCTGGCATGGATGCCATGTTGCGTCTTTGCGATCGGGCCATTTCTCCCGCGTCAGCACTCTGTCACTAAACTAACCACGGGCAAGCCCGTGGTCAGAGAAAACAGCAGCGGCGGTTACGAGTGCGCCGTAACCTGCTCGCGTCCTTTAACGCGATCCACAACCGCCGCGATCAGCAGCATCACCAGCGCGGGCGGCAGCCAGGCGAGTCCCTGGTCCGCCAGCGGCAGCTGCTGGCTGAACGCCGGCAGCATATCCTTGAAGCTGGTGGTTTTCACCCCGTCGACAATGCCGAAAATCAGGCTGACCAGCATGGTCGGCGCAACCAGACGGCTGCTCTTGTTCCACCAGTTCAGGGTGAAACTCAGCACAATCAGCACGATGCACGGCGGATAGATCGCCGTCAGCACCGGAATTGAAATCTGAATCAGATGGCTCAGGCCAAGGTTCGACACCACCATTGAAAACAGACCCAGGATAAAGACCAGTGCTTTATACGACAACGGCAGGTATTGCGCAAAAAATTCCGCACAGGCGCAGGTCAGACCGACCGCCGTCACCATGCAGGCGACGAAAATCAGCGCCGCCAGGAAGAAGCTGCCCATGCCGCCGAAGGTCTGCTGCACGTAGGCATGCAGGATCGCCGCGCCGTTTGCGCTCTGCGCCACCAGCGCGCCGCTGCCGTTGCCAAGTTTGAACAGGCTGAGGTAAACCAGCGTCAGGCCGACGCCGGCAATCAGACCCGCCATTACGGTATAGCGCGTCAGCAGGCTGGCGCTCTCCACGCCGCGCGAGCGCGCCGCATTGACGATAACGATACCGAACACCAGCGCGCCAAGCGTATCCATCGTCAGATAGCCATTAACGAAGCCGCTGGAGAAGGCGGCGCGCTGATAATCTTCCGTTGCAGGCGCGATGGTGCCTGCTGGCCAGATCAGCGCGGCGACGCCGAGCACCGTCAGCGCGACGATTTTCAGCGGCGCGAGGAAATGGCCCACGGTGTCCAGCAGCTTGCCGGGATAGAGCGACACGCCAATCACCAGCACGAAATAGATCAGGCTGTAGATAAACAGCGGCAGCGCGCCGTCGCCGGTCAGCGGTGCGATGCCCATCTCGAACGATACGGTCGCGGTGCGCGGCGTGGCGAACAGCGGGCCGACCGCCAGATAGCAGACGGTGGCCAGCAGCAGGCCAGCGCCCTTGCCGATAGGGGTGCTGAGCGCGTCGACGCCGCCGCCAACGCGTGCCAGCGCGATTACGGTCATTACCGGCAGGCCGACGGCGGTGATCAAGAAGCCAACGGCGGCGGTCCAGACATGTTCGCCAGACTGAATACCGACCATCGGCGGGAAAATAATGTTACCCGCGCCGACAAACAGGGCAAACGTCATAAAGCCCAGCGCGAGGATATCCTTCGAGGTTAAACGATGTGTCATACAACTGTATTGCCTGTTACGAGTGTTGCGGTGGAAGTTGGGTTTATGTTGTCCCCAGACCGCGCGTTGACAACGACTCAGCGCACGATGCCAGCGCATTGTGCTTGCCTTAATCGTGTCGCGCAGGTGAATTAAGCTGCTTTTATTCTGTTCACAAGTGGGATGCTACGACAACGGCCGTAAGTAGAACGTTTATAGCGGAGAAAGGCAATACAGGATCGGAAAACCAGAAGGTTATGACGGAAAACAGAGTAAAAGCAGTGAATATCTCGGATATATCTCCGCAGGGCATCAGATGATGTGCTTATTTTTTCTGCAGCGCGTAAGAAATTTCAGCGTAAGTGCGCGGCATGATGCACAAAAGGCGCGTTTTACGCGCCTGTTTGCACAAGTTTACAGCCTTACCACACCTGTCCGGCGATATCGACCACCAGGCGAATCTTCGCCCACTGCTGCTCTTCGCTCAGGCTGTTGCCCTCTTCTGTCGAGGCGAAGCCGCACTGCGGGCTGAGGCAAATCTGGTCCAGGCTGACGAATTTCGCCGCCTCCTGCAGACGCGCCTTCACCTGCGCCGGATCTTCCAGTTCGCCGTTTTTGGTGGTCACCAGGCCCAGCACCACTTTCTGGTGGCCTGGCCTGATAAAGCGCAGAGGCTCGAAGCCGCCGGAGCGCTCGTTGTCATACTCCAGGAAGAAAGCGTCGATGTTCACGCCGCCAAACAGAATCTCCGCCACCGGCTCGTAGCCGCCTTCAGAGATCCAGGTCGAGCGGAAGTTGCCGCGGCAGACGTGCAGGCCGACGGTAAGATCGGCGGGCTTGCCCTCCAGCGCCTTGTTGAGCACGCGGGCGTAGGTGTGCGCCAGCTGCTCGGGATCGTCGCCGCGCTCGCGGATTTGACGCTTCTGATCTTCCGAGCAGAGATAGGCCCAGACGGTGTCGTCCAGCTGCAGATAGCGGCAGCCCGCATTGTAAAAGGCTTTGATCGCCGTTTTATAGGTTTCGGCCAGGTCGTCGAAGTAGTCCGCCAGATCGGGATAGACGGTTTCGTCGATCACTTTGCGGCCACCGCGGAAGTGCAGCACGCTCGGGCTGGGAATGGTCATCTTCGGCACCGCGTCGCCCGCGACGCTCTGCAGGAAGCGAAAATGCTCCAGCATCGGGTGATCGCGGAAGCCCAGCTTGCCCACCACGCGCACGCCGTGCGCTTTGGTCTGGACGCCGTTGAACTGAATGCCCTGCTCCGCTTCAAACAGCTCGACGCCCTCCAGGCCACCGAAAAAGTCGAAGTGCCACCAGGCGCGGCGGAACTCGCCGTCGGTCACCACCTGCAGACCATTGGCAATCTGCTTGCTGACGACATCGCGGATTGCATCGTCTTCGATGCGGGTCAGCGCGGCTTTGTCGATCTGGCCAGCGGCATACTGTTCGCGCGCGTTTTTAATGGCGGCGGGACGCAGGAAGCTGCCGACGGTATCGGCGCGGAACGGGGCGGTCTGTGCGGTCATCTTCACTCCTGGCACCCTGAGCGTTAATCACGTCAGGGAATAATTTCGCTAAGTTATATATAGCCATCTGGATGGCTAAACGTCTGTGGACAGAGTGGCACGCGCGCGCCTTATCTGCAACAGAAGAAATTTCAGCGGAGTTGAAAAAAATTCACGTTAGCGCTTACTTCGCCTCTAGCGCTGCCAGTGCCTGCTCGCGCTGCGCCGCTGACAGCGGAAGATAGCCCGCTTCGCTGACGCGGCGCTGGCCCTGCGGCGAAAGCACCTGATGAAGAAAGGCGTTTACCAGCGGCGGCAGCGGCTTGCCCGGCGGCTTGTTGACATAGATATAGAGCGGGCGCGCCCAGGGGTAGCGGCCGCTGCGGATAGAGTCGGCGTCTGGCGCTACCGCCGCGCCCTGCGCGTCAGCGACGGCAAGCATCTTCACGCCGCTGAGATGAAAACCGAAGCTGGCGTAGCCAATGCTGCGCGGGTTGGCGGCGACCGCCTGCACCACGGCGGCCGAGCCGGGAAACTCCGCCACGTCGGCGCGAAAATCGCCGTTGCACAGCGCCTGCTGCTTAAAGAAGCCCCAGGTGCCCGAGGCGGAGTTGCGTCCGTAGCGCTGAATCGGTCGCCGCGCCCAGTCGGGCTGTCGCACGCCCATATCGCCCCAGCGCGCTGGCACCTGCGGCGCGCCGCACAGGCGCGTCACGGAAAAGATGGCGTCGAGCTGGCGCATAGCGATCTGCGTGAGCGGATTGCGCTGATTGACCACCACCACCAGCGCGTCGAGCGCCACCGGCACGGCGAGCGGAGGGTAGCCATAGCGCGCCTGAAAGGTTTGCCGCTCTTCCGCCTGCATGGGGCGGCTCATCGGGCCGAGCTGCGCGGCACCCGCCGCTAGCGCCGTCGGCGCGGTGGAAGAGCCGGAGGCCTGCACCTGTAGATTGACGCCCGGCGCCCGCGCGCTGAAATCTTCGCTCCACAGCATCATCAGCGTTCCCAGCGTGTCTGAGCCGACGCTGCTGAGATTGCCGGTGAGCATTTCAGGCTGAGGCGCCGCCAGCGTCAGCGCGGGCGAAAAAAGAGAAAGCAACAGCAGCCAGACGCGCATAAAAGGTTCCATTAACGGTTAATGGACGGCATTCTCCTGCAATCCCGCGCTGACGATCAACCTTGACGGCAGCGTAAAGGTAAAACAGGTCTCTTTATCGGGAATGCTGGTGATCTCCAGCCGCGCATTATGGTGGCTCAGGGCGTGCTTAACGATCGCCAGCCCCAGACCGCTGCCGCCGGTGGCGCGCGAGCGCGCCTTATCCACGCGGTAGAAGCGCTCGGTCAGGCGCGGCAGGTGCTCAGCTGAAATCCCCGGCCCGTTGTCGCAGACCTTGAACTGTGCGCCCTGGCGGCTGCGCAGCCAGCTGATGTCGATGCGCGTGCCTTCTGGCGTATGATTGACCGCGTTGTACACCAGGTTAGAGAGGGCGCTGCGCAGCTGATCGTCGTCGCCGAGCACCTTGAGATGCGGATCGGTATGGAAGTGGATCTGGTGACGGCCGCCGCTCAGCGTCTCCGCTTCGCGCTGCAGCAGGTGCAGCATCATCGGCACGTCCACCGTCTCTTTCATGTCGATGGCTGGCGCCGCCTCGATGCGCGACAGCGTCAGCAGCTGGCGCACCAGGCTGTCCATGCGGCGCGTTTGCTCCTGCATGGTCTGCAGCGCTTTGCCGCGCGAGCGCTCGTTCATCACCGAGTCGTTCATCATCTCCAGATAGCCCTGCAGCACCGTCAGCGGCGTGCGCAGTTCATGGCTGACGTTGGCGAAGAAGTTGCGCCGCGCCCCTTCCAGCTGGTGCATCTGCGTCACGTCGCGCGCCACCATCAGCCACTGCCCCTCGCTATAGGGCATGATGCGAAACTCCATGTGGCGCTGGTTATTGAAAATGAGGGTGAGCGGCTTGTTGAAATCGCGCTGGCGAATATAGCGGGAGAACTCCGGATAGCGCAGCAGGTTAAGGATGTTCTGGCCGTTATCTTCCGGCCAGCGCAGGCCGAGGTGCTGCTGCGCCAGGCCGTTGCACCAGAAAATAGCGCCCTCTTCCGTGGTCAGCACCACCGCGTCGGGCAGCGTCTCGGCGCCGCTGCGAAAGCGCTTGATCAGATTGCCCAGCTCGCGCCGCCGCCGCCGGTTGCGCAGCTGCATCTGATAGAGACCGTAAAACAGCGGTTCCCAGCTCGCCTTTCCGGTGGGCGGCGTCATGGTGCGATCGACCCACAGCCAGTGCGACAGCCGCATCAGATTAGAGAAGTGCCACAGCAGCATCCCCAGCACGCTAATCAGCAGCAGCCAGGGGAGATAACCAAAAATCAATCCGACAATCAGCGCAGGCAGACAGGCCAGCGCCAGCTCAGAGAGCAGTCTCTTCCAGGAGAGTCGTTCCAGCACGGTAAAGACTCCGTTTAGTAGCGGGCGGAGAAACGATACCCCGTTCCGCGAACGGTTTGAACCATGCGATCGTGGCCGGAAACTTCCAGCGCCTTACGTAAGCGGCGGATATGCACGTCAACGGTGCGATCTTCCACATAAACATTGGTGCCCCAGACGTGGTTCAGCAGCTGCTCGCGGCTGTAAACGCGCTCGGGATGCGTCATAAAGAAGTGCAGCAGCTTATATTCGGTCGGGCCCATCTCAAGCGGCGTCGATTCCGACATCACGCGGTGCGAGGAGGGATCCAGGCTCAAACCCTGCATCTCAATCACCTCTTCCACCGCCATCGGCGAAATGCGGCGCATCACCGCCTTGATGCGCGCCATCAGCTCTTTCGGCGAGAAAGGCTTGGTGATGTAGTCATCCGCGCCCACTTCCAGACCGCGCACGCGATCTTCCTCTTCGCCGCGCGCCGTCAGCATCATTACCGGAATATCGCGCGTCAGGGCCTCGCGCTTGAGGTGCTTGATAAACTGAATGCCGCTGCCGCCCGGCAACATCCAGTCCAGCAGAATTAAATCTGGCCAGGGCTCAATCAGTTTCCCTACCGCGCTGTCATAATCCTCGGCCTCAATGGGCTGGTAGTCGTTCTGCTCCAGAACAAAGCACAACATTTCACGGATAGGGGCTTCATCTTCCACAACCAAAATGCGCTTAGCCATTGCAACTCCTGCTGATGTGACTGCTGTCACCGTTATATGCGGCGCCATTATGCGTCAGATTTATGACACTTTTATGAAAAACATAGCCGCTTAATCAGCGCGTTAACACTGCTTTATAACCGCTGGCGCCGCTTTTTTTGCTTTTGCGCCATAGCCGGTATAATCCTCCGGCAAACCGTTACCGCAGGGAGTTTTATGCGCATCATTCATACCGCGGACTGGCACCTCGGTCAGTTTTTCTATAACAAGAGCCGGGCGGCCGAGCACCAGGCCTTTCTCGACTGGCTGCTGGCGCGCATTGAGGAGCATCAGGTCGATGCGCTGATCGTCGCGGGCGACCTTTTCGACAGCGGCACGCCGCCAAGCTACGCGCGCGAACTCTTTAACCGTTTCGTGGTGGCGCTGCAGCCAACCGGCTGCCAGCTGGTGGTGCTGGCGGGCAATCACGATTCGGTCGCCACCCTCAACGAATCGCGCGCCCTGCTCGCCTGCCTGAATACCCAGGTGATCACCACGCCGCAGGCGGATCACAATCTGCTGCTGCTGCGCGACCGCGCCGGCGAACCAGGCGCGCTGCTCTGCGCCATTCCCTATCTGCGACCGCGCGATATTATGCGCAGCCGCGCGGGCCAGTCGGGGCGCGAAAAGCAGCTCAGCCTGCTGGAAGCGATCGCCGCGCACTACCAGCGCAGCGTCGACGCGGCGCGCGCGCATCCGCTGGCGCTGCCGGTCATCGCCACCGGCCATCTCACCACCGTCGGCGTCAGCAAAAGCGATTCGGTGCGCGATATCTATATCGGCACGCTCGACGCCTTTCCCGCGTCGGCTTTTCCCGACGTCGACTACGTGGCGCTCGGCCATATCCATCGCGCCCAGCGCGTCGCCAACAGCGATCATATTCGCTACAGCGGCTCGCCGATCCCGCTCAGCTTCGACGAGCTCGGCAGCGAGAAAAGCGTCTTTCTGCTCGAGGTGAATAGCGCCGGTTTGCAGCGCGTGACGCCGCTGCCTGTCCCCTCTTTCCAGCCGATGAAAATGCTGAAAGGCTCGCTGACAGAGATCGAGGCGCAGCTGGCGCCCTTTGCCGACCATCAGGGCGACAAGCCGGTATGGCTCGATATCGAGGTGACGACCCAGGAATTCCTCAGCGACCTGCAGCGCCGCGTCGAGGCGCTGACCGCCGATCTGCCGGTCGAGGTCCTGCTGCTGCGCCGCAGCCGCGAACAGCGCCAGCAGAGCCTGGCGCAGCTGAAAAACGAAACCCTGAGCGAGCTAAAAGTGGAGGAGGTCTTCGCCCGCCGCATGGCGCTGGCGGAGGATATCGACGAATCGGGGCATGCGCGCCTCAGCGCCCTGTTCCGCTCCACCCTCGCCTCGCTGGAGGAGAGCGAATGAAAATCCTCACGCTGCGCTTTAAAAACCTGAACGCGCTGAAAGGCGAATGGTTTATCGACTTTCGCGCCGAGCCCTTTGCCAGCAACGGTCTGTTCGCCATTACCGGCGCGACCGGGGCAGGCAAAACCACCCTGCTCGACGCCATCTGTCTGGCGCTCTATCACCAGACGCCGCGCCTCGGCGTGCTGTCGCAGACGCAAAACGGTCTGATGACGCGCGACACCGCCGAATGCCTTGCTGAAGTGGAGTTTGAGATCAAAGGCGAAGCCTGGCGCGCCTTCTGGAGCCAGAACCGCGCGCGCGGCGCGGCCGACGGCAAGCTGCAGGCGCCGCGCGTCGAGCTGGCGCGCTGTATCGATGACAAAATCTTCGCGGACAAGGTCAACGACAAATTAAAACTTATCGAGTCGCTGTCGGGCCTCGACTTCGATCGCTTTACCCGCTCGATGATGCTGTCGCAGGGTCAGTTCGCCGCCTTTCTTAACGCGAAGCCCGGCGAGCGCGCCGAACTGCTGGAGGAGCTGACCGGCACCGAGATTTACGGCCAGATCTCCGTCGCCATCTACGAACGCCACAAGGCGGCGCGCCTGGCGCTGGACAACCTGCGCAGCCGCGCCGGCACCCTGACCCTGCTCGACGCCGACGTGCGCGCTGCGCTGCAGCAGCAGCTGGCTGCGCTGACGGAAGCGGAGCAGGCGCTTACTCAGCAAAACGACAGCCTGCGCAGGCAGCATCAGTGGCTGACCCAGGCGCAGCAGCTCGACAGCGATCTTCAGGCCGCACAGGCCGCGCTGGAGGCGGCGGAACAGGCGTGGCGCGATGCGGAGGCGGATCGCCAGCGGCTGGCGCGCAGCGAGCCGGCAGAGAAGCTGCGCGATAAATTAGCGCAGCGCGACAGCCTGCTGCATGAGCAGCAGCGTCTGCAGCAGACGCAGCAGCAGCTTACACAGCAGCGCCAGGCCGCCGAGCAGCAAATGCAGAGCGACCGCCAGCGCCGCGAGGCGGCGCAGGCGGCGCGCGACGCCGCGCTACGCGAGCAGCAGGCGCAGGAGACGCTGCTGACGGAGCAGGTCATTCCGCTCGACCAGCAGATCGCCGCCTTGCTGGCGCAGGCGCAGCAGCAGCGGCAGGAAAGCGATCAGCAGCAGCAGGCGCTGACGCAAAGCGCGCGCGCGCTGCAGCAGGAAACGGCACAGCGCGACAGCCTGCAGGCCGCGCTGGCGAAACAGCAGCAGTGGCGCGTGGATCAGGGCACGCTGCCGCAGTGGGGTCCTTCGCTGGCGCTGTGGCAGGAGCGCTTCGCCCAGCTGACGCAGCAGGAAACTGCGCTGGAGGCGCTGCGCGAGCAGCAGCGTCTCCAGCAGCAAAAGTTGACGCAGCAGCAGGCGGCGCTCGCCCGTCTGGCGCAGCAGGCAACGCCGCTGAGCCAGACCGAACAGCAGGCGGCGAGCGCCCTGGAAAGCGCGCAACAGGCGCTGGCCGATCTGGAGCAGCGCCATCCGCCGCAGGCGCTGCAGGCCAGCCTGGCGCAGAGCGAGAGCCGCCGTCCGCTGCGCCAGCAGCTGGTGGTGCTCGCCTCGCAGTGGACGCCGCTGCAGCAGCATCTCGCCGCGCGTCAGCAGCGCCTTGCCGCGCTGGAAAAGAGGCTACAGCAGGATGACGACACGCTGCAGACGCTGCGCGCCGCCTTCGCGCGCGAAAAGGCGTCGCTGGCCGATATCAAAAAGATTTGCGAGCTGGAGCAGCATATCGCCGATCTGGCGGCCTGGCGCGCGCGCCTGGAACCTGAGCAGCCCTGCCCGCTGTGCGGATCGTGCCAGCATCCGGCGGTCGAGCGCTACGCCGCGCTGGAACTGAGCGAGAATCAGCGACGGCTGGCCGAACAGGAGAGGCAGGTCGAGGCGCTGCGCGAACAGGGCATCCAAAAAGGCGAGGCGGTTAAGCAGGCGAAGAGTGAACAGCAGAGGCTCCGGGAGGAACTGGCGGCAGATACCCAACGGCTGGATGAGCTAACCCAGCAGTGGCGAGATCTACAGCGTAAGCTGGTGCTCACATTTGATGCGGACGACAGCGCGGCGCTGGCCGCCTGGCAGCAGCAGCAAAACAGCGAGGAGCAGGCGCTGCAGCAGCTGATACGTCAGCAGGAGAGCGCCGCGCGCCAGCGCCAGCAGGCGAAAGATGAGCACCTGCGGCACCAGCAGGCGCTGCAGCAGCATCAGCAGCAGCTTCAGCTGGCCCAGCAAACGCTCACTAAC
Source organism: Enterobacter sp. BRE11 (assembly GCF_031844285.1). Taxonomy (NCBI): domain Bacteria; kingdom Pseudomonadati; phylum Pseudomonadota; class Gammaproteobacteria; order Enterobacterales; family Enterobacteriaceae; genus Enterobacter; species Enterobacter sp. BRE11. Next base: position 387,290 of record NZ_JAUZUX010000001.1, read on the forward strand.
CTGCAAGAGGGCGCGACAACGCTGGCGCAGCGCCTGGAACAGGAAGAGCGCGACTGGCGGCAGCGCCGCGAGGCGCTGCATCAGGCGCTGGCGGACGCTGGCCTCGCCCTGCCCGACGCGGCGTCGCGTGACGGCTGGCTGCAACAGCAGCTGCAGCGCTGGCAGCAGTGGAATAAGAGCGAGCAGCAGCTGGCTCAACTTCAGCCGCAGCTGGCACGCGCCGAGGCGCAGTGCAGCAGCCTGCAGCAGCGCGTTGAGCGTGAACGGCAGCAGCTTGACGCTCTGCTACAGCAGCGTGCGCAAAGCGACGCGACGCTGGCGCAGCAGCGCGCGACGCGGCAGGCGCTGTTCGCCGATAACGACGTCGCCGCGGCGCGGCGGCAGATGCAGGCGCAGATCCAGCAGCAGGAAGCCGCCCTCGCCGCCGCGCTGGAGGCGCTGCAGAAAAGCCAGAGCCACCTCAGCCAGCTGGCCGGGCGCGCCGCCGAGCTGGAAACGCAGCAGGAAAAGGTGAGCCAGGGGCTGCGCGAGGCGCAGCCGTTGCTCAGCGCCGCGCTGGCCGCCGCCGGCTTTGACGATGAAGCCAGCCTGCGCGCGGCGCTGCTGGAGGAAGAGGAAGCGCGCGCGCTGCGCGGCCGGTTACAGCAGCTTGAGCAGCAGCGCCAGGCGCTGCAGGCGCAGCGGCAGCAGCTGACCGAGCGTCGGGCGGCGCATCAGCAAAGCCGCCCCGAGGGCGCGGCGGAAAACGCCGCCGCGCTGGAGGCGCAGCTTGAAGATCTGCGTCTGGCGCTGCGCGACAATGCGCGCCAGCAGGGCGAGGCGCAACAGCAGCTTCAGAGCGACGCACGCCTGCGCGAACAGCAGCAGAGCCTGATGACGCAGATCGAAGAGGAGGAGGCGGCGCTGGCGCACTGGAGTCAGCTAAACGATCTTATCGGCTCCGCCAGCGGCGACAAATTCCGCCGCTTCGCGCAGGGGCTGACGCTGGATCACCTGGTGGCGCTCGCCAACCGCCAGCTCGATCGGCTGCACGGCCGCTATCTGCTGCAGCGCCGCGCCAGCGACGCGCTTGAGCTGGACGTGATCGATACCTGGCAGGCGGACGCCGCGCGCGACACCCGCACCCTTTCGGGCGGCGAAAGTTTTCTGGTCAGCCTCGCGCTGGCGCTGGCACTTTCAGATTTAGTCAGCGTGAAAACGCGCATAGAGTCTTTGTTTCTCGACGAGGGCTTCGGTACGCTGGACGCCGAAACGCTCGACACTGCGCTGGACGCGCTGGACGCGCTCAACGCCAGCGGCAAAACCATCGGCGTCATCAGCCACGTCGAGGCGATGAAAGAGCGCATTCCGGTACAGATTCGGGTGCGCAAGATTAACGGGCTGGGCTACAGCAAACTGGAGCTGCCCCGCCCTCAGGAGGCGTAATGAAAACAGGCATGGCGCTGCTGCTCGCCAGCGCGCTGCTGGCGGGATGCAGCAGCAAACCGCAAAGCAATCTCAGCTGCGACCGCGCTTACTCGGCGGCGCAGTGCAGCTATCTGCGCGACGTTCAGCATCAGCTGATCGACAGCTTCAACAGCAGCGTCGCGCCGCGCTATCCCGGCCAGCACTGTCTGGTGTCGGCGCACCGCCGCGCCGACGGCGGCTACAGCGTGCTGCGCACCGAAGGGGACGAGGCGCTCTGCCTGCGCGCCTGGCAACAGGTCAGCAGCGCGCGCAACCTGCCGCTGCCGCCGGTCGGCGTGCCGGAGAGCTGGCAATTCCCCTTCGGCGCGCCGCAGTAACCCCTACTTTTCCAGCGGCCAGAGCCAGGCCGCGCCGCGCACTCCGCTCGAATCGCCGTGTTTTGCTTTTAGCACCGGCGTTTCGCACTCTCCGCCGAAAACCCACTGCTTCATCAGCGCTGGCACCGTCTGGTAGAGGCGATCGTTATTGCTCATGCCGCCACCGAGCACGATCGCATCGGGATCGAGCAGGTTCACCACCTGCGCCAGCGACTTTGCCAGCCGGGTTTCGTAGCGCCGCATCGCCTGCTCGGCGACGGGATCCTGCTGCGCGATCAGCCTGACGATCTCCGCGCCCTTTAGCGCCTGGCCGCTCAGCCGCCGGTAGTCGATGGCAAAGCCGGTGCCGGAGACAAAGGTCTCGATGCAGCCTTTCTGGCCGCAGTAGCACGGCACCTCCTCACGGTAGCGCAGCTCCTCTTCATCCATCCACGGCAGCGGATTGTGCCCCCACTCGCCCGCGTTGCCGTTGCCGCCGATGCGCGCTTCGCCGTTGATCGCCACGCCCGCCCCCGATCCGGTGCCGATGATCACCGCGAACACCAGCGGCTGCCCCGCGCCCGCGCCGTCAACCGCCTCCGAGACGGCCAGGCAGTTGGCGTCGTTGGCGATGCGCACCTCGCGCTGCAGCGCCAGCGCCAGATCGCGATCCAGCGGCTGGCCGTTAAGCCAGGTGGAGTTAGCGTTTTTCACGCGGTGCGCGTAAGGCGAAATCGTGCCGGGAATGCCGACGCCGACGCTGCCGGTCTGCCCGGTTTCTGCTTCAGCAAGGCGCACCAGATCCGCAATCGCCTGCACCGTGGCACCGTAATCGTCGCGCGGCGTATCCACGCGGTGGCGAAACAGCTCATTTCCCTCGTCAGACAGGGCGATCACTTCGACCTTGGTGCCGCCCAAATCAATACCTATACGCACACATTATTCCTCATTATTCGTCAGGGTAGCAGATACATTAGGAGCGGCGTCGGGGAAAGGCAATGAAACCGTTTCGATGTTTCGCTATCATGCGCGCTGACCTCTCGACTTGTGCGCCAGATCGCGCGACCCGGTAAGGAATTATGATGTTGTGGTTTAAAAATATGATGGTTTATCGTCTGAATCGGGACATTCCGCTCTCTGCAGACGACATGGAAAAACAGCTTGAGGCTTACACCTTCTCTCCCTGCGGCAGCCAGGATATGAGCAAAACCGGCTGGGTATCACCTATGGGCAACCGCAGCGACGCGCTGACCCACGTGAACAACGGCCAGATCGTGATTTGCGCCCGTAAAGAGGAGAAGATCCTGCCGTCGCCGGTTGTGAAGCAGGCGCTGGAAGCGAAGATCAGCAAGCTGGAAGCGGAACAGAGCCGCAAGCTGAAAAAGACCGAAAAAGATTCCCTGAAAGATGAAGTGCTGCACAGCCTGCTGCCGCGCGCCTTCAGCCGTCTCAGCCAGACCTTTATCTGGATCGACACCGTCAACAATCTGATCATGGTCGACTGCGCCAGCGCGAAAAAGGCGGAAGATACGCTGGCGCTGCTGCGTAAGAGCCTCGGCTCGCTGCCGGTCGTGCCGCTGACGCTGGAAAGCCCGATCGAGCTGACGCTGACCGAATGGGTGCGCTCCGGCGATCTGCCCGCCGGTTTCGCCCTGATGGATGAAGCGGAGCTGAAGGCGATCCTCGAAGATGGCGGCGTGATCCGCTGTAAAAAACAGGATCTGGTGTGCGACGAGATCGCCAACCATATCGAAGCGGGCAAGCTGGTGACTAAGCTGGCGCTCGACTGGCAGGAGCGCATTCAGTTCGTGCTGGCGGACGACGGCTCGGTGAAGCGCCTGAAGTTCAGCGACACGCTGCGCGAGCAGAACGACGATATCGACCGTGAAGATTTCGCTCAGCGTTTCGACGCCGACTTTATTCTGATGACCAGCGAACTCGCCGCGCTCACCAGCAATCTGGTGGAAGCGCTGGGCGGCGAAGCAAAACGCTGAGGGTTCAAGAGTGACGCGCCTTTGCCGATAATCACTTCTTTCGGCAAAGGATTTCCGCTATGTCTCGTTCCTCTATCCGCGCAGCGCTGCTCGCCGGGTGTGTGCTCTTCTCCTCCGCCAGCTTTGGCGACGCCGCTTTTACTCGCCTCAATGCGTTGCGCATCAACGACCGCCTGAATGTGATGGTGGCGCTGGCTGGTAAATCGGGCGGCGCGCTGCAGGTCTGGCAGGCTTACGACTGTAAAACGCTCTCTGCCGAGGCGCTCTATCGCAATCTGCTCGACGCCAGAGGCATGACCACTACGCGCTTCTACGGCAGCGAATTTGGCCGTTACACACCGCCGCAGCCTGGTCCCAATCAGGATCCTGAAACGCTGAAGCGCATCTGTAGCCTGCCGGAGAAAGCGGTAGTCTGGGAAAAGATCGCGCCGACCAACCGCTTTGGGTCTACCGCTCTCGTTGACGTCGCCAGCCTGAAGCGCAGCGGCGACGAATTGCAGGTGCGTTTTGGCTATGACTATGCGACCAGAGATTTCGATCCGCCCTATGACGCCCCTTACGCGTTCAAGGTAGAAAACTATCGCTTCAACTGTCAGACACAGGCGTTTGCACCCGTGTCGATGATGGATGTGGATGATAAAGGCTATGTGACCGACTCGCTGGACAGCGGCGATATCGCAGATCGTAAAGCCTCTTTCCCGCTGACGCCGCTCATGAAACAGACCTTTACCCGCCTTTGCGCCACCGCCGATCTGCAACGCTTCCGCGCGCTGGGTCGCTTTGTCTCTGCAACACATAAGGCGGTCAGCCGCGACGCGCGTACGATTTTGCCCGCGCTCAGCGATAATCCAGCCTCGGTTATGGCGGCGCTGCCGCTGGACAAGGCGCTGGACCAGCAGCTTCATCAGCTAATTGCGCCCTGGGCACTGCCGCGTTTTCGCCAGCTGAACTGGGTAGAAAACAGCCCTTCAGGCAAGGTCGCGGTGCGTATCGACGTTGACGAGCAGGGCTACCTGCGCAAGCTGGAAAATTACGGTATCTGGAAGGTGCAGCGCCTGACGCTGGGCAATATGATCCAGCTGAAGTTTGCGATGTCGATCGCCTCGCAGCCCAGTCGACTGGAAGCGCTAAAAACCACCCTGCGTTTCCCGCTGGTGGCCGGGCAGACGTTTACCGTCGACACGGATTTAGTGGAGCGCGGGTCGACATCGGACGTGCGCCGCACGCGACAGCAGTGCAGCGTGCTGGCAGGGGGCGAGGCGCAGAGCATCAACCCCGCTTTCAGCGGCCGCTATCTGCAAGTGGCGTGTCGTAGTGAGGGTGACGGACAGAAGACGGTGGAAACGCGTGACGCGTGGCTGGAGGATCTGCGCGTGCTGGCGCCGCTGGCGTCGAAGCTGGGCAGTGCGCCGTGGCAGGATACGCGACTGGAGCAGGTTGCCATCACCCGCTAAAAACTGACCTACAGACGGCTGACAAACCTAAAGCCGGGGTAACCAATCCCGGGCAGCAAAGCGGCCCGCGAAAAAAAGTGTCGCGGGCCGCTTTGCGGTAATGGTTACTCTTTCAGGTAGCGGCAGAGATAGGAACTCGGCTCGCCCACCTGCAGATGAAACTCGCTGTGGCCCGGCACGTTAAACACCGAACCCGCTTCAAACCATTGCCACTCGGTTTCGCCCGGCAGCAGCACCTTCAGCGATCCGCTCACCACCGTCATCTCTTCCGGCTGCGCCGTGCCGAAGGTGTATTCGCCTTCCGCCATTACGCCTACGCTGGCGCGACCGGTGCTGGCACTGTCGAAACCGATCGATTTCACTTTTCCGTCAAAATACTCGCTTACGTTGAGCATATTACTTCCTCACAGCACATTAGGGTGTCTGGCAGTGTAGAGTGGAACTTGCTGATCTGTCACGCGAATTTCAGCGTCGCCTCCCGCTTTGTGATCGCGCCAGTTATCAGACGATAAGTTCAGCGGCCAGTTTGCCGACCAGCACGTTGGAGAGCAGCACCGGAATGCCGAGCAGCCTCTGCAAAAAGTCGCGATGTGTCTGGTTATAGCCGACGCAGTCCAGCACCACCACGTCCGCGCCCTGCTCCTGGAGGGAGAGCGCGGCGTCGGTAAGCTTCTCATTATCGGGAATATAGGGGCTGGCAACGGCGAAACAGGGACGGCGCTTCAGATTGCGCCACTTATTGGCCTGCTGCCGGATCTGCTCCTCGACCGGCACCACGATACCGACCTGATGGTCCTGCACAATGGCGGCAACCAGCGGCGGAATAATGCGGTCCGGCTCAAGCAGCAGCGCGCTTTTCGCGGTCAGCGCGCCGAACTCGCCGGTGCAGAGCAGCAGAATCGTGTCGTAGCCTTCCGCTTCCAGCGCGGCGATTTTCGCCTGCAATCCCTGTTCTACCTTTGCCGTGGCCAGCCGCACCTGCGCGCCGTTCTGCAGGCGCGACACCAGCACGCCGTCCTGAGCGTCAGGCGCGTAACGCGCGGCGATCTCCGCTTCGCTCAGCCCATCCAGCAGGCCGACATGATCGGTCTGCTCACTGGGTAAAAACGCCGTCAGCAGCGGCATGATATCGCTGCGCGGCGACTGACCGATGGTCAGGGTAACCAGGGATTTCGTCATATTAGTCTCGTTTACGCAGATGGCTCAGGCTGCCATAGAGCGCCAGCAGGCGGGCATATTCGTCCGCATCGTAGAAATGGCAGCTCTCGCGGCCGAACTCTTTCGCCACCTCCACCGCAAACTTCGCCGCCGCCGCGATATCCACTTCGTGGCTGGCGCCGGTGCCGCAGCCCGGCACCACCGACTCGGCGGTGATCGCCACGCCGACCACCGGCACATCGGTGGCGGTAGAAGGCTGCAGAATGCTGTTGAGGTGATAAATGCCGTTGCCGTAAGGCGTAATGTCCTGAGTGGTGATGGGAAAGGTGACCGCCGGGCGGCCGGTGGTCATCTCCATGATGCGCAGCAGATCGTCCGACACGCGCAGGATATAGCCCTCTTTTACCGTCGGCGACAGCGCAAATCCTTTGTGGTTGATAATGCGGTTGCCCTTGGTGGTATCGATCGACAGGATAGCGTCGACCTCCTGAACCACCTCATTGTCGTTCATGGTGACGTCGTCGACAGGTGAATCCATAAAATCGACCGGCTCGTGCGGACGCGTCGGCGCGTCGGGACAGATATGGGTGGTGACGATGACGTCGCCCGCCAGCACGTCGCCTTTGGTCTGCATAACGGCCAGCTTCAGCGCGCTGCTCACCGCCGCGACGGCGCCATCGGCGTCGGAGACCATGCCGATGCGCGTCGGGCGCGCGCCGATGCCGCCCAGGCGGCCGATGATGCCGAGCGTCGGCGCGCTGCCGCCGCCAGCTTTGCCCTGCGCGCCTGGAATAGTGATGCGAACAAAATCGGTGCGCCCTTTCGGCCCGCTGACGCGTTTAAAGCTGGCGTTGACGCCGGGAAAAGCGGCAAACAGATCGACTACCTGCTGACCGTCGATAAATGCGCTGTCGAATAATTCAAATACCTGTAACGTCTGGTGCAGACTCATGACATCCCTTAATTATTTTTTGCCGCTGGCAAACAGCGAGTGAAAGAAGCTATAGAGCGCGTCGCCGGCGATAAAGCCCGCTGCCATCACCTCCATCGGCGAGCGGCCGCGTTCGCCCCATACGCGAATAATAACGATGCGCAGCGCAATGCCCACCACCACCGCCCAGCCGGCCATCGCGTTGTTGATCAGCAGGCCGGTGGCAAGCAGCACGCCGAGTTGGCGTTTCGGCCCGCCGATCAGCTGAATAATGGCACCGGGAATTGCCCACATCAGCAGGCTACCGGCGATGCCGGGCTCCGCACCCGCCTGGATAGTTTTGGCGTAGACGCGCGCCACCGGCGGCAGCAGGTTTTCCGCAAAGAACAGGTTATGCGCGTACCAGACGACGGGAACAGAGACCAGAAACGCGATCATCGCCGCGATCAGCTGAATGCGGCGGCCCCACAGCTCCTGCTGCAGATCCGCGCCGTGGCTGCGCAGGATAAAGCCCGCTTTAAGATCGTAGCCCATGTCGGCGAAGGCGGGCCCGGTCGCCGCGGTAAAGCCGCACAGCAGGCAGAGCGCCAGCGGCGGAAAGCCGAGCAGGATGCCGACGATCAGGGTAATCAGCGCTACCGCAAAGGCCGGGAACCAGCCGGAGTGCATCGCGGCGATGCCGACGATCAGCTCATGCACGAAGGCGGCGAACGCGGCGTAAATCACAAACAGCAGCAGCATCGGCAGGCTCATTTCGCTCCACAGGCCCCCCGCCAGCGCCAGCAGCGCTGAAATTATCAGATAGCCCACGCCGCCAAGACCGAGCGCGCGCCTGACCTCATTGCCGCCGCGGCTCACTTTTTGCTCCTCATGGCGGCGGCTGCGGATCACCATCACGACCTGAATCAGCGCCACCAGCCCCGCGCCGACCATGACGCCGTGCGGCAGATAGAGCGCGTTAATGTCGATGCCGGCAACCGGTTGCGCATAGGCGCGCATTAGAAAGCCCAGCCCGAGCATGCCCAGCGCCCAGATATTGCCGATAAAGGCGGTGCCGAAAGCGGACATCGGGATCGTCAGCATCGAGCCGAGGATGCCGCCGACAATGCCTGCCGCCAGCAGCCAGGCCTGTCGTCCGCCCCTGTCGCCCGCTTTGATCGCCTCTGCGGCGGCCACGCCCGGCGGCCAGGCGTTGCTGGCGGGAAAGACGCGGGTATCAAACAGACGGTAGAGCAGATAAGCGTCCAGCAGCATCGCCGCGCTGACGCCGCAGAACATCGGCAGCACTAGCTGCGGCTCGCCCAGCGCCCAGGGCACCGCGATCGGCATTAACAAGCTGTTGGCGGCGCCGAAGGTGGCGGAGGAGATGGCGGTTTGCGCGAGGTTCTGGATTTCAATCGACCGGTAACGGCGAAATGCCTGTAAGGGAATGCGCGCCAGCAGCATCGCGAATAGCGCGCCGATAATAGAAGTATTCGGCGTCACGCCGATAGTGGTAATAAGCTGCACACCGATAATGGCGCCCGCCACCGACAGGGCGATTAATACTATCGCCACGCCAGCCTGTTTAACTGGATTAACCTTCTCCATATTGTCCCCGTCAGGAATGCCGGTAAAAAGGAAATAATGACGCTTCGCGAGCCTTTATCCGGCTCGCTTACGCCGTTTTTTTATTTCATCCGTGAGGTTGAATAAACAGGCCCGAAGGCCTGACGTTTTCCCGGTGTGGCGAAAGTATTGCGCCGATAAAATTAAATTCAGGGTGCCGTTGGGCCATATTTCTCAGCCAGGTCGCTGGCCGTTATGCGTAATTCATCAAGCAGCGCAGGTGGATAGCCGGGCGAACTCGCCTGCGACAAAAAAGAGAGGCAAAGCGCCACCGTATCGCCGTGATATTTATTATGCAGCGCGACGGAGAGCGAGCTGATGCCGGGCAGCGTTTCGTTGCGCGCCAGCGACCAGCCCTGGCGGCGGATCGCCGCCAGCTGCGTACAGAGCGCCTCCAGCGTTTGCGGCGAATTGGGCGGCAGCGGCTGCCAGGCGTCGCGGTAGCGCTCGCGCACCTCTTCTTCGCTGAGCTGCGCCAGCAGCACGCGGCCGGTCGAGGTGGCGGCGGCGATCATGCGGCTTCCCGGCGGCGTCACCAGCTGGGTGAAGTGGCGTCCATGAAACATCCGCATCACCACCAGATCGCGCCCGTCGAGACGCGAGATATAGCCGATGCTGCCGGTTTTATCCGCCAGCCGCGCCATCGCTGGCGCGGCGCTGTCTACCAGCGGCGCGGAAAGATAGTGTCCGGCGACCGACAGCAGGACGCGGCCAATATGAAAACAGCGGCTCTCTGCATCGCGCTCCAGCAGGCCCTGGCTTTCCATGGTGGCCAGCAGGCGCGACACGGTGCTTTTCGGCAGGCGCAGCGCCTCGACGACATCGGTAAACGTCAGCCCGGGGTTTCCCTGCGTCACGCCTTTTTGCTGAAACAGCTTAAGCACCGCGGCGGCGTTTTCGAGTGTGGTCATATTGTGAGTTTCACTATATGGAACCGAGTTCCTGTATCGATGGTTAAAACTAAAACGCAGAGGAACAGGGGTCAAGCGTCAATTTTTGTCAAGGGCGAACGTGCGCAGTGAAATAACCGGGCAGGCGGCAAAGAGAAATGATTTTATAAGGGCGTTGCGAGAAATAGCAGAATGGATAACAGCTTTGCTGCGCGCAGACAGCAAATAACAGCAAATAGAAATGAACGAATAAATGTATTCAGGCTGGCGTCCCTGCCAGAGAGATTGCCCTACTCTTTTTCCACATCTTCATAGCGAACTTTGGCGTCCTGCGCTTCCTCTTCCGACGTATGTTCGCTAATTAAGGTATTGGGCGATGGATGATCGGCGCGTAGCTCCCATGACGTGACGGTGCTGCCCTGCGGTCCCTTCTCAACGACGACAACGCGAGCTTCACGTGGATAAGGCGGTCTGGTTGGCATATTCAATCCCTCCTGGCTAATCGTATTCCACACGACGAGACAATTCCCGTCTGATACTCAGTATAGCCAGGCTATGCAGCCCAGACGGGAAAGCGGGAAGAATCTGAAGAAAAAGTGGGGAAGCTAGCTGGCGCGCGCCAGCGACAACGACTGGAGAATCTCTTCGATCACGCGCTCTGGCGGCTGCATGGCGTTGACTTCATGGTGGGCGGCGTCACGATAGAGATGCGCGCGCTCGCGCAGGATATCGCCCATCTCTTCGGCGATGGGACGGCCGGTCAGCGTAGGACGCTGCGCCGCTTCCGGCTGGCTCTCCAGCCGCTGCGCCAGAATATGCGACGGCGCGCTGAGCCAGATTACGCGCCCGTGCTCGCGCATAAAGCGGCGATTCTGCTCCGCCAGCACCATGCCGCCACCGGTAGCGATCACCGTGGCTGGCGCGGTAACCGCTTTCAGCGACTCCGTTTCCCGCGCGCGGAAGCCTTCCCAGCCCTCATCCGCCACAATCTGCGCGACGCTGCGCTGAGTGCTGAGCTGCAGATGGTGATCGGTATCGCGAAAGGCGTAGCCGAGCGCGCGCGACAGCGCCTCGCCCACGGTAGTTTTGCCGCAGCCGCGCGCGCCGATCAGATAAATAGGTAGAGACATCGGGCAGTTCCTCCGCCGTTACAGGCCGTATATCGCGGCAAATCGCTTGCTAATGCGACGCATCATAACTGGAAACGGCTATCGCCTCCACCCGCGAAGCAAGAATTGCGCATCCTTTTCCGATTTTCCCACCTGTTTCATTAATTATTAGTGGGTTAACCATGCGCAATTCGTGCAGATCGCGCCAGATCAAGCGGCGGCAACATTTGCTTACCTGCTGGATTTTACTTTGCTGCGCTCCGCCCCCATATACTTATTCAGTCGCAACAGGAGAGCCATTATGTATAGCCAGGAACACCAACTGATTGAGGGTCTGTTCAGCCGTCTGAAACAGGCCGAGAGCCAGACCGGACCGCGTGACGCGGCGGCGGAACAGCTGATTAAAGAGCATCTGCAGCAGCAGCCCGGCGCGCCTTACTATATGGCGCAGGCGATCCTGATCCAGGAAGCCGCGATGAAGAAACTTAACGATCGCATTACCGAGCTGGAGAATCGCGTGGCGCAGCAGCAGCAGCAGCCCCAACAGCAGAGCAGCGGCGGTTTTCTGTCGAGCCTGTTCGGCGGCGGCTCGCGCCAGCAGGCGCCTGCGCAGCAGCAGCCCCAGCAGCAGCAGCAGGCGTGGAACAACGCACCGCAGCAGCCGCAGTATAATAACGCGCCAGCGGCACCGGCGCGCGGCACCGGCTTTCTCGGCGGCGCGCTGCAAACTGCGGTAGGCGTCGCGGGCGGCGTAGTGATGGCGGATATGCTGACCAGCATGTTCCACCACTCGCAGCCGGAAGAGATCGTCAACATCATCAACGAACCCGACGCGCCGCTGCCGCAGGTCGATGACAATCTCGACACCTTCAACAGCGGTGGCAGCGGTTTCCTCGACCAGAACAACGGCTGGGATAATAACTACGCCGACAACAATGACTTCAACGATCTCGGCAACGACAGCTTCGACGGCTTTAACGACGACGACGACAGCTTCGTCTGATTTCAGCGCTGGCGCTGCGTCAGCCAGCTGTCGAGCGCGTTAGCGAACTGCTGGCGGTCGCGCGGACTCATCGCCGCGGGGCCGCCCGTTTGCACGCCGCTGGCGCGCATCGTGTCCATAAAGTCGCGCATGGTCAGCTTTTCGCGAATAGTGGCGGGTGAATAGCGCTCGCCGCGCGGGTTAAGCGCCGCGCCCCCTTTCTCCAGCACCTCTGCCGCCAGCGGAATATCGGCGGTGATGACCAGATCCCCCGGTTCTACGCGCTTCACAATCTCATTATCCGCGACGTCGAATCCGGCCGGCACGCGCAGCGTTTTCAGCCAGGGCGACGGCGGCACGCGCAGCGACTGGTTGGCGACGAAGGTCACCTGCGTTTTGGTGCGATCCGCCGCACGGTAGAGCACCTCTTTAATGACGTTGGGGCAGGCGTCGGCATCAACCCAGATAACCATACTTTTTCCTTACTCTTTGGGAATGATGGAGATCTTGCCGGTCTTCTCCAGAATGGCAAACTTTATTTGGTCCAGCCGCTCTAGCCCCTGCGAGCTGCGCGCGCTCTGCAGAATATCCTCTTCGTCTACCCCGGCGCGTTTCGCCCGCTGGCGCAGCAGTTTGCCCTCTTCCACCAGAATCAGCGAGGAGCCGTCAATCAGCCGCTCCATGCGCGGAAAGCGTGTTTTCATCATGCCGAACAGAATATCTATCACGATCAGCGTGACGATGGTCAACCCGGCGCCCGTGACGGAAAAGTCATCGCCGAGCAGCGCCTGCTGGGTCGCCTCGCTGATAATCAGCAGCAGAATCAGGTCAAAAGAGGTCATCTCCATCAGGGTGCGCCGCCCAGCAATTTTAAACACCACCATCAACAGCAGATACATGCTGGCTGCGCGCAAAACCGTTTCCATATGACTCTCCTAGGGGTAGATAAACTGACTAAAGCGTACGCTGGAGGCGTCGTCGAGCGTGACGGTAAAGTGATAACGGCCGAAATCCTGCGCCTGGATGCCGATCCAGATAGTGGCCTCCTGCTGATCGGCGCGTCGATGCCAGCGGAGCACCAGGCTATCGCCGGTGCTCCAGGCGTCGTCCGGCTGCGGCTGAAGCGTCTGCAGCTGGATATCGTCGAGCTGCGGACCGCGCAGCCTGACCTGATAATCGCCGCCGCGTAGCTGCCCCAGATGCAGCGTCATATCCATGTTGCTTTCCCGCCGTCCAAAGCGTTCGTAAGCGACGCTCAGCCGTTTATCGGCGCTGACGACGCGCTGGTTGCTCAGCCAGCCTTTGGAAAACAGCCCTGCCGCGCCAGCGACAACAATCAGCAGCAGCAGCGCAAAACCCGCGTGCTGAATACGCCACTCGATACGTTGCCACGGCATATTCTCTTTAACCGGGTAGTGCCGGCTTTGATTTTCATTGTCGCCCATGCAGTGTTCTCCTTGCTGACTTGTTATTAATCCTGGCTGAAGTAAGCTAACGCGTTAAGATTTTCGAACTTTCTTAAGGATACGGCGATGCTGGAGAAGAAGATTGGGTTTATCGGCGGCGGCAATATGGCCAAAGCCATTATTGGCGGACTGGTGAAAAGCGGCCAGGTCGCGCCCTCGAACATCTGGGTATTTGACCGCAAGGCGGAGACCAACGAGGCGCTGGCGCGCGAATACAACATTCAGGCTGCTGAGAGCGCTGAGGCGCTGGCGCGCGAGGTTGATATTCTGTTCGGCGCGGTCAAACCCAACGTCATCCTGAAAGTGCTGAAAGATCTGGCCAGCCAGCTGAAAAAAGAGGCGCTGGTCGTCTCTATTGCCGCGGGCGTCACGCTCGACTCGCTGGCCACCGTGCTCGGCCACGACCGCAAAATTGTGCGCGTCATGCCCAATACGCCGGCGCTGGTCAATGAAGGGATGACCTCGATAACGCCAAACGTGCTGGTCGAGCAGCCGGAAATCGACGAAGTGGTCACGATATTCGAAAGCTTCGGCAAAGCCGCGGTGGTCAACGAATATCTCATCCATTCGGTGGTCGGCGTAAGCGGCTCTGCGCCCGCCTATGTCTTTATGTTTATCGAGGCGATGGCGGATGCGGCGGTGCTGGGCGGCATGCCGCGCGCCCAGGCCTATCAGTTCGCCGCTCAGGCGGTAAAAGGCTCGGCGCAGATGGTGCTGGAAACCGGCAAACATCCTGCCGAACTGAAAGATATGGTCTGCTCGCCCGGCGGCACCACCATCGAAGCGGTGAAAGTGCTGGAAGAGAAAGGCTTCCGCGCCGCCGTGATGGAGGCGATGCAGCAGTGCATGGCGAAGTCTGAAGCGCTGAGCAAAAAGTAACGCATGGGGCGGCGCGCCCGCCCCGTCCGCTTGCGCTATTCCTGACGGCTCGTCACCGCTGCCAGCGCCTGCTCCATGGTCATCGGCTGCTGCATCTCCAGCACCAGCGCCGCCGTAAGCGTATACATGCCGCAGGAGAACGCCGCCGCCAGCTTGCCCTGCTGGCCGTAAAGCGCGATAAACTTTTTCTCCTCCAGCGAGCCGATCAGGCGATATTCGTCCCACTCTTCGGCATGACCGAGATACTCGTAGCGCGTGCCGAAGTGCGTGGTCCAGAAAAAGGGCACGCGGTCATACATCATGCGCTTGTCCAGCATATTAAAGGCGGCGATACGCCCCTGCTGATGGGCGACGCGATAGTGCTCGACGCGCAGCGGCCCCTGCGGCGTCAGATAGCTGGCGATATCTCCCGCTATCCAGACGTTTTGCGTGACCCGCAGCTGGCTGTCGGCGAGCAGGCTGCCATCCTCGCGCAGCGGCAGATCGTGAATAAACCCGGTGGCGGGCTGAATGCCGGTTGCCAGCAGCACCACGTCCGCCTTGATGCGGCGGCCATCCTCCAGGCGCAGCGCGGTAACGTGCTGCGCGCCCTCCAGCTCTGCCGGATCCCCATCAACAAAATGTACGCCGTTGCTGCCGTGCAGATCGCGGAAATAGCGGCCAATCTGCTCGCCGAACTGGCGCGCAAAAGGCAGCGGATGCCGCGCCACCACCGTAACCTCGACGTCGCGATTGCGCAGCGCCGACGCCATCTCCATGCCGATAAAGCTGTTGCCAACTATCACCAGCTGCTGGCTCTGGTCGACCTCCTTTAGCAGCGCATCCGCCTGCGCCAGCGAACGCAGCAGGTGGACCCCTGCCAGCTCGCTGCCCGCTAAATCGGGACGCTGCGGCGCGCCGCCTGAGGCGATCAGCAACTTGTCGTAAAACAGCGCGTCGCCGTCGGCGAAGTGGATACGCTGCTCGCGCGTGTCAAGACGCGTTACTTCGCCCTGGCGACGCTCGACGTGCTGCAAAATGTCCTCTTTCAGAATGCGCGGCACATCCTTGATATCCATCTTGCCGGAGGGGACAAATTTCGTCAGCGCCGTGCGGTCATAGGGCGCTTCCGGCTCGCGCTCGACCAGCACCACCTTCCCCTTAAAGCCCTCCCGGCGCAGCGTCCAGATGGCGGCGCTGCCCGCCGCGCCGCCGCCGAGCACCGCATAAACCGGCGCGTCGCCGCCGCTGCCGATGGGCGTCGCAGATGACATCGCTTTAGGGTTGACCTGCACAATGCCGTTCTCGACGCGCAGCGGAAACTGTTTGAGATCGGCCAGCGCCAGCGGTTCGCACATATGACCATCTTCCAGCGCGAACACCGCCTTATGCCAGGGACAGACCAGCTTATCGCCGCAGATGGCCCCCTGCTCCAGCGGCGCGCCCGCATGCGGACAGGTGGCCTGATAAGCGCGCACCTTTTCTCCGTCGCGCACCAGCAGGATATCGGTATCGGCGACGTTGGCTTTGGTGGGCTGGCGGTCGGGCAGATCGTTTAAGGCGATGACGGGCTGATAATTCATCATGCGGCTCCTTCTTTGTCGTTATTTAACAATGCGCCCTGGGAGGGCGCCGCTATTCCCCTGCAAAAAGTAAGTGTGGCAAAGGAAAGCGGAAGGCAGCGTCTGAAAAATAAAAAAAGCGGTTAACATATTGTTAATCCGCCCTTTTTAAAATTTTAGCAAGTGTAAATATCAGAAAGGCAGGCTCGGCAGAATAATCAGCGCAAACAGCGCTGCGATCAGACTGTATTTCACCCAGTAGTAAAGCGTACGGTTACGCTTCTTCAGCCGCTGACCTGCATTGCGGATGGCATAAACATACTTAAAGATACGATTGATAAAACCGGTACGGTCATTGGCATCATTTGGCGAAGCGGCGGCGGCCATAAGCCAGCGGCCAACGCCGCGATTGACCCTTTGCGCCCAGCGCCATTTCATTGGCCGCTCAATATCGCAAAACAAGATAATTCGCGTTTGTTCGCTCTCATTTTGCGCCCAGTGCACATAGGTTTCGTCAAAAATAACCGCCTCGCCGTCGCGCCAGCTATGGCGTTGACGATCGACCTCAATAAAGCAGCGATCGTCGTTAGGGGTTTGTAAACCCAGGTGATAACGAACCGATCCGGCATAGGGGTCGCGATGTTTTCCCAGATGGCTACCGGCAGGCAATTCAGCAAACATCGCCGCCTTGACAGAAGGTATACGGCTTACCAGCTCAGTTGTCACTGGACATAGCTCGCGCGCTGAAGGATGAGCGTCGCTATACCACTTCAGGTAGAAGCGCTTCCAGCCTCGCTTAAAAAAAGTATTAAAGCCGGCGTCGTTGTTGCTTTGCGCCGCCTTAATATGATCCTGCAGGCGCAGCGCCTCTTCCCGGATCACCTGCCAGTTTTCCGTCAGCTGGCGCAGCTCAGGAAAATCCTCTGCCGGGAAATAGGGCTGTTTAGGCGGCAGCGTGGAAAAGCCCGTCATAAACATGTTAATCGGCGCCATAAAGGTGGAGTGATCGAAAAGCTGACGCGACAATTTCTGTTTTTCTACCCCACGGGAGTGGGCGTAAATAACGCTAATAATAAATATACCGATAATAATGACTGCTACCATACAACAGTTCCTTATGTTGCCGTAAGAACGCGTCTGCTTCGCTCAGCGCTGAGAGGAGTAAAGTATTTAATGTTTTTTTTAGCGGTCGGTTTATCAACGCGTGCGATTAAAATGCCACAGGATAAACGGCGGTGAAATGGCGTTTAAAAGAGGCGGGAATACGGCCGCGTACGACCGTATTAAGCGAGGATTAGCTTTTTTTGAGGCAGGTGCTCATAAAGGTTTTACGCGCGTCGCCGCTGAGCTTTTTAGCGCCCGCTTCAGTATTACAGCTTTTCATTTTTACCTGCTGCGGCGTCATGTCGGCCAGCTTGCTCTCTTTCTTCAGGCACTCGCTCATAAAAGATTTACGCGCGTCGCCTTTCAAATTTTGCGTGCTCGCGTGCTGATTGCACTGGGTCATTTTTTGCTGCTGCGCCGTTTTCTCGGCGGCCTGCGCCACGCTGACGCCGTTCACCAGCAAACCTGCCATTACGACTGCCGCTAAATGCAATTTCATGGTATGACTCCCTTGATGAATGATCCGTTAATTCTGGCACGAGAGAAACAGAGCGGTGAAGATTTACGCGAATTTGCAGCGCCGATCCCACTGCTGCGCCATTAGCCCTCACACGCGCGGATGGTTAAGTAATTTATCCAGGTAGTTACGGAGCAAAAGCGCATCATTATTAGTGGCGTCAGCGTCGGCATTATGCATTGCGTTGTCGATACTCGCTGCGATAGCCTGTTGTTGTTCCGGCTCGAGCTTGCGCAGTATCGCCGTTACGATAATTTCCAGCGCCTCAACCTGGGCCACCAGTTCTTTAGACTCTTCTTCTTTAGCCGCCAGTTTTACCAGTAATTCAGCAATAAGGTTCTTCATGCCCTTTTCCCGTCGGTAAATAAAAGCAGACGTTAACACTCGCCAAAATAAAAAAACAGCGCTTTTGGCCGATTTTGCTCAGCACTTTATAGCAGCTCTTATTAAAACAGGGCTTAAACATATTCCAGGAAGCGGGCGAAACGTTTTGACGTTAATTAAACGAGACGTCAATCGTTCCGGCCCGGAATAAAACGAATGCTACGCGGGATTAACGTGGGCCAGTAAAGCCGCGACCGTGACCGCCCCAGCCGCCGCCGCCAGGCCCTCCCCAGCCACCGCCCGGAGGCGGGAAAATACAGCCGCTCAGCGCGGTCGTCAGCGCCACGATCGCGGCAAGTTTACCAATACGTACCATAACCACCTCAGGGTAGATGAAATCGGGCTGAGTGTATGAGCGGCAAACCGGGGCGACAAGCGAGAATTCTCTGCTTCAGGGCGGTATTAACTGTTGCATACCAGGCTTAACAATTTACTGGCACGAATGTGACACAAAACCGGCATCCAGGCCGAGCAGGGTCCCGAGCCCGTTAAAAATTGCCTCTTTTGGTAGCGCGACGCTCTTTACAGCCTGCCGGAAACACTGCATTGTGAGCGTAATACATTTTGAGGAAAGTGCTATGTCAACGCCACCAATTTCGCTGCGTCAACTGCTTGCTCGCCGCGACTGGGAGAATCCGGTCGTCACCAGCCTGCATCGCCTTGACGCTCATCCGCCCTTCGCCAGCTGGCGCAGCGAAGAGGCTGCGCGCGACGAGCAGCCCTCTGCCGCACTGCGCAGCCTGAACGGCGCGTGGAATTTCAGCTATTTTAACCGTCCTGAAGCGGTGCCGGAAAGCTGGCTGCAGCAGGATCTGCCCAACGCCGCCACGCTGCCGGTACCCGCCAACTGGCAGATGCACGGCTATGACGCGCCCATTTATACCAACGTCCAGTATCCCATTGTGGCGACGCCACCCTGCGTGCCGGAAGCGAACCCCACCGGATGCTACTCGCTCACATTCACCCTTGATGACAGCTGGCCTGAAACTGGACAGACGCGCGTAATCTTCGACGGCGTCAGCTCCGCCTTTTACCTGTGGTGCAACGGCCAGTTTATCGGTTACTCCCAGGATAGCCGTCTGCCCGCCGAATTCGACCTGAGCGCAGCGCTGCTGCCCGGCGCGAATCGCCTGGCGGTGATGGTGCTGCGCTGGAGCGACGGCACCTGGCTGGAGGACCAGGATATGTGGCGCATGAGTGGCATTTTCCGCGACGTCTCGCTGCTGCATAAGCCGACGCCGCACCTGGCGGATGTCCAGCTGGAGACGCTGCTGAGCCCGGAATACCGCAGCGCGGATCTGGTGGCGCGGGTGCGCGTCACCGCGCAGGACGCGGCGCTGCGTTTGCGGCTGACGCTGTGGCGAGAAGGCAAACAGACGGGCGCCATTGAGCAGCCGCTGGGCAGCGCAATTATCGACGAGCGCGGCCACTATGGCGATCGCGCCGAGCTGCGCCTGCGCGTTGAGGCGCCCGCGCTGTGGAGCGCCGAAACGCCAGCGCTTTATCGCGCCACGCTGGCGCTGCTGGACGCGCAGGGTGAAACAGTCGAGGTCGAGGCGTACGATGTCGGCTTTCGCCGCGTCGCCATCGAAAACGGCCTGCTCTGCCTGAACGGCCAGCCGCTGCTGATACGCGGCGTCAACCGCCACGAACATCACCCGGAGAGGGGCCAGGTGGTGGATGAAGAGACAATGCGGCGCGACATCGAACTGATGAAGCAGCATAACTTCAACGCGGTGCGCTGTTCGCACTACCCCAACCATCCGCTCTGGTATCGGCTGTGCGACCGCTACGGCCTCTACGTGGTTGACGAAGCCAATATCGAAACCCACGGCATGCAGCCGATGAGCCGCCTGGCGGACGACCCGCGCTGGTTTGCCGCTTTTAGCGAACGCGTTACGCGCATGGTGCAGCGCGACCGCAACCACTGCAGCATTATTATCTGGTCGTTGGGCAATGAATCGGGGCACGGCAGCACGCACGACGCGCTCTATCGCTGGGTGAAAAGCGCCGATCCGACGCGCCCCGTGCAGTATGAAGGCGGCGGCGCCAACAGCGCGGCGACCGATATTCTCTGCCCGATGTACGCGCGCGTCGATGAAGACCAGCCCTTCCCCGCCGTGCCGAAATGGTCGCTGAAAAAATGGATCGGCCTGCCGGGCGAAAACCGGCCGCTGATCCTGTGCGAGTATGCGCACGCCATGGGCAACAGCCTCGGCGGCTTTGCAAAATACTGGCAGGCGTTTCGTCAGTTTCCGCGCCTGCAGGGCGGCTTCGTCTGGGACTGGGTCGACCAGAGCCTGACGCGCTACGATGAAAACGGCCAGCCCTGGCAGGCGTACGGCGGCGACTTCGGCGATAAGCCTAACGACCGCCAGTTCTGCATGAACGGCCTGGTGTTCGCCGACCGCACGCCGCACCCGGCGCTGTTTGAAGCGCAGCGCGCGCAGCAGTTCTTTCACTTCACGCCGGACGCCAACGATCCCTTTAGCTTTACCGTCAGCAGCGACTTCCTGTTTCGCCGCAGCGATAACGAGGTGCTGCGATGGCGCGTCGAGCAGCAGGGCGAGGTGGTGGCGCAGGGCGAAACCGCGCTGGATATCGCGCCCCAGGGAACGCAGCGCATCTGCCTTCCGCCGATAGCGGCGCTTACCGGCGTGTGCTGGCTAAACGTCGCCGTACACCAGCGCGCCGCCACCGCCTGGTCTGACGCCGACTGGCGCGTCGCCTGGCATCAGTGGCCGCTGCCTGCCGCGCTGGCGCTGCCGCCGCAGCCGGGTTCGGGGGACGCGCCGACGCTCAGCATGGAGGAGACGGCTATCGTGGTTACGCACCGCAACCAGCGCTGGCAGTTTAACCGCAGCAGCGGCGAGCTGACGCAGTGGCTGGTCGATGAACAGGCAAGGCTGCTGTCGCCGCTGCAGGACTGCTTTATCCGCGCGCCGCTTGATAATGATATCGGCACCAGCGAAGCGGAGCGCATCGATCCAAACGCCTGGTCGGAGCGCTGGAAAGCGGCCGGCTATGACGCCATGAGCTGCCGTCTGGAGCGGACAGAGGCTTCGACGCTGTCGGACGCGGTGCAGATCAGCGTACTGCACGGCTGGTACGCTCAGGGTCGGCTCGCCTTTCTCAGCCACAAACGCTACCGGTTTGACGCGCAGGGCGACATGCATCTGGAGGCTGAGGTGGAACAGGCCGCCGACGCGCCCGCACCGGCACGCATCGGCCTGCGCTGCCAGCTCGCCGTCACGCCGCAGCAGGTTGGCTGGCTGGGGCTGGGCCCCCATGAAAACTATCCGGACCGCCAGCTGGCGGCGCAGTTCTCGCGCTGGCAGCTGCCGCTCGACGCGCTGCATACCCCTTACGTCTTTCCGAGTGAAAACGGCCTGCGCGGCGGCACGCGCTGGCTGGAAGCTGAAGGCTGGCGCGTCAGCGGCGATTTCAGCTTCTCGCTGAGCCGCTACAGCCTTGAGCAGCTGCGCGAGGCGTCGCACCGCCATCTGCTGCGCGCGGAGGCGGGATGCTGGCTGCATCTGGACGCTGCGCATATGGGCGTGGGCGGCGATGACTCCTGGAGCCCGAGCGTCAGCGCCGAGTTTCTGTTGACGCAGCGTCGCTGGCGCTATGCGCTGCGCTTTTCCCCTTCGACTCCAGCACCGTACGCGGACGGCGATAAAAGCGCTTCAGCAGCAGCACGTTAACCAGCACCACCAGCGCGGTGGCGAAGAAGACCCAGCGGTAGCCGGTCAGCGCCGACACCGCCGCGCCGAGCAGCGGACCGGCGACGTTGCCGAGATACATAAAGGACTGGTTGTAGCCGAAGATACGGCCGGTAATGTTGTCGCGCGAGTGGCGCACCAGCAGCGTTTGCACCGCTGGCATCATCGCGCCGTCGGCAAAGCCGAGCAGGAAGCGCAGCACGCCGAGCTGGGTGGCGCTGGTGACAAAAGACATGGCGATCAGCAGCAGCAGCGACACCACCATGGTTGCCAGCAGAATCCGCTGGGTGCCGATACGGTCGCCCAGCCTGCCCAGGCGCGGCGCGGCGATCAGCGCCGAGATGCCTGGCAGCGCGGCAATCACCCCGCTGAGAAAGGCGATGTTCTCGGCGGTCGGCGCCAGCTCGCGCACGAACAGCGTCAAAATCGGGTTAACCGAGCCGTTGCACATCTGGATCACCATGGTAGTGACAAACATACAGAGCATCAGCCTGGGATTGTCGAGCGAAGCGAATACCTCGCGCCCGCTCAGCTTCTCCTTTTTACTCACCGGCGTATAGCCGGTCTCTTTAATCAGAAACAGCGTCACCAGGAAACTCACCAGCAGCAGCGCGGCGGTAACGATAAAGACCATGCGCAGGCCGACCCAGTCCGCCAGCAGCCCGCCCAGCATGGGCCCCAGGATCACCCCGCCGATCTGGCCGGTCGAGACGCAACTCAGCGCCCAGCCGCTGCGGTCGCGCGGCACCTGCGCAGCCACCAGCGCCATGGCGTTGGGAATATAGCCCGAGGTCAGCCCCATCAGCGCGCGCAGCAGCAGCAGTTGCCAGGCCTGGGTAACGAAGGCCTGCAGCAGGATCACCACGCCCATGCCGAACGCCGCGCGCAGCAGCATCAGCTTGCGTCCTTTGCGGTCGGCGAGACTGCCCCACAGCGGCGCGACGGCGGCCGAGATCACAAAGGTAATGCTGAAGGTAAGGCCTGACCAGAGGCTAAGCGCATCGCCATCTTTGATGCCGAGCTGTTCGATATAGAGCGGCAGAAAAGGAATGATCTGACTGATGGCCAGGCCGGTGAAAAAACAGCCGAACCAGACCGAGATAAGATTAATTTTCCAGGATTCAATTGTGCGTGGCATGAGCAAACGGGCGCTGACAGAGGGAGATCACAGTCTATCAACGGCGCTCTGTCGCTGAGCAACAAATGATGGCACGAAAAGAAAAAAAACCGTTTTTTGCTGCGTCAGGCCTTTTTCACTGCCGTATATAAGCTGTTAGTGCTTTTTTGCAGTGAATGTCGATGGCGTCGCTGGCTGAATGTCAGCAGAGATGAAAAAATATGTCAGCCTGTTACTGACAAGTTAAGATGTCGGTTGTATGTTTAAAAAAACGCCAGTTTCTCTGGCGCAGGTGCGGCTTTCCGGCTGCGCTAACGCCTCCGCCACTTCCCGTCGCGGCGAGGTCCACAGTTACCTATCACGTTGACTATCACGCTGCGCTGCGCAGGTCGTGACAGACGCGCCGTCGCCTTAGCGGAGGTGAATATGAGAGTTCAAAACAGTGCCAGTCGTGCGATTGTGGACTATTTCAACAGCCCCGCCTGGAGCGCCCCGCAGGAGTCCGATCTGCTGGCGGTGATCCTGCGCGAGCTAATGGAAGCTGGCGAGCCCGCCACCAATAAAGCGGTGATCGCGCGGGTTATTGAGCGGCTGGAGGTGGAAGGCGACGCGCGCCGTCTGGAAAATTATCGTCAACTGCTGGCGCAATTAATGGAAACCGGTTCGTCGGAATAAGAAAAAAATTCCCGCCGAAGCGGGAATAAACAAGACGAGCATTGCATATTGAGAGTGACGAGGAAATCTCTGTTATCCGGGATCTATCCTCGACTCCATTAATGACCAGCACATGACAATGCGACGCTTTTTTTATGACGCTTTAGCCGCAGTAGACCTGACTAATAACGTCGTTTTTGTCCGCCAGGAAGTTAAGACGGTGCAGATTAAAGTCCATCGTGACCGCGCTGTTCCAGCGAATGGCGCGCATCGGCGTCTCCAGACGCAGGCTGCTGGCGGCGCTAATCGGCTTGCCGACGTAGCTCTGATACTGCGAAGCGCCGCAGGTGTCGCTTGCTGCGTCTGCTGCGGTGTTATCAGGCTTATTCGCTGACTGACAGGCGGTTAAGGCGAACATGCCCAGCGCCAGCAGCGCTTTTCCGTAATATTTCACGTTTTCTCCTCATGAACGTGGTGAACGCGTCTCAGAGAGTAGCAAAGGCGTGCCGCTGGCTTCACCCTCAGGCGCTAAAAAAAGCGTGCCGTCCCCCCCCTCTGTTTGCACCGTCACGCACCGTTTTTTTCAGATAAATCGCACTTACTGACCAAAACCCTCACGCTGGCGCACTAAAATTATTAGGACTTTTCTGAGGAGGATCGTATGGAACTGGCAATTTTCGTGGGCTTTGCCATTCTGATGACCGCCGTGGCGGTCAAAGTGCGTTAAGCCCTGATTGACTGAGATGGGGTTTCCAGAAGCGCAGTAAAGGCCGCCAGCGGCACGGGGCGTCCTAAAAAGTAGCCCTGCCCCTCTTCGCAGGAGAGCCGTTTTAGCTGGTCGAGCTGCGCTTCTGTCTCTATCCCTTCCGCCGTAACCGTCAGCGCGAAAGCGTGCGCCAGCGCGATAATGCCCGCCACTACCGACTCCGCCTGCTGTGACTCTGGAAAATCCTTCATCCAGGAGCGATCGATCTTCAGACCGTTAAACGGAAAGGTCTTCAGATAACCCAGCGCCGCATAGCCGGTGCCGAAGTCGTCTACCGTCAGCCTGACGCCGAGCGCGCGCAGCCCCTGCATCACTTCCAGCGCCTGCTGCGGATGCTCGAACGTCACGTTTTCCGTGATCTCCAGCTCCAGCCGTGTGGCGGGGAGCCCGCTGTTCGCCAGCGCCCGCGCGACGCGCTGCACCAAATCATTGGTGCGAAACTCTACCGGCGAAATATTGACCGACACATAGCGATCCGCCCCCCAGCTGCTGGCATCGCAGCAGGCGCGCGCCAGCACCCAGTCGCTGATGGCCACGATCAGGCCGTTCTCCTCCGCCAGCGGAATAAAGCGATCGGGCGTAATCGGCGGTCCCTCCGCTGGCTGCCAGCGAATCAGCGCCTCTGCTCCCGCCAGCCTGCCGTTTTGCAGCTGATAGCGCGGCTGGTAATGCAGGCAAAACTCGTCGTTTAGCAACGCCTGCTCGATGCGTTTCGCCATCTCGCGCTTATGCTCGCGCTGGCTGGCCATATTATTGGCGTACCAGACCCAGCGGTTGCGTCCCGCGGCGCGCGCTTCGTTCAGGGCGATATCTGACATGCGCAGCAGCGCCTCGGGGTGGCTGGCATCCTGCGGCGCGCAGGCGATGCCGATGCTGGCGGTAAGATAGTGTGCATGCTGCCCGGTGTAGATCGGTTGCTGCACCTCCTGCAGCAGCCGGGCGCAGCGGTGCGCCACCACTTCGGCATCGCCCTCCTGCAGCACCAGCACGAACTCATCGCTGCCCAGCCGCGCTGCCAGCTCGTGCGCGTCAACGCCGCGCTGCAGCCGCTGCGCCATCTGATTCAGCACCTGATCGCCCGCCGCGTGCCCCCAGTTATCGTTCAGCGGCCTGAACTGGTCGAGATCGAGGCTAACGATCGCTAAAGGCGACGCCAGCTGCGGCGGCTCCAGATGGCGCGTCAAAAACTCCTGTAGCTGAAGGCGGTTAGCGAGTCCGGTCAGCGCGTCGTGGCGTGACAGAAACTGAATGCGCGCCTCCGCCTCCATTCCCTGAGTGATATCCGACACCGTGCCGCGAAAGCCGACGCAACGCCCCTCGTGCCAGATGGTTTTCGCCACCAGATGGCCGATACGGCGTTCGCCCTGCGCGGTCATAAACTGGCAGCGCAGCGGCGCTGAGGATCCGCTCTCCTCCTGACGCATCAGCCAGGCCACCAGCGAGTGGCTGGAGTGCGTCAGCAGACGATCGATATGCTCGCCCGTCCAGTCGGCAATCTGATGGCCTGTCAGGCGATGGAAGCGGGAAGAGAGATAGATCAGCCGTCCGTGCTCGTCGGTTTCCCAAATCCAGTCTGAAGCCGCTTCCGCCAGGTCGCGGAAGCGCGCTTCGCTGTTGGCCAGCTCCTGCTGACTCAGGGCCAGCATGGCAAAACGGCGATCGGATAGCAGGGCGTGATGCAGCGCGTAGCGACTGACGCGGCGCGTAATCCAGCCGGTGAGCAGCGCCACCGTCGCCAGTATCGGCAGCAGCAGCATCAGCAGGCGCGTGCCCGGCATTTTCGGCTGCCAGCGCAGCATCACGGTACTGCCGTCTATCGCCTCCAGCGCCATACCCGGACGCTGCGGCGCGTCGTTGTCCGCTGTCCCGCGCGGCGCCCGGATGTCGAGCATTCTGCCCAGCGCCTCTAATTTAGCTGGCGTAAAGAGATTGACGAAGACGAGCACCGAGGGGGCGCCCGACTGCTCAGAGAGATCCGCCGCTTTGCCCCTTGAGATGGGTGCCGCCACGACAATGGCGGGCTGTCGCTCAACCACGGCGTTACGCGCCAGCGCCGCGTTCTGCAGCCCGCGCGCGTCGCGCAGCAGCGAGGCGCTGTGTGCGCCGAGCCAGGCCTCCAGCGGCAGATCGGCGAGTTTTCCGTTAATCACCGCATAGCGCGTGCGGCCCGCATTATCCACCACGAATACCCCTTCGTAGTGGTACTCGTTGTAGAGATCCGGTCCGATATTCTCCTCATCCCATGCCCAGCGCTTATTTAGCGTCAGATGCAGGTTGCGCCACGCTTCGCTCCAGAAAGCGTAGTCGCGCACGTCGGTCAGCATCGTCTCCTGCCTGGCGTTCCACGCCTGGCGCAGCCGCTGGCGATCGTGATCCGTCGCGTCGCGGTTCTGCCGTTGGGCGATAACGAGCACCATCAGCACGACGAGCAGCAGCACGCCGAAGAGCAGCCGCGAAAAGATGCGCAGGCTGCGGCGCGTGCTGCGCAGCGTGCGATCTTCTGCCGCCGACACAGAGCGGCGCGACGGCGATTTCGGTATGTCAAAAGTCATCAGGGGCGCTCACAGCAAAGCGATAAAAGAGACGCGGGCAACAGCGCGTCGACGGCTGACGTCGCAGGCCCATACAGGTTTAATCGGTTATCGGCGTGCGGCGTCGCGGTTTTAGCCTGAGGCAGCAATTTACTGCGGTGAGTTTGTGCGCGCGCCTCCCTCGACAGGGATCGGGCGCGTTGCTACTATGCGCTTTCCTCCAGTGGCTGGGTTGCCTATGAACACCAATCCCGACAGAGTGACGTTGACGCTGTTCTACGTCGGCAGCTTTGTGGTTTATTACCTCGTGACGATGCTGATTACGCTGTTTCCCAACTACGGCGTGCTGCGTAACGACGGTCTTCTGGTGCCGGTGCTCTGCCTGTTTGAATTTGCCGTGATCTACCCGCTTTACCGCTTTTATTGCCAGCGCCGCAGCGATCTGCCGCTGGGCGAGCTGCGCATCCGTCAAACGCTGCTGTTTATCCTGGGGCTGTTTGCGCTAATGGCGGCCCAGACGCAGTTTTTGCAGCCTGAAGGCTGGCTGGTCGAGCAGGCGCAGCAGGGCCGCAATTCGATGCTGATCCTGCTGCTGACCGCCGTGCTGCTGGCGCCGGTGTTCGAGGAGGTGCTGTTTCGCGGCTTTCTGCTGCAGGGATTCCTGCTGTGGGCGCCGCGCAGCCGCTTCGCCTGCATGCTACTGACGTCGCTGCTGTTTGCGGCGATGCATACTCAGTATGTGCACTGGGAGACCCTGGTGGCGCTGACGCTCTTTTCCCTGCTGCTCTGCTATGCGCGCCTGCGCAGTAACAGCCTGGCCTTGCCGATCTTCCTGCATACCTTCAACAACCTTATCGCCCTGCTGCCCGCCTGGTTTTTCTCCTGAGACGCCATACCGCTCAGGCTGATAATGCCGCGCGGTCACCTTTGTCTATACTGGATCGTAAAAAAGGAATCTAAGCATCACAGTCCGTACCAACGAGACCGTGTAAAGGAGTCGAGCCATGTTGATTGGATTTGTGTTGTTAGTGAGCGCCTGCGGCCATGATGCCTGCGATGCCCTGCCGGTGTCGGAGCGCATTTACCCGACCAAAGCGGCCTGTGAAACCATGGCGGATCGCATCCATAAAGTGCGTCCTGGCGTGGTCCTGCTGTGCGGCGAAGTGCATCGTTAATTAAGGCCGCTGAAGGGCGTGATGAAAAAAGAAGCGGTTTAACGTTGCAGCCTGCGGCAACAGCGTTCAAAATATAAGCTGTTTTAACCTATTATCGTTGTGATCCCCATGAAAACACCACGCCCCCGTCGTCCGACTGGACGCTGGGTTTATTACATTTTGTATGACGGCATTATCTGGCCCTGCCCGGTGCGCTGGGAGTGGGAAAGCGGCTTCGGCGGCTGGCTGCCGTTTTACTATTCGCCGACCTTTGAGTTCGTCGCGGGCGATCCCGGCAAGGCGTATCGCATCGCCCGCAGCGACGTGCGCGCTAAACGGCGCGAGCAGGAAGAGCGTGAATATGTGTGACGCGGCTTAGCGGGAGACCCAGGGCAGCCAGGATGAGGTCAACAGAAAGTGAATCAGCTCCAGCGCCAGCACTATCATCACTAATATGCCCAGCCTGTGACGGCAGATCCACGCCTTCAGGCCCATATCATCGCCGCCCAGCGGATCAGCATTAACCCGCCGCAAATAGAAAGCAGCACCAGCACCATTTTCCAGTGTTTTTTTGCCGGCAGATATTTCGCCACGCCTCTTCTCCTTCCGCAAAAAGAAAAGATGCGCCCCAGGGCGCATCCATTGCGGTTCATCAGAACCTGAGACAGTCAGCATAGCGCGGTCGCCGATTGAGGGCGACCTGCTGGATCAATTATTCAGGGTATAATCGAGGGTGATCTCAGCATTCAGCACCTGCGAGACCGGGCAGCCCGCTTTCGCCTTTTGGATAATTTCATCAAACGCCGCGCTGTCGATGCCCGGCAGGCTGATGGTGCTGTTCAGCGCCACTTTAGTGATGGCGAAGCCTTCGCCTTTTTTATCCAGCGAGACGTCAGCCGTGGTATCGATGCTCTGCGGCTTATGGCCAGCATTGCCCAGCATCAGCGACAGCGCCATGGAGAAACAGGCGGCGTGCGCCGCGCCGATCAGCTCTTCCGGGTTGGTGCCCTTCTCCCCTTCGAAGCGGGTGTTGAAACCGTAAGGCGTCTGGCTCAGCACGCCGCTTTCGGTGCTGATGGTGCCTTTGCCTTTAATATCGCCTTCCCAGTGCGCCGATCCTTTCTTGTGAATAGTCATGTCATTCCTCCTGTTGATGAAGAGTGAGTAAGTATAGACAAGCTTCAGCTAACGGCACGCGGACGCGGCGCGACGGCTGCGTGAGTGAGCGCCGCGCCGGCATCCACCAGGGCGTCGCGCGTGATCCCGGCGATCGATTTCGCCCCGGTCAGGGTCATCGCCACGCGCATCTCTTTCTCCACCAGCGAAAGCAGGTTTTCCACGCCGCGCTGACCGTGCGTCGCCAGCGCGTAAAGCCAGGCGCGCCCCAGCAGCACGCTGTCGGCACCGAGCGCGATCATGCGCACCACGTCCAGCCCGTTGCGGATGCCGCTGTCGGCAAGAATAGTGATATCGCCCTTCACCGCGTCGGCGATAGCAGGCAGCGCGCGCGCCGAAGAGAGCACGCCGTCCAGCTGGCGGCCGCCGTGGTTTGACACCACGATGCCGTCCGCGCCGAACCGTACGGCATCGCGCGCGTCTTCAGGATCGAGAATGCCTTTGATCACCATCGGGCCGTCCCAGAATTCGCGGATCCACTCCAGATCGCGCCAGGAAATAGAGGGGTCGAAGTTATTGGCCAGCCAGCCGATATAATCCTCCAGCCCGGTCGGCTTACCGAGATAGGTCGAAATATTGCCGAGATCGTGCGGACGGCCGTGCAGGCCGACGTCCCACGCCCACTGCGGGTGCGTCGCCGCCTGCCAGTAGCGGCGCAGCGCGGCGTGCTGCCCGCTCATGCCGGAGTGCGCATCGCGATAGCGCGCGCCGGGCGTCGGCATATCCACGGTAAACACCAGCGTCGAGCAGCCGGCGGCTTTGGCGCGCTCCAGCGCGTTGCGCATAAAGCCGCGGTCGCGCAGCACGTAGAGCTGGAACCACATCGGGCGGTTGATGGCGGGCGCCACCTCCTCGATCGGACAGACCGAGACCGTCGACAGGGTAAAAGGAATGCCTTTCAGCGCCGCGGCGCGCGCCGCCTGCACCTCGCCGCGGCGCGCGTACATGCCGCAAAGCCCGACCGGCGCCAGCGCCACCGGCATCGCCAGGGTTTCGTTAAAGAGGCGAGTTTCCAGACTGAGATCGGACATATTCTTCAGCACGCGCTGGCGCAGCGCCACGTCGGCCAAATCCTCGACGTTACGCTGCAGCGTGCGCTCGTTATAGGCGCCCCCGTCGATGTAGTGGAAAAGAAACGGCGGCAGAATGCGCTGCGCGGCGGCGCGATAATCGGAAGCGGCGGAGATAATCACAGGTCAGTTTCCTTGCAGTTAGAAAGTGTCGTTGCCTGGCAGACGCGTGCTGCGCGCCTGGCGCGCTTCATCTTCATGCAGGCTTTTCAGGGTGGCGTGGACGAAGCCGAGGTGATCCATCGCCGCCCGGCGCGCCGCCTCGGCCTCGCCGGCGAGGATGGCGTCGAGCAGGCGCTGATGCTGTTCGGTGAGGCGGGCGAAAATCGGCGGCTGGCTGTACAGGCGCTGGCGGCTTTGCAGCACCGAGGATTGCAGCAGCGCAAAGAAGCCGCGCATGGTCTGCAGCAGCACCACATTGTGCGACGCTTCAGCGATAGCGAGGTGAAAGCGCACGTCGGCCTGCGCGGCGAGGTCAGGATCGTCGCTCTCTTTCAGCTTCAGCGTGGCGTCAAAAGCGAGCCGCAGCCGCTCCTTATCCGCGTCGGTGGCGCGCTGCGCGGCATACCAGGCGGTGCTCGCCTCGATGGCGTGGCGCGCTTCAAGAATATCGTAGCGATAGTCGGGGTCGTCCTGCAGCAGCGCGCGCACCGGCGCGACGATACGCTCTTCCGCCCAGGGCGCCAGCGGCTGACGCAGCCAGGTACCGCCGCCGCGACGGCTAATCAGCAGGCCGCTGCTAATCAGCTGCTGTAGCGCTTCGCGCAGCGACGATCGCGATACGCCCAGCTCAGCGGCAAGCTGGCGTTCAGCGGGCAGCCTCATACCCGGCGCCAGCTTTTGCTGTTCGATATAGCGCCGCAGCCGCACCACAAGATGCTCTGCGGCTGTCGATGTCGATTCCCTCATGGCGTCATCCTAAAACGGCGCGCCTTTTTGGTCGGACCAAAGGCACGCAGCGCGTCAATAAGAGTTCAGATGGTTAATCTTTTGTTAACCACAGACAACCTTCAGGGCGTGATTTTTCCGCTTCTGTGACTGATGCTAAAAAGCAGGCGGGGATTGGTAGGACCAATTAAGTAAATTGAGCAAACGACAGGCATAAAAAAAGCCTCCGACTGGAGGCTTGGTTCAACGGAGACGACGACGTCAGGCGCTCTTCGCCCATTTCTGGGCCGTCATCATTTCCACCGCCAGCGCAAACAGCTGCTGCTGGTGCTGCTCCGCGCTCTCGGCATAGCAGCCGATCATTGAGACAACCTTGTCAGCAGATAAGCTTTCACCGTGGACATGCAGCGTAAGCACTGCGCGGCCAACAATTTTCAGCACTTCTTCATGCGATCCCTGGGCAATATTACTCAATGGAGAACCCTCAAACTGTCGTTGTAATAAAAGTATGGCGCGCTAAATATAAAGCAATTGCAGTGATTATTTTATCGGCCGCATTGGTGACTTTATTTAATGATTAATTCTTTTGCTGGAGTATAAAAAAGGGAATTGTCTGATACAAAAAGAAATTAACTTGCTCGGTCGAGCAGTTATAAAGTTTTTACTGGCCTTGAAATGCCACACGATATGCACAAATAGCCTGCCGCTGGCAAAAATCATTAGAAGATAACATCCATTCTCACCCATCTTCGGGTTATTCCTAAACGCCTGCGGAGCGAAGCAGTTATGCAGGTTATCCTTTTCGCCGGTTGCCGTGCGCCGCACATTCTGCCAGACTTGCCGCGCTATTTTTCGACCACCTTTTGCCGCCGAGGCCGCCCGTGACCGCATTTACTACCCTTACCGCTCTTCCCGCCAGCCAGATCGCCAATCTGGCTGACATGGGCTACACCGAGATGACCCCTGTTCAGGCCGCCACGCTGCCCGCTATCCTGGCGCGACGCGACGTGCGGGCGCAGGCTAAAACCGGCAGCGGCAAAACGGCGGCGTTCGGCATTGGCCTGCTGCAGCATATCGACAGCAGCCGCTACGCTACCCAGGCGCTGGTGCTCTGCCCGACGCGCGAGCTGGCGGATCAGGTCAGCAACGTGCTGCGTCAGCTGGCGCGTTTTACCCGCAATATTAAGATCCTCACCCTGTGTGGCGGCCAGCCTATCAGCGCACAGCGCGACTCGCTGGCGCATGCGCCCCACATCGTGGTCGGTACGCCAGGCCGTATTCTCGATCACCTGAAGCGCGAAACGCTGAAGCTCGACCAGCTCGATACGCTGGTCCTTGACGAGGCGGATCGCATGCTGGAGATGGGCTTCCGCGACGATATGGAGGCGGTGGCTGCGCTTACGCCCGCCAGCCGCCAGACGCTGCTCTTCTCGGCGACCTGGCCGGAGAGCATCGCCTCCCTCAGCGCGCGCTTTCAGCGCGACGCGCTGCATGTTGCCACCGAAGAGGTGAGCGAGCTGCCCGCCATTGAACAGGAATTTATCGAAGCGAGCCAGAGCGAAAAGCTGCCGCTGCTGCAGGCGCTGCTGGCGCAGCGTCAGCCAGCCTCGTGCGTGGTGTTCTGCAACACCAAACGCGAGTGCGACGATATCGCCGCCGCGCTCAATCAGCAGAATATCAGCGCGCTGGCGCTGCATGGCGATCTGGAGCAGCGCGATCGCGAACGCGTGCTGATCCGCTTCGCCAACGGCAGCGGACGCGTACTGGTAGCAACCGACGTGGCGGCGCGCGGCCTGGATATTAAAGCGCTGGCGATGGTGGTGAACTATCAGCTGGCGTGGGATCCTGAGGTGCATGTGCACCGCATCGGCCGCACCGGGCGCGCTGGCGAACAGGGCAGCGCGGTGAGCTTTGTCGCGGCGGACGAAATGGCGCGCGCCCATGCGCTGGAAGATTTTCTGCAGCAGCCGCTACGCTGGCTGGCGGCGAGCACGCTGAAAAAAGGCGCGCGCCAGCCGCTGCCGGCCGCCATGATGACGCTCTGCATCGACGGTGGCCGCAAAGCGAAGATCCGTCCGGGCGATATTCTCGGCGCACTGACCGGCGACGCGGGCTTCCGCGCCGATCAGATCGGCAAAATCGATATTACCCCGACTCACGCTTATGTGGCCGTGGCAGCCAGCGAAGCCAAAGCGGCGCTGGTCAGGCTGAAGCAGGGGAAAATGAAGGGTAAGAGCGTGCGGGCGATTCTGCTGCAGGATTAAGATCCACGCTGAAACGACGCGGGCCGCGATCTCGCCCGCGCCGACCATCATGCCTTAAACGCCGTTCTGACGCTTACGGCTCGTCGATCTGCGTGACGTGCAGTACCGTTTTCTCGCCTTTGCCGTGGACGCGGCCGCTGACGCGCACCTGCTCGTCCGCTTTATAGGTTTTGCCGCCGAAGGTTTTCTCCGGCGCAATAATGGTGATAGTGCCAGTGCTGTCGCGGAACTGGTAGTTATCGCCCTGCAGCTTCTTCAGAATATAACCTTCAAGCGTAACGTAACCGTCCTGACGAAAATCGCGGATCTGATTGATATGGGTCTGGCCGGTATCCTCTGACCCTTTATAGCCTGCATCCTGTTTTTTCTGCGGCGGCGGGGTCGCGCCCGCTTCAAAACCGCCCTTCTCAGCCAGCGCTGGCAGACTCAACAGGGCCAGCAGCGTAAACGTCATGACTTTTTTCATGGTGCGCTCCTTTAGTGAAATTTTTCCGTTGTTACCCACTAAGCCTGGCACAAGTATGGCTAACTGCGCGCGCGATCAAATTTGCGCATCTGCCTCTCATTTTTTAGCCAGTCGTGCCGATAAAGCTTTTATCATTCACTCAGGCTGCGTCACAGGCGGCAGCAAGGCAGAGCAACGATGGATAATTTTCAAAAAGAGATAGATGAAAGAGCAAATCTGGCGTTATCAAATCGCTTTGAACTGCTGCTGTTCCGTCTGGGCACCGATCAGGCCAAGGGTAAGTCGGAGCTGTTCGGCATTAACGTCTTTAAGCTGCGGGAGATCGTGCCGATGCAGCCGATCACTCGTGCGGCCGGCATGCGCTCGCCGCTGCTGGGCATGACCAACATTCGCGGCCAGTTTATCCCGGTAATCGATCTGCCAGCGGTCGCGGGCTGCACGCCGGAAACTGGCCTGAACCTGCTGCTGGTTACCGAGTATGCACGTAACACCCAGGCCTTCGCCGTGGAGTCGGTAGATAACATCGTGCGTCTCGACTGGAGCCAGGTACATACCGCCGAGAAAGGGATTGGCGGCCGCAATATCACCAGCATCGCCTGTCTCGACGACGATAAAGGCAGCAACAGCCTGGCCATGGTGCTCGACGTCGAGCAGATCCTCTATGACGTTATCCCGTCGGTACGCGGCGTCGAGCCAGCCCCGGAGACCGTACGCAGCTTTAAACTCAAGCCCGGCGCGGTCGCCATCGTGGCGGAAGATTCTAAAGTGGCGCGTCAGCTGCTGGAGCAGGGCCTGAAGAGCATGGGCATCCCGGCGCTGATGCACAACACCGGGCTTGAAGCCTGGCTGAAGATCAAAGAGATGAACGACGCTGCGCAGGCGGCGGGCGAGTCGATCCACGACAAAATCGCGCTGGTGCTGACCGATCTCGAAATGCCGGAGATGGACGGTTTTACCCTCACGCGCAATATCAAGCGCGAAGAGAGCCTGAAGCGTATTCCGGTGGTGATCCACTCTTCGCTTTCCGGCAGCGCCAACGAAGATCATGTGCGCAAGGTCGGCGCCGACGGCTACGTCGCTAAATTCGAAATCAACGAGCTCTCCTCCGTGATCCACAGCGTGCTGGAAAAAGCCCCCTGATGCGCCCGCAACACGCGACGCAACGTCGCGTGTTCCTTTTCTGCTGCCCGCTTATCGCCTCTTCTGCCGCGGTTGCCTTCTCCTCTTGCCGCCCTGCTCATCTGCTCGCTAACCGCCGTTATTCAATTGCTTAGCCTGGTTAATCTGATCGTAGCGTGCCGCCTTCGCAGCTTATGGTTGCCGTTCAGCTCCCCCCTTGCGTCGTTCAGGCAGGCAGAAATTGCCTGGAAAAAATTAAAGTCAAAACAGAAACATCCGATAACCTGTGCGCCAGCTCTCATTTTTAACCGTTATTGGGCGGCCTGGGCTGGTCACGCACAGGCGTTAAAAAACTTAACTATTGCAGCAGCAACATTTGATGTAATCGCGGGAGAACAGAGATGTGGAGTCTAAAAAATATGAAGGTCGGCGTCCGGCTCGGCGTCGCCTTCGGCATTGTGGTGGCGCTGATGGTGATCATCGGCGTGACGACCGTCAGCAAAATTCAGAGCATCAACAGCGGCATTTCCGCTATCGTCGATGACCGCTATGTCAAAGTGCGCCTCGCCTTCGACGTGCGCGACGGCGTCAACGATCAGATTAAATACCTGCGTGGTCTGGTGATCGACACTGCGCATCCTGACCGGAACATCAAGCGTTACGGCCAGCTGGATGAAGCGACCCAGCGCACCAACACCGCGATGAACCGCATCGCCGCCATCCAGGTCACTGCCGTCGGCAAAAAGAAAATACAGGGGCTGATCGAGGCGGGCCAGCAGTTTGAAACGGCGAAAAACGCGCTGATTGCGCTGGTCAAAGCTGGCGATTTTGAAGGGGCCGGCGTCTACGCGCTGAAAACCATGACGCCAAGCCAGAATGCCTTCCTTGAGGGCGCGGAGAAATTCGCCAACTCGCAGGATTCACAGCTGCGTGGCGAAGGCCAGAGCATTGTCAGCGCCGCCAGCACGGCAATTATGATTACGCTGGTGTGCGCCGCGCTGGCGATTATCGCCTCTATCCTGCTGGGCGTCTATCTGACGCGCTCCATCGTGCGTCCGTTGACCGAAGCGGTCGGCGTCGCCGAACGCGTCGCCGCCGGCGATCTGGGCTCGAAAATCACCATCCACAGCCGCGACGAAACCGGCGTGCTAATGCGCGCGCTGCAGCAGATGAACGACAACCTGCTGAGCATTGTGACCGAAGTGCGCACCGGCTCCGACACCATCGCCGTCGCCTCGAATCAGATCTCCAGCGGTAACCTGGACCTCTCCACCCGCACCGAGCAGCAGGCCAGCTCGCTGGAGGAGACCGCCTCGGCGATGGAGCAGATGACCTCAACCGTGAAGCACAACGCCGACAACGCGCGCGAAGCCAATCAGCTGGTGGCGAGCACCTCAGCGGTAGCGCGCGAAGGCGGCATGGTGATGGAACAGGTGATTGAGAAGATG
Source organism: Enterobacter sp. BRE11 (assembly GCF_031844285.1). NCBI lineage: Bacteria > Pseudomonadati > Pseudomonadota > Gammaproteobacteria > Enterobacterales > Enterobacteriaceae > Enterobacter > Enterobacter sp. BRE11. Next base: position 423,445 of record NZ_JAUZUX010000001.1, read on the forward strand.
GAGGCGATTGCGCTCTCGTCCAAAAAAATCGTCGATATCATCAGCGTCATCGACTCTATCGCCTTCCAGACCAACATTCTTTCGCTTAACGCCGCCGTCGAAGCGGCGCGCGCGGGCGAACAGGGACGCGGCTTCGCCGTGGTGGCGAGCGAAGTGCGCAATCTGGCGCAGCGCTCGGCGTCAGCGGCAAAAGAGATCAAGCTGCTGATTGAAGATTCGGTGGCCAAAGCAGAGGAAGGCAGCAAGCTGGTTTCCCATGCCGGATCAACCATCGGCGAGGTGGTCAACAGCGTGAAGAGCGTGGCCGGTATTATGAGTGAAATCACCATTGCCAGCAGCGAGCAGAGCACCGGCATCAGCGAGATCAATATGGCGATTACCCAGATGGAAGCGGTAACGCAGCAGAACGCCGCGCTGGTACAGGAAGCCTCCGCCGCGTCGCAGGCGCTGCAGGATCAGGCAGAGCGCATGGCGCAGGCGATGAGCGTGTTTAAAACCGGCGCGCTGCGCCCGGCGTAATCAGCCGTTCAGCATCGGGCGACCTGAAAAGGTCGTCCGATGTGATTAACGCGGCTAAACCACAGAAACGTCAAACCTGGTGATGTGTAGCGGATGAAATACATCCATTAAAATGCACGCGCCTTATACAGGGCGTAAAGGCAGTAGTAAGCCGCAAAGCTGTTGAAATTCATAATGATATACTTCAGCTTTTCATTGCGGTTCAGCAGAATAAAAATTCCTTTCGAATATTTGCCGCGCTTGATCTCGTTTATTTCGCGCGAGATTTCGTTGTGCGTAAAGGAATCGTAATACATGGATGTCACAATCTGCATATCCAGCGCCAGCACCCGTTTCGACACCCCTTTGAGAAAGTGGTCGAGATCGCGATGCGTATATTTACTCATGATGGTGTCGTAAAGCCCGGTCAGAAACTGCTTACGCGCCTTAAGCTCATTGTACTGCACGCGCTTTTTTGACAGCGAATCCATCACGTTTTCATAGTGATAGGCGGCGCTGTCGATGACCATACAGTTGCTGATGTTGTAGAAATATTTGAGGTTGAACAGCAGATCCTCGCTCATGGAGATCCCCTCAAGGAAATAGAGATTGTTCACCTCAATCACCCGTCGGCTGTAGCACTTGTTGTGCAGATAGCCGATATTGTCGCTCATCTCCAGCTCGCCCAGCAGATAAGGCATCTCCTGCATCGTAAAATAGCCATATTTGCGAATACTGCCGATGCGGTCATCCACCAGGTTGCCGACGATAAGATCGACCGGCCGGCCGTGGCTGCTATCCAGCGACTGCTGAAAGCTGGCGAGAAACGTCTCTTCCACCCAGTCATCAGCATCGAGGAAAATAATAAAATCCCCTTGCGCCTGCTTCAGCGCGCGATTGCGCGCCGCGCTGACGCCGCCGTTTGGCTGGTTGATAACGCGGATGGTCGGCTGGTAGCTAAACTCCTCCAACAGCGCGGCGGTGCCGTCGGTGCTGCCGTCATTAACCACGATCACTTCATAATCATCGCAGGTTTGCTGCAGCACACTGATCAAGGTTCTTCTCAATGTTTTTTGCGCATTCCACGCGGGAATAATAATGCTGAACTTTGGTGCTGGAATCATTTTTCATTCCTCTTAACTATCTGAGGGTCTTGGCGTCGTTTAATAAAAACCATATTTTTTTTGGACTGAAAAAAGAGCGATGAATAGTGAACATCGGTTGAGCGGCAAAAAAGTAATTCAACAGCGTAAAAGAGAGCAGCTCGGTCAAAATCACGCTAAAGGCCGCGCCGGTGAGCCCATAGAGCGGTACCAGCACGACGGAAGAAACCAGGCAAATCAGCAGTACAAAAAACGTTTTTTTCACCAGATAGGCGTAGCCGTTGTATTTGATAATAAAGCGATCCATGACGCTGCTCAGCAGGCCGAACATTGCCCCCAGGCAGAGCCAGACCGTGGGCGCGACCGCGTCCTGATAGGCCGGGCCGTAAAAGTAGTGAATAAAGGGCGGCGCCAGCAGCGCGACGGCAGCAATGACCAGTGCCGAAACGCCCACCACCAGCAGATGCAACTGCTGGATTTTAATGATGGCGCGTGTCGGATCGCGCTCTGAGAAAAAGGCCGGATAGAAGGAGGCCAGCAGCGCATTGGGCAAAAAGACCCAAGCGCCGGAGAGGGTTAAGGCCACGGAAAAGACGCCCGCCTCTTTTACGCCGAGAAAATAGCTGACGCTGAACTGGTTAAGGCGCGTATAGAGCGCCACGGCGATCACCGAGAAGATCAGCGTGCCGCCTGAGGCCAGCATATAGCGCGAATAGGCTTTCAGCTGTTTACGTTTGGGCATGCGCATCGCGCCTTCGTAGCGGCGGAACAGCGCCAGCTTAATCACGAAGGGAATAAAGGTCGCCAGTACGATCGGCAGCGCCAGCCAGGCGGGATCGAGCCCCCAGCTGGAGATGACGAAGCGTATCGTCAAACTGATGGTTAAGCCGATAACGTTGGCGATAACGTTCAGCTTCGCATTCAGCATCGCCTCGTTAAATACGTTCACCAGGTCGATGGCGGAAAAGAGGCAGGCGATGGCCGCGGCGATAATAAAGATCTGCGCCTGAGAGCTCATCTCTTCGTGCATAATCGCCATCCCGACCGACGCCAGCGCCAGGTAGAGCGTGACGATCAGCACCGAGGCGGCGATCATCAGCCTGATGCCAGAGGCCTTATTCTGAGACAGCCGTTTCAGCAGGATAACATCGCTGCCCATATAGGCCACGGTCTGCAAAAACTGAAACACCAGCAGCGAAATGGAAATAATGCCGAAGGTGGTCGGGCCGACATATTTCGCCACAAACGAGGTGACGAAAATCAGGCCGAAGACCGCGATGATCTTTTCGGCGATCATCCACATCGAGTTTTTGAGTTTATCTTTCATGGTTATCCTTCGCGCCTCCCGCTTTGTGCCAGCTTGCGCAGTTGCGAAACCAGGCGCGGCGAGCAAAAAAAGAGCGTGAAGTAGAGACTCCAGCCGTTAACGATGACGCCGGAAGAGAGATAGGCTTTAAAGGCCTTGCGATAGCGCCGAATATGGTCGTTGATAAAAGCGGCGTTAAATTCGCCGGAGGCGATAGCCTTATATAAATAGGCAGAAGAGACCTTTAGCAGCAGAAAATAGAAAAACTTATCGTTGCTGCGCGACAGCAGCCGCTGCATCTCGCTAAATGAACGGGCGAAGGAGAAATGCTTTTCGCGCACCGACGAGCGCGTCGCCGAGTTCTCTGACTCCACGTAGTGATAAATCACGCTGTTGATGCAGATGACCTGCTGCGTGCTGAGCAGGCTGAGATACTGCATCACAAACAGCAGATCCTCAAAATTGGCGATCTGTTCGTTAAAGCGCAGCTGATGCGCGCGGATCAGCTCGCCATTGAAGAGTTTGTCGCAGATACCGTGGCGCGGATGGAAATAGAGCAGATCGTTGACCGCGTCGCTGGCGCTGAGCACGCGCTGCGCCTCAGGCGGAAAGGCGCGCGCAATCGGCTCGCCCTGTGGCGTAAAGTGCTGCGACTCGCCGACAATCAGGCCGACCTCCTCATTCATCAGTGCCAGGCAGAGGCTTAGCGCATTGGCGGGCAGAAAGTCATCTGCATCGACGAAGCGCAAATAGGCGCCGCGCGAGGCGGCAATACCGGCATTACGCGCCGCCGAAACGCCAGCGTTCTGCTGGGTGATCACGCGCACCTGAGGATGGTCGCTCCAGCTCTCCAGCATTAGCGGCGAGCTGTCGGTTGACCCGTCGTCCACCAGAATGAGCTCAAGGTGCGGCACCGACTGCGCCAGCACGCTTTCAACGCAGCGAATAATCGAATTTTCGGCATTATAGACCGGCACAATTACGCTAATTAACGGGTTGCTGAGCGTCACCATAGATCCTCTGGACATGTTTTTACCTCCGCGCTAAAAAGCGCGGCAATAACTGCAATAAAATTTTAGTGCCGGGCTCACGTCAGCGTTTTTGTTTTTTTCCCGGATAAGTGTTGTGCGACTACAGAAAAAATCAGGATTGAATGAAGAGATATTACGTGGTGCTTTTATTGCGTCAATGGGATGAGCGCTAAACCGGAATTTCCGCACAGGCGCTCTGCTTATCCATCAGAATTAATGGATAAGCAGGCATTACGCTTATCTGTGACATCGACGGCCTTTCAGTACATGAACCATTAAAAGGCGGGAACACCTCGAATAAAAATCGCGCTTCGATGACGTCAGGAAAAGCTTATCCATTAGGAATTACCCTGGTAGATAAAAATAAAAATCGTAGTGCTTTCATGGCATCGCAAAATGCGATGCCAAAGCCTGTTAGCCGCGCTTAATAATTTTTATTTCTCGAAAGCGTCGCTATTTATCAGCGGTTAATTATGCTCTCTTAAGGGTAATAACAATATATCTTCAGCGCATAGCGCCAGGTTAAACAATGCTGATGTGAAAAAACGGGGAAAAAAGAGGGGAAAAATTAAGGCTGTTAACGTGACGCAGATCGCGTAAATTTTGCTGATTGAACTAAGAATTGAGCGAGGCGTCAGGGCAGAGGAAAACCAGGCACGACCGTCGCGCAAAGCGATGAAGGGCTGGCTTACGCCCTTCATACACCAGGTTAAAGCGCATTCAGCGCATTTATCACCGCATCGGGCATGCTGGGCCTGCCGTTGCTGAGACAGGTGCAGACAAAGGTCGCCTCAGCATAAATAACGCCGTCGACCTTGATCTGCTGCACGAAGTTGACCCGGTTGCGCTTGTCATTTTTCTCCAGCGCGCAGGTCACCTCCAGGCGGTCGCCCTTTTGCAGGCTTTTACGGAAGCGCAGCGAATATTCCAGCACCATATACAGGCGTCCCTGTTTGAACTCCTCTTCAATGTCGATGCCCAGCGCTTCACGCATATAGGCATGGCGCGCCCATTCCATATAGAACGGATAGTAGAGGCCATCGACGATGCCCTGGAAATCGATATGCTTTTCATCAACCTCATAGTGCTTTGCAAACATCTCCGTATCCTGCCGTAGTGAGTAGATTAACCGTATGATTTTGCAAATTTAACCTGGCAGGAGGCGAATGCCATACTTTTTTTGTGCTGCGGCAAAGGGAAAAAAGCCAGGCGTTTCGCCTGGCGCAGCATCAGTTCAGGTGCGTTTTCAGCCCATCGGCCGCCTGGCGCAGCGCACTACGCACCGCCGGCACGTCGCTCAGCCCGTTCAGCAGGCCGTAGTCGTGGATCAGACCGTTATAGCGCGTGACCGTGACGTCAACGCCCGCCGCGTCCAGCTTGCGGCCAAAGGCCTCGCCTTCATCGCGCAGCACATCCAGCTCGGCGGTCTGAATTAAGGTAGGCGGCAGTCCCTGCAGCTGTTCGCGGGTTGCGCGCAGCGGCGACGCCAAAATATTGTTACGGTCGCCAGCTTTGGTGGTGTAGTTATCCCAGAACCATTTCATCATATTGCGCGTCAGGAAATAGCCCTTCTGGAACTGCTGATAGGAGCCGGTATCGAAGCGCGCGTCGGTCACCGGCCACAGCATGACCTCATAGCGAATCGCCGGGGTATGCTGCTGCTTCGCCTGCAGCGCCACCGCCGCCACCATGTTGCCGCCGACGCTGTTGCCCGCCAGCGCCAGGCGCTTGCCGTCTACGCCAATCTCGGCGCCGTGCTCCGCCACCCAGCGGGTCGCGGCGTAGGCCTGGTTGATGGCAACGGGATAGTGCGCTTCCGGCGACGGCGTGTAGTTCACGAAGACCGCGGCGGCGCCCGACGCTACCACCAGGTCGCGCACCAGGCGTTCATGGGTCTGAAAATCCCCTAATACCCAGCCGCCGCCGTGAAAGAACATAAACACCGGCAGCGTGCCCTGCGCCCCTTTGGGCTTAACGATATTCAGTTTTAAAGGCTGGCCGTTCACCTCAATGGTTTTTTCCGTCACCTCAGCCTCAGGCAGCGTCGCCCCCTTTTGCGCGCCGATCAGCACCTCGCGCGCCGCCTGCGGCGAGAGCTGCTCAATAGGTTTGCCGCCGCTGCTGTTCAGCGCGTTTAAAAAAGTCTGTACGTGGCGCTCCGGCTGCGGCGCGTCGGCGAAGCTATTGGCGGACGCGGCGGCCAGCGCCAGCGCTAAAACGGTCTGCTTAATGGTCATAGGAGGACTCCTTGTGTTTAATCGCTATTAAATCGCACACTACTTAAATGCATCGCCTTTACTGCACTGCGGCACATTCGGGATGAGGGGAATATATATAGCGCGCTACTTAATAGCAAACAAAAAATCATCTCACCTTGCCCGATCAATGCCATGTAATTGATATTAAGCACATTTCACAGGCACGTAATGTTAAGCGTTTGCAAAGAGAATGACAGTTAAGCTAACCATAAGAACAAGCCGGTGAACTTGCGTTGTCTGGAGGAAATTTGACGGAACCGCTGCGGTGCCAAATCTGTTCCACAAAATGGAAAAAGAGAGGGATTAGCGCGACAGTCTTGAAACAACTGGTGCCGGAAACAGGAGTCGAACCTGCGACCTTCGCATTACGAATGCGCTGCTCTACCAACTGAGCTACACCGGCATGGAGGTGAGAACTACGGGGCATTAAGTTAGAAAAAAGCGACACTTCCGTCAAGAGCCGCCGCGCGCGGATGCTGCTTTTCTCGTCATCTGAGAACGAAAAGAGCACGGCAGCCGCCTTTCCCTGTGCGCTTACCGGGCCAAAAACAAAAAAAAAGGCGAGGCCGGAGCCTCGCCAAAAAGTGCCTCTCATCAATCGTAATAAGGAACCTTGCGGTCGGTACCATTGATATTGATCAGCACAAAGCCCGAGGGCGTGGTTTTGTTTGTCGGCGTACCCGCGGTCGTCGCGAGCGTGACTACGCCTTTCTCGTTAGCGCCGATACCCGCCACTCCATTGTGCAGGCCAAAGCGCGCTGCCGGCTTCAGCGTCCCCATTTTGGTGGTATCCGTTACCATCGACATATCAGACTGGAACAGCGAGCATGAACCGGCATCGAAGCGCGTCGGGCCGGTACATTTCAGGTTGAACATGGTGTCCCCACTGTTTGCCGCCAGCTTTACCCAGACCATCGCGTAGGTGGTGCCGACGCGGTTGTAGCGGATATCCAGCACCGCCGGCTGCCCCATATGGTGGGCGTCGGCCCAGACGGTTTCCAGCCGCTGCAGGTTAATGATGGTTTTACCGGTGCCCACCATGTTCACCGGCGAAGCGGCGGTGGTGGATGGCGAGGTGGCGTCGCCTTTGCCGATCATCTCGATAACCCACTGCTGGTTAGCGTTGGGGAAAAAGAACTGACCGAGGCGATACCAGTTATCGGTAGCGGTATTGTTGGTGACCTTATAACCGCTGAAGTACCCTACCCGCAGCGAGCCGGTCATAAAGGTGCCGTGGTTTTCATCACGGCGATAACCATACTCGAAGGTAGAGAGCCAGCGGCCGCTGGCGGCGTCCTGAGAGATCCTCGCCCCGGACTGCAGGCCGATCTGACGCATCACCACGCGCGCATTGTTCAGATTGAACGGGCTGCCGCAATCCTCAATGTTCAGCGTGTCGATGGTCCAGCCGCCGTCGGAGAGATCGCCCGGGTTGCGCGTATGTTCAATCCAGACGTTGCGCATAATCCCCTGGGTGACGCGCGGCATATAGAGCGTGGCGTCGCCATAGCCGGTCTGGAAGTTGGCGTTGCTCAGCTCGATCGCCGTTGAGTGATCCCAGACGCCGCGCGGTGAGTTTGACCAGCCTACATCAAACACGCGCGAATAGGTGTAGAGGGTATAGATCTGGTCGAACTTACTGTCGAGCGTATCCAGCAGCTTGAACACCGTGCCGCCGGTGTTCTGCGCGCGGAAGCAGTGAATATTCACCGTTTCACCCTCGATACAGGTGTTCTCGAAGAACGGCTGATTGTTGCTCACCAGGTCGGGGGTGATGGTGCCGGTATTTTTCACCGTATCGGCGCTCGCCTGGCCGTTCCACGCCATCCCTGTGATCACCGTGCGGCGCGCTTTTACCTTAAACACCGGCGTATTGCTTTTATCGGAGATGATGGTGGTGCGCGGCAGCGAGCCCAGCGGCGTATCATCACCGAGCAGACCAAAGAAGGTCGATTCTGCGGCGCTGAGATCGATCGGCTTGATCAGGAATTTCCCGCCGGGAAAACGCACCGGTATCGCGACGCAGTTGGCGTTCCAGGCCTTGGTCCAGTTGTACATGCGCATAAAGGCTTCGGTATCGTCGGCGTAGCCGTCCCCTTTCGCCCCGAAGTGCAGTACGTTCAGCTCGGTGGGATCGTTGATGGTGCGCTTCCAGTAGAAACCGTCGCCAACCGCAATGGTGCCGCCGTCATCTTTCAGCGTAGTGGTGCCGAGATAGCCGACAAAATCGCCGCCGCCACGGAAGGTGGAATCCTTGTCGTAGTAGCGGTTCAGGCTGGCGACCTGGCCTGAGGCTGCAGGTTTGGTGGTACGCAGTTCAGCATATGAGTTCACTTCGATCATGGTATCCTCCTCAGGATTTTTGGGTACTAAAGCACGTCGTTAATTAGGGTTTGGCCGGATGGCCGCAAAGCCGATCCCACATGTCGTTGTGGGTATTGATGGCGCGAACGGTGCGAACGTCCATACGCTGCGCATCGTCGCCGTGGGTGTAAATCGGGGAAAAAAGCACGCAGGCCGAATCGGTAATGGCCGTGGGCTCAGGGCTTGTTGTATTTCGACTGCTGCAGCTTGTCGCGAGCAGCAGCGTCATCAAGATTGCTGTTCTCGGTGCTAACACGGGTCGCCTCCTCGCGATGCTGTTGTTGCTGTTTCGCGACGGCGGCAGTTTGCGCCGCCTCTTTCTGCGCGCTCTTCGTATCGGCTTCGGCCTGCTGCTGCACCTTGCCGATCTTTTTGCCGCCGAAGTAGCTGGCGCCCAGCGCGGCGATCAGCGCGCCGATGACGGCGAGCCAGTGCCAGCCGCCGCTAAGCAGTGCGGTAAACAGACTCATGATTTTTTCGCCTCCAGCTGCTGCTTCTGCTGCACCAGATTTTTCTGCCGCACAAACTGCGCGATCACGCCCATCGCCACCATAAAGGCGCCGATCAGGCCGAGGTAGTTGTGGGGCAGAATGGCTTTCACGTCTTCCGGCAGGGTGTTCCAGGCATCCACCGAGGCGGCGGGGAAAGATTGCACCCAGGCGCTGAGCATTGACCCGAGCGACGCCAGCCAGACCGACCAGGTTTTAAACAGCAGGCGCGCATGCGTCACGAACTCCAGCGTGGTAAAGCGCTGCATAATCAGCAGCACGATTACCACCATCAGCACGGCGATGATAAAAAAGAGCCATCTCATAGCAGCCCCCTGTAGACGTCGTAGGTGCCGCTGCGCATCACTTCGGCATGACGACGGGCGCGTCCCGGCGTCTGGCGCGCCCACAGGCTGTTAAGCATGGCGTTGGCCGCGCTGTCGTAATCCTCGGCCGCCACGGCGGTCAGCATGTTTTTAAACAGGGCGAGTCCGTCGACGCCGAGCTGATAGGCCATGCTGTAAAGCACATCGCTGCGCGCGTCGTTGCACTTCGCCAGCGCCTGCTTCAGCAGCGGCGCGCCCTGCATCTGTTGGGCTTTGCCCTCGATAATGCACTTCTTCCAGACGTCGCCGACCTGGCGCGGCACGCGAAACACATAGTTATTGAGCGACGCGCCTTTCGGGCCGATACGTATGCCCCCCGCCACGGTAGGGAAGCCCTGCGTGTCGAGGTAAGGCGCTTCGACGTAACCCTCTTCAAAATTGAGAATCTCAATAATCTGGCTCATGACCATTCCTCATTTCCGGGCATGGAAAGATGTTCTCCATGCGACAACAACAGTTAAATCGCACTGATCAGTGCCAGGAATAACCCCAGCAAAACTGCCGGTGAAAGCAGCAGCAGGACTAAACAGTACGAGGAGAATTCCCGTCCAGGTAAAACGGGAGAAAAGATGAGATACAGCGGTACAGGCGGATAGAGAGCAGATTTAGCGCACGGCATAGAGATGCACATGCGGCAAACAGCAGTTATCGAAGCTGGCGGTCTCAGAATGGTTAACGGGCGTCGGGGCAATCGCCCGCTCAACACGCGAGGTCACAGGACGCTGTGCGATGCGCTCGGCGTGACGTAACGGGGGATTTTCGGGTTCGCAACCCAGCGCCTGATCGATGCTGAGCTTGAGTCGACTGAGCGGCTGGCGCCGCCGATGCCTGCGGGTGCGGGCATTACCTACAAAGACGCTTTTGCCATAGTGTATTATCGCCATAACTCCTCCTGTGAATGAGTCTTTGGCGATGGGGTGGCAGGCATGGGTTTTCGGCAAGCCGAACCGTCCCGGATGCCGCGTTTTCCGCTCACAGCGCAATGCCCCGGCTGTAATAACAGCCAGGCTAAGCGCGAGTTGGGAGAAAAAGGCGGCATCTGACGACGCTGCATGTGCGCATCCACCCCATCCCAAAGTTCACTGACTTTGGATGGTTTGATTCGCGCTTGTGCAGCGCCTCGATTGTTTAAGAGCGGCTCACTCCGTGAGAGAAGGGCTTCGTTGGTCCACGCTCAAATTATTAACCTGTTCTTATGCTTTATCAAACACCAACAGTTAATTTTTTATTTACCATTGGTTAAATTTTTGAATTCTGCTGAATTATTTTTTTCAGCAGGTTGCAGACGCACAGATTTTAACCAAAGGTTAACCCAGCAGCTGATAGTTCCGCGCCTGGCTCAGGATCACCTTGGCCATGACCTGCATACTGTCGACGTCCTCCCGATTAAGATACCAGGTTTCATAGCGCTTATTATCTGAAATAACAGCAATTTTTTTATGCTGAAGCTGCAAACGCTTGAGGTAGAGCTGGTTATCGAGGGTGAAAATGTAGATGCCATCCCCGTCGAAAAACTTCACGCTGATGTCCACGAACAGCTGATCGCGCGGTGCGAAGGTCTCTACCATTGAGTCACTGTTGATCGCTATCAACCGAATGTTCTCTGCTGGACGGCCGTTGAACAGCACGCGCGCCTCATCCATGCCATATTCAATGGCATGGATGGTCTCAACAAACTCATCGCGCGCGTGCAGCCCCGATGCTGACTTCTGCCCAATATCAAGGCTTTCGATACGAAAGACGTTGCGCTGCGCCTTCAGGCTGTCGAGCGACAGCGATTCGGCGGGCTTTTCCATCCCGTACTGCAGCCATTCAACCCGTACGCCCAGCAGGCGGCTTAGCGCCAGCAAATTATTATCATCCGGCACGGACTGCGCGTTGAACCACTTCCACACGCCCGGCGTCGATATTTTGCACCCCAGCTGCTGTAACGCTTTGGCAACCTGTTTATTTCGTCCATGTCCGACAATTCCCGCACTTTCGCATGCGGCAATCAGCCTGGCAGTGAAAGCTTGTCTCGTACTCTCTTTTTTAACCATTAGTTAATAATCTGCCATAGAGGAGATACTGGATGTTATTTTCATTATTGCTACCAGTTCATTTTATATTACCGTCCGTTTGCTACCCAATTGCTTTTGTAAAGCAACGCTAATTATCATTATCCTCCTGACGCTCTGGGCAACCAGTCTCAATCGCGCCTTGCCCCGTTGCGGCGCGGCTTTCAGGAATGTTCCGTAGAAAAACGGGCAAAAAACAGACAGCCACTTTGTTGAAAAAAAAGTAGCGTTCAGACGCGCTGAAAGTCGCACCTGAAAACTCCAAATTTAACTGGATCGAAAAACAGGGGGTAAAAAAAAGGGCGCCCGCTCTGGACACCCTTTTTGTTAAATAAATTCGCAATCAGGGGCGCAGCGTATCGTCGCCCCACGCGACCCATTTGTAGGTCGTCAGCGCCTCCAGCCCCATCGGGCCGCGCGCATGGAGCTTCTGCGTGCTCACCGCCACCTCCGCGCCGAGACCGAACTGACCGCCGTCGGTAAAACGCGTGCTGGCGTTGACGTACACCGCCGAGGAGTCGACCTGTTTCACAAAGCGACTGGCGTTCTGCGTGCTGCGCGTCAGGATGGCGTCGGAATGCTGGGTGCCGTGCATACGGATATGGTCGATAGCCGCGTCCATGTTATCCACCAGCTTCACGTTAAGGTCGAGCGATAGCCACTCGTCATCGTAGTCGCCCTGCTCAATCGGCGTGACGCTGGCGGGGCTCTCCTGCAGCCGCGCCAGCAGATTTTCGTCGGCGTGCAGTGGGATCCCCTCCTGCGCCATACGCGCGGTAAACGCGGGCAGGAAGCGATCGGCGGCGGCGCGGTGGATCAGCAGGGTTTCCAGCGAGTTGCAGGCGCTGGGGCGCTGTTTTTTCGCGTTGACGATCACCTCCAGCGCGGGCGCGACCTCCATGGTCTCATCAAGATAGATATGGCAGACGCCGATGCCGCCGGTGATCACCGGAATGGTGGAGTTTTCGCGGCACAGCTTGTGCAGGCCGGCGCCGCCGCGCGGGATCAGCATATCGACGTAGCGATCGAGCTTCAGCAGCTGATTCACCAGTTCGCGATCTGGGTTTTCAATCGCCTGCACCGCCGCCGCCGGCAGCCCGAACGCCTGCAGCGCGTTCTGGATCACGCGCACCGTGGCGGCGTTGGTGCGCCACGTCTCTTTTCCGCCGCGCAGAATCGACGCGTTGCCGGTTTTCAGGCAGAGGCTGGCGACATCCACCGTGACGTTGGGGCGCGCTTCATAGATCACCCCGACCACGCCGAGCGGCACGCGGCGACGTTCGATACGCAGCCCGCTGTCGAGCTGGCCGCCGTCGATCAGCTGGCCGACCGGATCGGCGAGCTGGCACACCTTGCGCACGTCGTCGGCGATAGCGCTCAGGCGCTGCGGGTTGAGCATCAGGCGATCGAGCAGCGCGGCGCTCATGCCGCTGGCGCGCGCATCGGCGAGATCCTGCTCGTTGGCCGCCAGAATCGCCTCGCGCTCCGCGTCGAGACGGTCGGCGATCGCCAGCAGCACCTGGTTTTTCTCAGCGGTCGACAGATCGGCCAGCTTATATGCGGCGGCGCGCGCCGCTTTTCCCATTTCTTCAAGCATTTGACCGCTCCTTAACTGACGATCATGTCGTCGCGATGTACGGCCACCGGGCCATATTCGTAGCCGAGGATCTCCCCGATCTGCTGGCTGTGGTGGCCAGCGATGATGCGCAGCGCATCGCTGTTGTAGCGCGAGACGCCGTGCGCAATATCACGGCCTTGCAGGCTGCGAATGCGGATTACCTCGCCGCGCGAAAAGTTACCGCGCACCTCGCGGATGCCCTTCGGCAGCAGCGAGCTGCCGCGCTCCAGCATCGCCGCCAGCGCGCCGTCGTCCACGGTGATCTCACCGGCCGGGGGCGCGCCGAAGATCCAGCGCTTGCGGTTCTCCAGCGGCGTCTGCATGGCGTGAAAGCGCGTGCCGACCGGCTTGCCGGCGATCACGTCGGCGATCACGCCGGGACGGCTGCCCGCGGCAATAATGGTGTCGATGCCAGCGCGACAGGCGACGTCTGCCGCCTGCAGCTTGGTGGACATGCCGCCAGTGCCCAGGCCGGAGACGCTGTCGCCCGCCAGCGCGCGCAGCGCGTCGTCGATTTCATGCACGTCGGCAATCAGCTCCGCCTGCGGATTGCTGCGCGGATCGGCGGTATAAAGCCCCTGCTGATCGGTGAGCAGCAGCAGCTTGTCAGCGCCGCCCAGCATTGCCGCCAGCGCCGACAGGTTATCGTTATCGCCGACTTTAATCTCTGCGGTGGCCACCGCGTCGTTTTCGTTGATCACCGGCACGATATGGTTATCCAGCAGCGCGCGCAGGGTGTCGCGGGCGTTGAGGAAACGCTCGCGATCCTCCATATCCGCGCGGGTCAGCAGCATCTGGCCGATATGAATGCCGTAGATAGAGAACAGCTGTTCCCACAGCTGAATTAAACGGCTCTGCCCCACCGCAGCCAGCAGCTGCTTTGAGGCGATGGTAGGGGGCAGTTCCGGGTAACCCAGGTGTTCGCGCCCGGCGGCCATTGCGCCGGAGGTGACGATCACAATGCGATGGCCGGCTGCGTGCTGCTGCGCGCACTGACGAACCAGCTCCACCATATGCGCCCGATTCAACCGGCGCGAACCGCCGGTAAGGACGCTGGTCCCCAATTTGACCACCAGGGTCTGACTGCCGCTCATATTTCCTGCCGTTTACGTTAAAAAATAAAAAAATTTCTGCGAAGGAACTTTTTATCAGGAGTAGGAAGCGAAGCCAACTCTCCGCCGGGGAAAAGCACGAAAAACCCGAGACAAGCGGGTAGACCAAAAGTTCGCATATCACAAGAAGTCAGAAAAAATGTCATAAAACGTTCATCTCCAGACGGTAAAACGTCCCCTGTTTTATCAGCCCTTTTCAGGGGCATAACACATTTTACTCATCGGGATTGATAGCAAATGAAGAAAAGTACACTGGCACTCGTCGTCTCTGCTCTGGCGCTGACCTCTGCTGCTCACGCGGCGGAAGTGTATAACAAAGACGGCAATAAGCTGGACTTCTACGGCAAAGTAAAAGCGATGCACTACCTGAGCGACGCGGACAGCCAGGACGGGGATAAGTCCTATGTACGTATCGGCTTCAAAGGCCAGACCCAGATCAACGACCTGATGACCGGCTACGGCCAGTGGGAATATCAGTATAACGTCAATAACTCTGAAGGCTCCGATGCCAACAACGGCAACAAAACCCGTCTGGGCTTTGCCGGCCTGAAGTTTGGTCAGTACGGCTCTGTGGATTACGGCCGCAACTACGGCGTGCTCTATGACGTCGAAGCCTGGACCGACGTCTTCCCGGAATTCGGCGGCGACGGCACCGCGCGTGCTGACAGCTATATGACGCAGCGCGCCACCGGCGTAGCCACCTATCGCAACAACAACTTCTTCGGCCTGGTTGACGGCCTGCGCTTCGCGCTGCAGTACCAGGGCCGCAACGACGCCAACGGCACCAACTCGCGTACCGACATTAACCGCCAGAACGGCGACGGCTACGGCGCATCGCTGGGCTACACACTCGGCGATACCGGCATCAGCGTGATGTCAGCCATCACCTCTTCCGACCGCACCAACCAGCAGCAGGCGCGCGTTTACGGTCAGGGCGACCGGGCAGATTCCTGGGGCGCAGGCGTGAAATATGACGCCAACAGCGTCTACCTGGCGGCGATCTACACCGAAACGCGCAACATGACGCCGTTTAGCGGTACCAACCGCGCAACGGGCCTGGCGGCAGCGGGCGCGGCGAATAAAGCGCAGAACATCGAGCTGGTGGCGCAGTATCAGTTTGATTTCGGCCTGCGTCCGTCACTGGGCTACGTGCAGACCAAAGGCAAAGATATCGAAAACGGTATCGGCGACGCGGATCTGGTGAAGTATATCGACGTGGGCGCCACCTACTACTTCAACAAAAATATGTCGGCGTTCGTGGATTACAAAATCAACCAGCTGGACGACGACAACCGTCTGAGCCTGAACAACGACGACGTGGTTGCGCTGGGCGTGACCTACCAGTTCTAAAAATCTGACGCCGCCGCGACGCGACGCGCGACGGCATCAGTGCTCCTCCCTCAATGTGTCTGTAAAACAAGGGCCGCCTCATCAGCGGCCCTTTCTTTTTCTTCTGCGGGCACGGCGCGGGTGGGACGGCCCGATCGCAAAGTCGCTCAAGGCTTCCCTGCGCGCTCGGCCCGCGACATCCCTGTCGCGGGACGCTTTGCTCTTCGTCCCGCCCCACCCGCGCTTTAACATCTGTGCGGTTTGCCATTCGCACTCAAAACGTCCAGCGCACCCCGGCGTTATAGCGCCACCCCTTCGCGCCGTTGCCGTCAATCTCCTTGCGGTAGTCCGCCTCGGCGTAGAGCGACACGTCGTTGCGGAAGCGGGTGGTGCCGCCTACGCCGACGTCCCACATCTGCCCGAACCTGCCGCTGTCAAAATCCTGGCTAATGTCGCTTCCCGCCGCGCCGACGTTGACCTTCGAGCCGCCGCCCCAGCCGTGGGAGTAGCTGGCGCGCAGGTAAGGGGTATAGTCACGCTGCGCGTCGTCCTGCCAGGTGCGATCCAGCCGCGCGCCGAGACGGCCGATGGTCTGGTCGTCGTCGTTGAAGTTCACGGTGGTGCCATCCTTATCGGTGGCGTCATCGAACTTCAGACGCATCCAGGTCAGCTGCGCCTGCGGCTCAAGACGCAGGCCGTTGGCGAAAACAAACGGATAGCCCGACTCCAGCGAGGCGCTCCAGCCGTCAGCCTTCAGCTTCGCCACCTCTTTTTGCCGCGCGATATCGGTGTCGCCGCGGTGCCAGCTCCAGCTCAGCGAGCCGTCCAGATAGAAGCCGCTGTCGCGCTGCCAGGTGCCGTAGAACGAGACGCTGTCGCTGTCGAAGGTGGTAGCGCTGTAGCCGTCGGCCGCGTGCGGGCGAATGCGCGTATTGCCGCGCGTATAGGCGACGCCGCCGCGCAGGCTGTCGCTCGCGCCGTCCAGCTGCAGCAGGTTGCCGCCGAGCTGCACCGCGCTGTAGTCGATATCAGCGTCAAAGCCGTAGTCGCTCAGGTCGCGGTTGCTCTGATAGGTCAGGTTCGAGCCGAGATAGCGCAGGAACAGCTCGCCGCCCGTGCCGCTGCGCTGGCCGTCGCGCAGCTCGCCGAGGCGCTTATGCAGGTCGTCGGTGATCGCCTGGGTGTAGTAGGCGAGACCGACCGGCGTAGAGAGATAGGAGGGCACCTGCGGCGCCAGCGCCGGACGCGCCGCGCGCGATGCAGCACCTCCCGCCTGCGGCTGGCACAGCGTGCCGTCCTCGCACACGTAGCGGTTAGCGAGCCGGTAGTCCCAGCCCGCGCCGCTGCCGTCAGGCGCAAACGCATAGAGCCCGTACTGCCAGGGCCCGGCGGCGAGATAGCCGCCCTGCAGCGCGAAGCTGTCGGCGCTGGCGCTGCCGGAAACCTGCGCCAGCGAGACGCCTTCGCGGCGATCGATCGCGCCGTCGCCGCTGGCGTCGCTCTGCGTCGCGGCGCTGCCGGCGAGAATACGATCGTCAATCAGCGTGGTGCCGGTAACGTCGCCGTTCACCCGCAACGCGTCGCTCTGGCCGCCTGCGCCGCTCAGCCGCGTCGCCAGCCGCAGCGTGCCGCCGAGCGACGCCAGCGTGCCGTCGATGGTCAGCAAATTATTAGCCGCGCCGCCGTTGCTCAGATCGAGCGTACCGGCGTTGTTCACCACCAGCGAGTCGTCGGTGGCGCCCGCCAGCAGCGGGTTGACGTTATTCCCGGCAAACAGCGTGGAGTCGCGGTCGATGTTGATGGTGCTGTGCGCCAGCTTCAGGTTATCGGTCAGCGTCCACTGGGTTTTGGTGAAGTTGAGCGTGCTCCAGCCTGCGCCGAGGTTAACCCCTTTGCTGAGGTCGTCGCCGCTGAAGGAGCCGCCGCTGGCGTCGATGTTGCGGAAGCTGAGCGTGCTGCCGACGCCGCCCGCGGTGGTGATATGGCGGGTATTCGCCAGGCTGACGTTCTCGATCAGCGCCTGGTTGTTCTCGCCGCTGCCCATGGTAAGGCTACCGTTGAGGGTGCCGCCGGTGACGGCCAGCGTATCGCTGCCGTTGCCGGTATCGACCTCGCCAACCACGCTGCCGCCGATAAAGGCGAGCCGATCATTGGTCGCGCCGCCCGCCACGATCGGCGTTTCCGGGTATTCCGCGCTGATATCGCCCTGGTTGATAAACAGCGTCTGGCCGCCGCGCAGGTCGATTACCGGCGCGACGCGGCTGTAGGAGATAATCGAGCCACGGTTAATCACCTCGCTGGCGGTGCGGGTGACAATCGCCGAGCCGCCATTCTCATTGGCGATAGCGATAAAGCCGTTGGAGAAGACGCGGCCGGTGGTGTTGGCGCGGATGCCGTCACCGCTGCCGTTGACGATAATCGCGTAGCCTGGCGGCACCACCAGGTCGTTCGCGGTGGCGGAGCCATCTTCGTTCTGGAACAGGTAGCCGACGCCGCTGCCCTGCACGTCAATCGTCGCCTTGCCGCCGTAGTCGAACGACGTGGCGGAGCGGATGCCCGCGCCGTTAGTAGGAATAAGGTAGGCGTTATTTAGCGCAATATTCGCGGTTTCGGCGCGGTTGTTGATGGCGCTGCCGCCGCCCTCGGCGCTGAGGATAATTTCACTCGCCTGCAGCCCCGCCGCGCCGCGATCCAGCAATACCGCGTCCGCCCCACCTTTGACCCAGATACCGCTGCGGAACAGCTGGTCGCCCTCAATGTTGAGGATGGCGTTTTCTCCCACGCGCGCGCCAGCAATGCCTCCATCTACCTGCACCGTGCCGTTGTAGGGCTGATAAAGGCTTGCCCCTTCTCTGGCGTCAATCCCAATGCCAGACGCTACGTGGATCCAGAGGTTGTTGATCAGGCGGCCACCGTCCAGCAGCCGCGCGCCGGTGCTGTTCTCGCCGTCAAGGATAATGGTGCCGTTGTTCATCACCGTCGCGCCGCCGGACGCCTGCAGCGCGGTGACGTTTTTACCGCTGCCGATGATGTTGCGGTTGCTAAATACCGCGCCGTCGCCGTTTTCGCTGATTGCGCCGATGGTATCGTCGCCGTTCAGCCACACGTCGCCCAGATCGCCGTAGGCGCCGCTGGAAGCGCGCAGCGCCACCGCGCCCTTGCCGTTAACGAAGTAGGTTTCATTGTCATAGAGCGTGGCGCTGCCGGACATTTTCACCCCAGTGGTGTTGGCACCGCTCAGGGTGATCTCCCCTAACCGCTGCAGCGAGAGGATTGCGCCGTCGCCCAGCTGGTAGAGCGTCGAGCCGTCGGTAGAGACATCCTGATTGCTGCCGTACGCATAGATGGTGCCGCCTCCCTCCACCACCCGATAAGCGGTCTGGTTGGGATCGTGAAACACCACCTTGCTCTGCTGACCGAGCACCAGCGCGCCGCCATAAAGCGCCTCGCCCGCCAGCGTGTTGCCGCCATAGAGGTTGATAACGCCATTCTGCTCGATGCGCGCTGCGCCGCCCATCGCATACAGGCCGGTGGTGGGCAAAAAGCCGTCCGCGCTGCCCGCCGTCACGTTCAACGCGCCGCTGCTGGTGATCACGCTGCCTCCGCCAGGGGAGTCAAATGGATAGCTCGCCGCATAGAGCGCAATCGCGCCGTCGCTGACGCTGATAGTTCCGCTGTTGACCGCCTGGCCGCTGACGAGCGCCTGGATGCCGTAGCTCTGTTCGCCGCGCAAGTTGATATCGCCGGTATTGATCAGCGCGCCGCGATACTGGGCGATCAAACCGATCTGCTGGTTGCCCTGACCGTTGATATTCGCATGGTTGACCAGCGTCGAGGCGAAAGGCTGGTCAAAGCTGTTGGTGATGTAGCGCGTCAGGTTGTAGTAGTTACCATCCACCACCGCCGCCGTCGCGCCGCCGACGTTGAGGTTCAGCTGCGTCGCCGCATCGATGGTGCCCTGCGCGCCGCCCTCGATGCGCAGGCCGGTGGAGGTGTTGCCGATGTTGAAGATCGCGCCGTGGGTGTTGACCACCGAGCCCTCGCCCACCGCTTCGATGCCGGTGGAGAACGCCGCGCCCGGCGCGAGGGTCAGGCCCGCACCGTCGAAGTCCGCGCCATCCTGATAGCGGAAAATGGTGGCGTACCAGTCGTCAGGGCCGGTGGCGTAGTTGCCCGCCTGCGGCAGGTTGATCCTGGCGTTCGGTCCGATGGCGAGGAAGCCCATCTGATACTCTCCGCTGCCGCCGAGCTGCGGCACCGCGTCGGCGGTGAGATCGACCGTGGCGTTGCCCTCGGCGCGAATGCCGACCGCGCCGTTGCCCTGCAGGGCGATCGGGCCACTCAGGGTGGCGGACGCCTTGCCGCTGCCCTGCCCGTTAACCCACACCGCGGTGTTGAAGCTGCCGTTCAGCGTATCGGCGCGGCCGGGCACGTTAATCGCCCCACTGGAGAAGGCGCTGGCGCGCTGGCCGTCACGGGCGATGACCTTGATGCCGGTGCCGCCGTCGCCGTTAAGGTTGATGGTGCCGTTGTTGCCCACCAGCCCGCCGCTGCCGGAATCGATCGCCAGCAGGCCGACGCTTTCCGCCGGGCGAAACTGCGCGCGACCGTTAAGATCGAGGGTGCCGTTGTTAAGCGCGATCGCTTCCGGCCCGTTCTCAACGCGCATGGCGGCAGCGTTCTGCACCCTGCTGCCGAGCACGATGCGCCCGTCATTGATCGCGGTAGAGTTAAACTGCTGCGCAATGGCGCTCACGCCGCCGCTCTGGTTAATCGCCACATCCTCCACGACGTCGCTTTTCGCGTTCTGCGGCGCGCGGCCGACGTAGATTACCCCGCCTGCGGTGTTAATAAAGCTGGCGCCGCTGGTGTCGAGCAAAACGCCCGCGCTGCTGTGGCTGCCGCTCGACTCCGCTACGCCGAGGTTAATTACGCCGTTGTTGATCCCCTGGGCGTCGCTGAGCCGCAGCGCGCTGCCCGGCTGCGTAGTGGCGTCATTCAGCACGCCGTTGTTGACGAAACGGCTGCCGCCGGTCGCCAGCACCGCAGTGCCGCTGTAGCCGAGCGTCGCCGCATCCACGCCGCTGCCGTCGGCGTTATTGAAAAAGCCGCCGTTGATGACGCCGTTATTGACGCCGCTGGCGCCATCCAGCCGCAGCGCCGTGTTTTCATGGGCCGCCGATCCGCTGGCGGCCAGCTTGCCGTCGATGGTGGCCTTCGCCCCGTTGGTGGCGCGCACCGCGCCGCCGTCGGAGTCGACCACCTCCAGCGTGGCCCCCTTCTGCACCGAAACGCTGGCACCTGGGCCGTCGGCGCTCAGCACCGTTCGTTCGCCCACCGGCAGCGTCACCTCGTCGTAATACTCATCGGCGTCAATCACATAGGCGATGGGCGCACTGTAGAGCGACAGCGCCTTATTGAATTCGCCGTTGTAGCTGCCTGCGCTGAGGTTGCCGCTCTGCAGCTGCGCAATCAGCCAGTCGTTGTACTGGCGCAGATCGTCGAGGCTGGCGACGTTAAATTCCCGGCTGTTGCCGTCCAGCGTGGTCACGCTGAAGGGGCCGCTGTACTGGGCGACGTTATCCACCCACCAGGCCAGGTTATAGGTGTATTCGGTATAGGAGCCGGTAAAGGCGATGCGGTTGGCCGACTGCCAGTTCATCACCCCGCTGCCGCTGGCGGTAAACAGCTGGCTCTGCTTCGCCGCCATGCTCCAGCCGTTGGTGGCGGCGGTGGTCGCCGCGCCGTCGACGCCGATATTCACGTTAATGGTGCCGTTGCTTACCTGCGCCACACGGGCATCAATATATTGCTCTCCGTTGACGTTGTAGTAGTTGGGCAGTTCGCTGGCGGGCGTCACCGAGGCGAGCGCGCTGATATTCGCCGAATTAAACACCGGCAGCTGATTATTACCGCTGCCGTTAACGTCGGGCACGCTAATTAAATAATCCTGTGCGCCGAACGTCAGGCGATCCGCGCCGATGACATTGTCATCGGAAATAATTCTGCCGCTTG